>CANGUU010000010.1 GCA_947457195.1 Gammaproteobacteria bacterium
ATCGATCCCGGCGTAGTATGGATGAAACTCGAGGCGCTGGCGCAAGGCGCCGAGATCGCCACGCGCTGGTGCTGGAAAAAATAGGCCGGAAAACCCGGAAGAACTCGGTGATAATCGCTACTCCTGCGCTCGTAGCTCAGCTGGATAGAGTAACTGGCTTCGAACCAGTTGGTCGGGGGTTCGAGTCCCTCCGGGCGCGCCATTTCCTGCCGTTATTAGCCACCGTTCTCCGGCTTGTCTTTCCGCCGGCGCGGTGTTTTTCACCCCCCTGCCCGTTGCCCACCCCATGATGGCGAGCGCCATTGGGGTCCTTGCCCTGGCCCTGCTGCTGGGTGTGGCGCTGGTGGTGCTGGCCCTGCGCCGCCGGCGCGGCTCGCTGCCCCTGGCGCTGGCGCATGCCCTGTCGGCCGCGGGTGGCCTCGGCCTGCTGCTGTACGCGCTAAGCACAGAACCCACCAACAAACTGCAGAACCTGGCCGCGCTGCTGTGGGGGCTGGCCTTGCTCGGCGGACTCGTGCTGTTGGCCCTCAGGCTCACCCGGCGTGAATTCCGCACGGCACCCCCGCTGATTGCCGTGGCCTTGCATGCGGTGCTGGGCATTCTGGCGCTGCTGCTCCTGCTGGCATCCTGAGCATCGCCGCGCCTTCGATACCGGGTCCAGGTCCGTCGGCAGGGCCTGAGCCTCTGCGAGCGGGGCGATGCAACTGGTGAACAACAGGACACTGCAGCGGAACGCGGTAAGGGCGGACTTCATGACAACCTCTTGGCGGGTTTCGGTTGGACTGACGTTGGCCGGAACGGTAGGCAGATTCGGCAGTGGGCGGCAATCCGTTACGCGCCGTCGCTTGCCGGTCGCCGGACCGCCGGCTAGTCTTGCCCACGCTGCAGTGTGTCAGCACTCGCCAGTCGCATTCTTCCCGGTCACGGCCCCCAGCCCATGCCGCGACTCACGTCAGGACCCTCCATGGCAGACCTCCGTCTTCAGCCACTCTTCCGACATCTGTGGCTGGTGTTGCTGGTGTCGCTGGTCGTACTGGCCGCGGCACCCGCCGGTGCTGCCGAGCTCGCGACTACGCCTTCGCAGCTGCTTTTCGAGCCGCAGCCCCTGCCCGCTGGCGAATCCGGCAACCCTGTCTTCACCCTCTTCGATCCTGCCCTGAGCGCTGCCCGACCGGCTGCCGCGGAGACGGGGACGCGGGCCGAGCAGCTCGCCGCCCACCAGCAGCAACTGGACGCGGCGGTGGCTGCCGCCGGCGAGGACAGCCCCGCCGCCGCCGAGGCCTATCTGGCATTTGCCGACTGGAACCTGCAGGTGTTCATCGACGAATCGACGATCGCCCAAAGCGTCACCCACATGGACTCAGCCCGCTTCGCCAGCATGCGCAACAACTCACCGCTCGGTGGCACTGCCGGCGAACTGGCGGCCATGCAGGACGGCGGCAACCAGTTGCAATCCACGCTCTACAACCTGTTTCTCGCCCGTAACAGCTACCTGAAGGCACTGAGTCTGCTGCTGCAGGCCAACGATCCTGCCAACCCCGTCCTGCTACCGCTGGAACGCCGCTTCCAGACCACGCTGCTGCTCAGCATGCACCGCGACAACGTGCTGTACGACCCGGATTTTTTTCTCACCCGCCGCAGTTCCGCCACCGGCACGCGACTCAACACCAGTGCGCAGGCCGCCCTCACCTCGGATGAGTACCAGGAGGGGGTCACCTCCTTCGGCCGCGCGCTGGAATATGTCGACCGCAACAAGGCACGCACAGCGGAGCAGATCGTGTCGACACTACTGGAGGAGGCCGACTGGGACCTCATGTTTGCTCGCGGCAAGCAGGCGACGGACAAGTACGACGCGGCCTTCCAGTTCTTCGAGGCGAATAATGTGGTGAAGGAACGAGCCGCTGTACTGATCGAGCCGGCCACCCCGGTCACACTGCCGGCCTTCATGTCGGCGCCGAACAGCCGTCAGCGCCTCGGCATTGCCGCCGATGCCTCCGTCCACTGGCTGGGCTGGTTCGATGTGTCCTTTGCAGTCAAGAAGAATGGCCGGGCGGCCGCCATCAAGCTGCTGGATCGGGCCGGCAACGTCGACGAGGCCATGGAGCAGCGACTGCGGGAAGTGCTGGGTAAATCGCTGTTCCGACCGCGTTACCAGGGGGGCAAGCTCTCCGACACGCCTTACCGGCTGCGCTACTACATCGGGTTCTGAGTAGGGCTTCTTCGGGCATCCCCAGGCCTGCCTGTCTTGCAGCGGCATGGCCGATCGGGCGTGGTGGGCAGCCATACCAGGGCTTCCTTGAATCCCTGAGCACGGGCTGCTTTACTCCGCCGCAGTCACCTGTCGCCCGGCCTCCGAGTCGGCACCTGCTGCTTCGAGGCTGCCTCCCATGTCCCGCTTCCCCCTGCCCGGCTTGCCACTTTTCATCCTCATCCTGTCGCTGTGGGGCTGCAATCCGCCAGCAGAGGAGACCGCCTCCTCCGCGGCAGCGGCCGCGCCGGCGGCAGGTCCGACGGCGGCCGCCATGCATCAGGCCCGCTACGCGGCAGCGGCCAGTGAGCCACAGAATTGGGTGAACTACGGCGGTACCTGGAAGGAACAGCGCTTCAGCACCCTCAGCGCCATCAATGACCAGACTGTCGGCAGGCTCGGGCTCGCCTGGTATGCAGAACTCGGCACGCTGCGAGGGGTGGAAGGCACGCCGCTGGTGGTCGACGGTGTGCTCTACAACATTTCCGCGTGGAGCGTCACCACGGCCTACAACGCCGCCACGGGTGAAAAGCTGTGGCAGTACGACCCCAAGGTCCCGCCGGAATACTCACGCATCACCTGCTGCGGTACGGTCAGCCGCGGTGTGGCTGCCTGGAACGGCAAGATCATCATCCCGGCACTCGACGGACGCCTGATCGCGGTGGATGCAGCCTCCGGCAGCAAGCTCTGGGAAACCGACACCAAACTGCCCGGTCAGCCGCTGTCGATCACCGGTGCACCCCGCATTGCCAACGGACTCGTGGTCATCGGCAACAGCGGCGGTGATGTTGGCTCACGCGGCTACATGACGGCCTACAACGCCGACACCGGGGAAAAGGTCTGGCGCTTTTTCATTGTGCCCGGCGAGCCCGGCAAAGCCGACGGCGAAGCCTCCGATCCGGTGATGGCCATGGCGGCTGCCACCTGGACCGGTGAGTGGTGGAAGCAGGGCGGCGGCGGCAATAACTGGGATGGCATCGCCTATGACCCCGAGCTCAACCTCGTCTACTTTCCGACCGGTAACGGCTCGCCGCACCACATGAAATTCCGCAGCCCCCAGGGCGGCGACAACCTGTTCCTGTGTTCCATCGTTGCCGTGGACGCCAGCACCGGCGAATACCGCTGGCACTATCAGGAAGTCCCCTCGGAACAGTGGGACTACGACTGCACCTCGCAGCCGCTGCTGGGCGAGCTGACCCTGGACGGCGTGGAACGCAAGGTGCTGATGCACGCACCCAAGCACGCCTACTTCTACGTCATCGACCGGGAGACGGGCGAGCTGCTGTCGGCCGAGCACTATGTGCCGAACACCAACTGGTCCTCGCACGTCGACATGGCCACCGGCCGCCCCGTGCTCAACAACGTGGCCTACCCCAGCAGCGAGCCGGTGCTGCTCAGCCCCGGTTTCGGCGGCGGGCACAGCTGGAACCCCATGTCCTTCAATCCGCAAACCGGACTCGTCTATATCCCCGCCCAGGAGACCTATCAGGTGTACTCGGTGGCCGACGAGCTGAACTTCCGCCTTGGCAGCTCCACCTGGGCCGGCGGACGCGGCAACCCCGACCTGCGGCGGACCCTCAACCAGCAAATGCAGGACAACGAGAAAGGCTACCTGCTGGCCTGGGATCCGGTGCAGCAGCGGGAGGTCTGGCGCGTACCGCACCCCCACTCGGGCAACGGCGGCACGCTGACTACCGCCGGCAATCTGGTGCTGCAGAGCACCATCCGCAAGACGCTGTCGATCTACAGCGCCGACAAGGGCGAATTGCTATGGGAACAGCCTATCGACAGCGTCGCGCCGGGTGGCCCGATCACCTACGAGGTGGATGGCCGCCAATACATCGCCCTCAATGCCGGCTGGAACAGTGCCCTGGTCTACGGACTCAACGAGGGAGGTGTACCCTTCAGCTACGCACCGGCGCGGCTGCTGGTGTTTGCGCTCGATGCCAGCGGCGTACAGCTGCCGCCACCGCCGGCCCCGGCCGAGTTGGTGGCACCGCCAGCCACGCAATACCCGGAAGCGCAGGTGGCGCGTGGCGAACAGCTTTTTGCCGGCACCTGCCAGCTCTGCCACGGCCAGAACGCTATCGGAGGTCTCAAGGACCTGCGCTACATGACGAGCGAGGTGCACGCTGAATTCAACAGTATCGTGCTGCTGGGTACCCGCGCGGACAAGGGCATGCCGCGACAGGAGACCCTGACCGAGGCGCAGGCTGACGATATCCACGCCTACCTGATTTCCCGTGCGCAGGAAGATTGGCAAGGCGGCTTCATGCAATGACGCCGTCGGACCGGGCCGGATGCAGGGACTCGCCGTGAATGGGCGCGTCGACGACCCGGTGCTGCTGCGGCGGGCGAGGCGACTGCTGGCCAAGGCCGACCCCACGCTGGCGACATTGATGGCGCGCGTGGGTCCCTGCCGGCTGGTCGTCAACGAGTCGCAGGATCTCTTCCTCGCGCTGGCTCGCGCCATCGTATTCCAGCAACTGCACGGCAAGGCCGCCGAGACGATCTTCCGGCGCACGGCCTCCCTGTTTGGCCAGGAAGCCGCATTCACCGCAGCAGACATCGCCGGCGCCAGAGACGCGCAACTGCAGAGCGCGGGCCTGTCACGCAACAAGCAACTCGCCTTGCGCGATCTGGCTGCGCGGATGCTGCAGGGCACCCTGCCGACGATGCCGGCGCTGCAGGCCATGGACGACGACAGCATCATCGACACACTGACCCACGTGCGCGGCATCGGTCGCTGGACCGTGCAAATGCTGCTGATGTTCCGCCTGGGCCGGGTCGACGTGCTGCCCGTCGATGATTACGGCGTGCGCAAGGGTTTCATGCTGCTGCAGGGTCTCGACGAACTGCCCTCACCCGCCTCACTGCGCCTGCACGGCGAGCGCTGGGCGCCTTACCGGACGGTGGCGAGCTGGTATCTGTGGCGGGCCACGGAGCTGCCTTGGTAATGCAGCGCGTCGGTCAGCGGCCGCCCATGCCGCTCAGGGCGCGGCCGGCAGCGAGAAGCCGTGTTCCTGCAGCACCGCAACGATCGCCGGCGTGGCGAGAAAAGCGGCAAAGGCCGCCGCCAGCGGCTTGTGTTCGGCTCGCTTCGTGATCACGAAGGCCTGCAGGAGCGGCGAATGCAGGGAGTCGGGTATCAGCGCATGCCCGCCTGTGGCTGCCAGCGCGGGATTGAGGGCCAGCGCCAGGGCAATGAGGCCGATATCGGCATTGCCCGTTTCCACGAACTGTGCGGTCTGGGCGATGTTCTCCCCCAGCACCAGACGCGACTCGACGGCCTCCCAGACCCCGGCGGCACGTAGCGCTTCCTCCGCACGCTGGCCGTAGGGTGCGTGCTCCGGATTGGCGATGGCGATATGGCGGAAACGGGGATCGGCCAGATCCTGCAGACTGAGGCCCGCAGCGTCGAAGTCCTTGCTCCACAGCACCAGCCGTCCAAGCGCATAAGGCTTCACGGCGGAACCGGCCAGCCCCGCCTCGACCAACTGCTGCGGATAGCGGCTGTCGGCGGAAAAGAACAGGTCGTAGGGGGCACCCTGCCCGATCTGGGCCACGAACTTGCCCGAGGAACCGTATACCACGTCGATGCGATCCGCCGGCTGCTGCCGACGGAACAGTTCCACCACGTCTTCCATCGCAAAGCGCAGGTCCGAGGCGGCGGCAATGGTGAGCTGCTCTGCGCGCAGGGGCGCGACCAGCAGCCACAGCAACAGCATGAGCGAAAAACGCAGCAGCATGACAGGTCCGGAAGTCCGTTATTCCCGATCCAATATAGCGAGGGCAGCAGGGACTGACAACCCGATGCACGCCCGCGCTGCCGCCCGTACCCATCGCTGCATTATCATGCCGCCATGACGACCCCTCTCGCTTCCCACCTGCTGATCACCACCGGACCCGAATCCTGCGGCAAGACCACGTTGGCCACAGCCCTGGGGCAGGCGCTGGGAGCTCCCGTCGTCGCCGAGGTAGCCCGCGAATTTCTCGACGCCCGTTTCCATGCCGAGGGTCACTACCGTTACAGCGAAGGGGATCTTCTGACGATCGCCCGCGAACAGCTCGCCCGCGAGCAGGCAGCCCTGGCCAGCAACCCGGCCGTACTGGTCTGCGACACCGACCTGCTGGTGCTGCTGGTGTGGAGCGAGGTCCGTTTCGGTCGCGTCGCTCCGGCCCTGCAGTCGCTGTTCGCGGAGAGCCTCGTCCAGGGTCGGCGCACCTACCTGCTCTGCGACCACCGGATTCCCTGGATCGCCGATCCACAGCGCGAACATCCACACCAGCGGCCGCAGTTGTTTGATCGCTACCGTCAGGAGCTCGACGCCCGTGATCTCGATTATGCGTTCAGCAGCGGTACCGAGGAGCAGCGGCTGCAGCAGGCGCTGATGCTGCTGCAACCGGCCGGCTGCCCCTGCTGCCGCGACTGACCCCGCCGACGCTATTGTTGGGTCTGGCTGCTTGCCGGGATAATGCCGTAAACCCACTCTGTCAGGCACTGCCCATGCACAACCTCTTCCAGCTCGTGCTGCGCAGCAGCTACCAGAATCTGCCCGAGGTCGTAAGGCACTTCCACGAGGCCCGCCTGGGGCATTTCGAGGGCGAGGTCGAGGTCAGCGGCAGCATGGGCTTGCTGGCGCGCCTGCTGCGCCAGCTGGCGGGATTGCCGGGGCCCGCCGCGCGCTCGGCAGCTGTCGTCAAGGTGCTGCGCAGCGAAGTCCGCGAACGTCTGCTGCGTCAGTGCGGGGCGGCGGCTTTTTCAACGTCGCTTTCGCGCGTGCACAAGCAGAACCTGCTGCGGGAAGACTACGGTCTTTTCACGTTTTTCTTCACGCTCAGCGTACGCGAGCAACAGCTGCGCTGGCAGTGTGTCGGCTGGAGCATGGCCGGCATTCCATTGCCCGACAGCCTCGCCCCTGACGTCGACGCCTACGAAGCGACAGATGCCAGCGGTCGCTTGCTGTTCAAGATGGCCATCGAGATGCCGGGCGTGGGGCTGCTGCTCGGCTACGAAGGCTGGCTCACCGTGGTTACGGCAAGAACAGTGGCAGCCGACTGATTCGGTCCTCGATTTCCTCGAGTATGGCGAGGTAGGCCGGAGAACCCACCGTGCCGAAGCGCGCCTCGAACTCGGCCGCCGGCATGAACTCCGGTAAATCGCGGAAATCCGGCATGAACACGGACTCTTGCAAGGCCGGGTCGGCAAGCAGTTGCTGGACCTTTCGCGCCGACGCCTGATCTGCCGTCGCCCGTTCCGCCAGACGCACGCCGCTGCGATCGGCACCGAGGTCGGTGAAGCTGAAGCCACTGCCGCCGTCCTGTGCATCGTCCAACTCGCGCAGCACACCCAGTGCGTCCGACAGCGCGGTGCCGGCGGCGCTGGCAAGGCCTGCAGACACCAGCAGGTGACGTGCGAAGTCCTCCCGCCTCTGCAGCCTGAACTCGTGCGCCACCGGCGCAGCGGGCGCGCTGGCAACGGTCCCGAGCACGCGTGACACATCGAGGCCGCCACCGTACAGCGCCAGCACCAGCAAGGCTGCCCGGTTTTCCTCAACCGCGTCGCCGCCGCGCGACTCGGCAAAGCGGAACATGGGGCCGAGCAACTGGGAGAGTGAGGCCACGCGCGGCAGACTGGTGTCGGCCAGCAGTGCATTGAGGTGCTGTGCGTGCTCGATGAGTCGCGCCTGATGGTCAGGGCTCAGCAACAGTTCCCGGCTGCGCGCTGCCAGCTGATCCATCAGCGTGGGCTGCCAGTGATAGACCACGGTCAGGCTGTCGCCTGCCAGTCCGAGTCCCTGGATGGCCTGCAGGGCGCTCGCCCAGGCCGGCGCGCGCCGGAGCAGCAGGCGCTGCGCTAGTGTCGGCAGGCGGTCGGCGAGCAGTCCGGGCACGGCAACCTCGCCGAGCCGCAAGCTCTGCATCTGCAACCAGTCCCCCGCTGGCACCAACACCAATTCACCATTGAGGTAGCGGCCGGGCGCCGACGGCGGCAGTCGCAGGCTGAAGCGCAGCACGGCGCGGCTGTCGGCGATCTCCACGCGCGCAGCCCCTGCACGGTAAGTCTGCAGCAGGGCGTCGAGGCCACTCTGCAGATCGGCAGCCTGCAGGCTGAGGGTGGCGTCCGTCCCAGCCGGCAGGGCCCGCGGGTCGGCACGATCCAGCAGGCTCTTCAGGCGCACCAGCTCGGCGGCAGACGGCAGGGGTGCCTCGGAGAGGGACGGCTGTTCACTGAACAGGTTGAGGGCAACGTAGCCAGCGGCGCCAAGCGACACCAGCAGCAACAGCAGCAGCAAGCGACCGAACCACTGCACGACGGCACTCTCTCCCGGACGATGGATCTCAACGCGACGCGCCGGATTATAGCCAGTGAACTTGTTATAGTGCAGGACGCTTCCCGGAGACACCCATGCACGATGGCCTGGCCCTCATCACCACCATTGCGGCGAGTTTTGCGCTGGCGCTGGTCATGGGTCTGCTGGCCAACAAGCTGCGCCTGCCGACACTGCTCGGCTACCTGCTGACCGGTGTGATGGTGGGGCCGGCGACGCCGGGACTGGTGGTGGACCTTGCGCTGTCCCAGCAGTTGGCCGAGGTCGGCATCATCCTGTTGATGTTTGGTGTGGGTCTGCATTTTTCGCTGAGCGATCTGCTGCAGGTGCGGCGCATTGCCCTGCCCGGCGCACTGGCGGGCATCAGTGTGGGGACGTCGCTGGGCTTCGGGCTCGCCAGTCTATGGGGTTGGCCCGTGGGCAGCAGCCTCGTGTTCGGACTCAGCTTGTCGGTAACCAGCACCGTGGTGCTGATGCGGGCCCTGGAGCAGCGCGGCACACTTAAATCGCTCAACGGTCACATCGCCACGGGCTGGCTGATCGTGGAAGACATGGTGATGGTACTGGTGCTGGTGTTGCTGCCCCCGCTGAGCGCGTTCCTGGGCGGCAGCGAGGCGGATGTCGCCACGACTTCCTCGCTCTGGCAGACCATCTCCTACACGCTGCTGAAAGTGGCGTCATTCGTGGCTCTCATGCAGGTGGCTGGCCGCCGCTTCCTGCCCTGGATGCTGTCCTACGTCGCCAATACCGGTTCCCGCGAGCTGTTCACCCTGTGTGTGATCGCCGTCGCCGTCGGCATCGCCTACGGGTCAACCGAACTGTTCGGCGTATCGCTGGCCCTTGGCGCCTTCTTTGCCGGCATGGTGATGCGCGAATCACCGCTCAGCCACCGTGCTGCCAACGAGACGCTGCCGCTGCGCGACGCCTTTTCCGTGCTGTTCTTCGTGTCGGTCGGCATGCTGTTCGACCCGACGGTGCTGCTGGAGCAGCCGCTGCGAGTGCTGGCCGTGGTGGCGGTCATCCTGCTCGGCAAACCCCTGGTGTCACTGCTGTTGGTGCTGGCATTCCGCTATCCGCTCAACACCGCCGTTACCGTTGGGGCGGGGCTCAGTCAGATCGGCGAGTTTTCCTTCATCCTCGGCGCGCTCGGCGAGGAACTGGGGCTGCTGTCGAGCGAGGGCATGAGCCTGATCCTCGCCGGCGCCCTCATCTCGGTACCGCTGAACACGCTGGTATTTCGCGCTGTCGAACCCCTGCAGAAATGGCTGCGCGAGCAGACGCCGCTGGTACGGCTGCTCGAACGTTCCGACGATCCGCTCGCGGAACTGCCGCTGCACATCGCCTCCACCGAAGTGACCAACCATATCGTGCTGGTCGGCTACGGCCGTGTGGGTGGCCGCATCGGCCGGGAACTGCTGGCACACCGCGCGCCGTTCGTGGTGGCGGAGCAGAACCGGGAAATTGTCGGCGCGCTGCGCGAGCAGGGCCTGAAAGCAGTAGCAGGCGATGCGGCTGATCCAGCCGTGTTGATCCAGGCGCACGTGGCGCGCGCCCGCATCCTCGTGATCACCCTGCCCGATACGCTGCACGTGCCATACATGGTGGAGGTGGCGCGTATGCTCAATCCCGGAATCACCGTGCTGATCCGCGCCAACAGCGAGGAGGCGGCGGCGCTGCTCAACAAGACCCATGCCGGCGACGTCTTCCTCGGCGAGCAGGAAGTGGCCAAGGGCATGCTTGGACGCATCCTCACGCAGTGAACTGCGCAGCCTGCTGCGCCGCAGGGTAGCCCGGCTTGACCATCGCCGCTGCGGCTCAGTATCTTGCCGCGCCTCTCATCACCCGCCCCGCAGGTACTGCCATGAGCCAGTTCGACAACGTCACCGTCATCAAGGCCGCCAACGTGTACTTCGACGGCAGGGTCGCCAGCCGCACCGTCCTGTTCCCCGACGGCAGCAAGAAGACGCTTGGGCTGATGCAACCGGGTGAGTACGAGTTCGGCACGGCGCAGGCCGAGGAAATGGAAATCCTCGCCGGCGACCTCGACGTGCTGCTGCCCGGCAGCAGCCAATGGCAGCACTTCAGCGGCGGCAGCAGCTTCTTTGTACCGGCCAATGCCCGCTTCAAGCTGCAGGTGCGCCAACTCACCGACTACTGCTGTTCCTATCTCGGCTGACGCTGCCGGCGCTCAGCCCAACAAGGCCGCGAGCGCGGCAACACCCACCGGCGGCACCGGCTGCCAAGGCACCACGCAGGGAGGCGTCGCACTGGCGGCCACCACGCGCGCGATCTGACGGCGTTCCACCTGCAAGCGCGCCTGCAGGAGCGGGTGCTGCGTGCCGGTGGCCAACAGTGACCGATTGATTACCCACGCGAAGGGCTCGATCCGGGCGCGTCGCAAGTCATCCTGCAGGGCGATCGCCTGCGACACCGGTGTCGACTCCGGCAAGGTGACCAGCACCAGCTTCGTATAGCTGGCGTCCTGCAAGCGCATCAGTGGCGTGATTACCTTGCCGGTAGCGCTGTCATCAAAGCCGCGCAGCACCTGGCGGTGATAGGCACCGGCCGCATCCATCAGCAGCAGCGAGTGACCGGTCGGCGCCGTGTCCATCACCACGAAGGCACCGCGCGCCTGCGATACGAGGTGGGAAAAGGCGTGGAACACCGCCACTTCCTCCGTGCAGGGTGACTTGAGGTCCTCCTGCAGCAGGGCAAGTTCGGCAGCGCTGAGCCCGGGACCGCGTGCTGCCAGCACCTTGTCGATGTAGCGCCGGGTTTCCAGCTTCGGGTCGATACGACTCACCACCAGACCCTCGACCTCGCCCGCCAGCGTCATGGCAAGATGGGCCGCCGGGTCGGTGGTGGTGAGGTGTACGCTCTTGCCGGCCCGAAGCAGCGCCAATGCCAACGCGGCCGCCACGGTGGTCTTGCCGACACCGCCCTTGCCCATCACCAGCACCAGACCCCGGGGCTCGCGGACGAGGCGCTCGACCAACTGCGCCAGGCCGGGCAATGGTGGCAGGGCAACCGGTGGGGAAGACGGCGGTGGCGGTGCTGGGGCCTCCTCCGCCAGCAAGCTGCGCAGTGCGGCAAGACCGACACTGTCGACGGCCCGCAGCGGTATGCGCGTGCAGACCAGGCCACGCAGAGTCGCCGGCAGCGCAGCCAGTGCGGCGCTTTGCTGCGCCTGCAGTGCAACAGCGACAGGGTCGGTACCGACATCGTCGGTGAACACGGCATTGATGACCAACTGCTGCGATACCAGCCCCAGCGCCTGCAGTTCGCCGGCCGTGCGGCCGGCCTCTTCCAGGGCGGCTTGCTCAGGCCGCGTCACGAGCACCACGGTGGTCTGCGTCGGATCGCTCAGCGCCGCCAGCGCAGTGTTGAACAGGCTCTCCTGCATCTTGAGCCCGGAGTGGGGCCCCAGGCAGGACGCTCCACGATCATTGCCCTGCAGGAAACCACTCCAGGCCCGCGGCAGGCTGAGCAGCCGCAGCGTGTGTCCGGTCGGTGCCGTGTCGAAGACCACGTGCTCATAGGGCAGGGCTGTGTCAGCGAGGAGGGTGGCGAATTCGTCGAACGTGGCGATCTCCGTGGTGCAGGCCCCGGACAGCTGTTCGCGTACCGAAGCCACCTCGTCGTCCCCTGCAGCGGGGGGCAACTGGGCCAGCACACGCGCCCGGTAGTGCTCAGCAGCCACGTGCGGGTCGATGTTGAGCACCTGCAGCCCGGGCGCTCCCGGCACGGGCACCGGCCGGTTGCTGAGCGGCACGCCGAGCATCTCGTCGAGATTGGAGGCCGCGTCAGTGCTGACCAGCAGCACGCGTTTGCCTCGCCCGGCCAGCGCCAGCGCCATGGCCGCCGACAGGGACGTCTTGCCGACGCCGCCCTTGCCGGTGAAGAACAGGAAGCGAGGCGGCGAATCCAACAGGGCGAAGGGGGGCATACAGGGGTTCCCGAGGGGCGGACCGGTCCCCATTGCAACAAATTTCGGGAAACGGCACACTGCTTTTCATTTCTATATTCGTGGAATTATAGAAATACTTGCGGAGGTCCTTGCTCCATGGGCAACACACTGGCGGAAGCCTCGGTCCTGCAGGCGCTGGCGGCGCTGTCACAGCAGGCGCGTCTGCGGATCTTTCGCGCGCTGATCGTGGCCGGCGAAGCAGGAACCACACCTACCACGCTCGCCGAGACGCTGGGCCTTCCAGCCAACACCCTGTCGTTTCACCTCAAGGCACTCAGTCACGCCGCCCTCATCCGCCAGCAGCGGCAGGGCCGGCATCTACTGTACCGGGCGGAGTTTGCCACCATGGATGCGCTGCTCGGCTATCTCACGGAGAACTGCTGTGCCGGGGTCGCCTGCACTGTCACGCCCGTGTCTTCCTGCAAACCGATCAAGCGAGCCAAGCGATCATGATCTCCGGCACCAGACCCCTGCACGTCCTCTTCGTCTGCACCCACAACTCGGCCCGCAGCGTGCTGGCCGAGGCGCTGCTCAACCACCTCGGCCATGGGCGCTTCGTGGCCTTCTCCGCCGGCAGCCACCCGCGTCCCGATCAGCGACCCAACCCACTCGCCCTGCAGGTGCTTCAGGAGGCGGGTATCGCCGTCGAGGGTCTCGCCAGCAAGAGCTGGGACACCTTTGCCGATCCCGATGCCCCGCACATGGACCTCGTCATCACTGTCTGCGACAACGCCGCCGGCGAAAGCTGTCCGCTGTGGCCGGGAGGACCGGCAGTGGCGCACTGGGGCTACGCCGATCCGTCCGCAGGCTCGGCGCCGGACGCGGTGAAGCTGCAGGCCTTTCGACGCACACTGTTCCTGCTACGCCGACGGCTAGAGCGCCTCGTGGCTGAGCCGCCCGAGCGGCTGACACCGTCGCAGCTGGTACAGACGGCCCGTAACCTCGCCAAGGAGTGAACCCATGGGACTGTTCGAACGTTACCTGAGCCTTTGGGTACTGCTGTGCATTGCCCTCGGTATCGCGCTCGGTCAGGCGCTGCCCGCGGTGTTCGAAGCCGTGGCTGCGCTGGAGGTCGCGGCCGTGAACCTGCCAGTCGGCGTGCTGATCTGGGTGATGATCATCCCCATGCTGGTGAAGATCGACTTCGCCGCGCTCGGTAGCCTGCGGCAGCACGGCCGCGGCATTGCGGTGACCTTGCTGGTGAACTGGCTGGTGAAGCCGTTCTCGATGGCCCTGCTGGGCTGGGTGTTCATCCGCCAGTTATTCGCCCCGCTGCTGCCTGCCGCCGAACTCGACAGTTATGTCGCCGGTCTCATCCTGCTGGCAGCGGCGCCGTGCACGGCCATGGTCTTTGTCTGGAGCCGGCTGACCGGCGGTGATCCACTGTTCACGCTGTCACAGGTGGCCCTCAATGACAGCATCATGGTGGTGGCCTTCGCGCCCTTGGTAGGTCTGCTGCTCGGCCTGTCGGCGATCGCCGTGCCGTGGGACACACTGCTCGTCTCGGTGTTGCTCTACATCCTGGTGCCGGTGCTGCTGGCACAGTGGCTGCGGCGCCAGCTGCTGCGCCAGGGTACTGCAGTGCTGGCGCGGGCCATCATGCGCGTGGAACCGTGGTCGATGGCCGCGCTCCTGTTGACGCTGGTGCTGTTGTTCGCCTTTCAGGGTGACGCCATCGTCCGCCAGCCGCTGGTGATTGCGCTGCTGGCCGTGCCCATTCTGCTGCAGGTGCTGTTCAATGCCGGCCTCGCCTATTGGCTCAATCGCCAGCTCGGCGAGCGGCATGAGATCGCCTGTCCGTCCGCACTGATCGGTGCTTCGAATTTCTTCGAACTGGCGGTGGCCACGGCCATCAGTCTGTTCGGCTTCGACTCCGGGGCGGCGCTGGCTACGGTGGTGGGCGTCCTGATCGAGGTCCCGGTGATGCTGGGTGTGGTAGCCGTGGTGAATCGCAGCAAGGGGTGGTACCAGCGGGCCTGAGCTGGGGGCAGTGCTAGAATCCCTGTTGCCTCGGTGCGAACAGCACTGGCACGGCCGACCCGCACAGTCCACCCCCCCAAGAGGACGCCCCATGCATCGGTACCCCCTGCAATCGTGCGCCACGCTGCGCACCCACCGCTCGCCGCGGCTGATGACCCCCAGCCTCGCTGCCCTTTGCCTGCTCCTCGGCGGCTGCGGCCAGCCGGACACGGGCAGTAACACCGCCGAGCCCGCTGCCGTTGCCCCGATGGCTCCGCTTATCGTCTGCGACCGCGAGTGCCTGCTCGACGCCACCGACGCCTATCTCGCCGCCCTGGTGGCCCATGATCCGTCGTTGGCGCCGCTGGCCAGCAACGTGGTGTTCGTCGAGAACGTCACCCGCAAGCAACCCGGCGAGGGTCTGTGGCAGACGGCCGTCAGCGGGCCGACCGCGTTCTTTCTGCGCGTGCCCGACGAGACAACGCAGAGCCTTGGTCTGCTCGCCATGATGACGCGCATGGCGCCGCCGGCCCCGCCGCAGGGCGCCACGCCGGAGCAAGTGGCTGCGGCCGCCGCCGCAACTGCCATCGAGCAGCCAGTGCTGGTGGCCCTCCGGCTGCAGTTCGACGCCACCGGCCACATTCGCGAAGCCGAGCACCTGCTGACGCCGGTGCGGGAGGCCCAACTCGCCAACCTGCAAACCCTGCGACCGGGGCTGCTGAGCGAGATTCCGGCGGAGCAGCGGCTACCGCACCAGCGACTCATCGACATCGGCAACAGCTACTACCCTGCCCTCGACGACAATGACTCCGACCTGACGTTCTTTGCCCCCGACTGCGAACGGCACGAAAACGGCATGATCACCGCCAGCGCGGCACCGGCGCCGGAGGCCCCTGCCATCCCCGGCACCGCGCCCACGCCGCGAGTGGCCCGCGACTGTTACGGGCAGATCGAGAGTGGCACTTTTCAATACATCGACCGCATCGACAATCGACGCGTGTTTGCCGCGGATCCGGTGACGGGCCTGGTGATGGGCCTGTCGCACTTCCGTCATCCGATGGACAACCTGCCCTACACGGTGACCAATACCGACGGTACCCAGTCCGAGCGGACGGCGGCCACCCTCACGTTCGCCCCCTTTGACCTGCCCGCGGCCCACATCTACAAGGTGGGTGAGGACGGCCTCATTCACGAAATCGAGGCCATGGGGTTTACCACCGCCTACAACTCGCCCACCGGCTGGGAGTAAGGCTGCGCTGCCAGCGCCGGGCAGCAGAGTGGCCCGCGTCGGCCGCTTCTGCTAAGGTTCGTGCCGTCCTAAGGGGTGGATCGCTGCAGGTGGCGGCGGTTCTGAGAACAAACCCTTCGAACCTGAACCAGTTAATGCTGGCGTAGGAATAGGCACCGTTCATTCGGTCTGTCCTGGCTCTGCCTTCCGTGCTTTACCGGCCCTGCTGCCGGCGCGCCGGTGGCGGCCAGACCCTCGCTCCGTCGCCAAGACTGCGTTCCTGTCACCGTGTTGAGTCGTCACTGGTCAGGCAGTCTTTACGGAGTCCCTCATGCAAGCACTGCGTCGTGTCCCCTGCTTCCCTGTCCGCCCGCTGCTCACGCTGGCGATTGCCATGTTCGCCCGCCAGACGCTGGCCCAGCCGATCGATTCCACTGTGGAGGAAATCGTCGTCACCGCCGACTTTCGCCAGCAGGGTCTCAACGACATCGCCGCCAGCGTGCGCGTGCTGGACGCCGCACTCATGCAGCGCCGTAACGCCCAGCACCTGGAGGACGTGCTGCACAATGCCCCCAACGTCAACTTTGCCGCAGGGGCCTCACGCGCCCGCTACGTGCAGCTGCGCGGCATCGGCGAGACCGGCCAGTTTGTCGAGCCACTGAACCCCTCGGTAGGCCTGCTGATCGATGGCATCGATTTTTCCGGGCTCGGTGCGGCGGCCATGCTGTACGACATGGCTCAGGTCGAAGTGCTGCAGGGCCCGCAGGGCACGCGCTACGGTTCCAACGCACTGGCCGGGCTCATCAACCTGCAGAGCAAGGCCCCCACCGACACGCTCGACTACGGGCTGCAGCTGCAGCGCGAGAACTACCGTGGTACCGGCATGGCCGGCTTCGTCTCGGGTCCCGTCAGCCGGAACGCGAAGGTGAGGCTGGCCGGGCAGCGGCTGCGCAGCGACGGCTTCAGCATCAACACCTTCCTCGGCCGGCCCACCAACACCCGCGACGAGCGGACACTGCGCGGTACGCTGGCGTGGCAACCGTCAGAGACTCTGGCGGTCACCGCCCGCGCTGGCCACATCGACGTCGACAACGGTTATGACGCCTTCTCGCTCGACAACCGCCGCGACACGCTGAGTGACCAGCCGGGGTTCGACCGGCAACGCAGCAACTACCTCGCCGTGCAGGCGACCTCCAGTACTTCGGCAGCGTACCAGCTCGAGGCACTCGCCACCGTCGCACACTCCGACGTCGGGTATGGCTACGACGAGGATTGGGTTCATCCTGGCTTCCATCCGGACGAGTACGCGTCGACCGACCGCTACCTCCGTGACCACGCTACGCGCAGTGCCGAACTGCGGCTGCTGTCGACGCCTGAGGGCGCCCTGTTCGGCGGTCGCACGCGCTGGGTGACCGGTGCCTACCTTCTGCGTCAGGCCATCGCCCTCAATCGCGTGTACACCTACGCCGACGACTTTGGCAGCCAGCTCGACATGCAGCGTCGCGCCGTCTACACCGACACCACCACGACACTCGACGCGCGCTGGTCGCTGGATGCCGGCCTGCGCGCGGAGCACTACCGCGCCGGCTACCTCGATTCGACTGCCGTGCGCTTCACGCCGGACGAGGCACTGTTCGGTGGCAAGCTGGCACTGAATTTCCGTACCGACGCGGGACAGCTGCTGTACGCCAGCATCGCCCGCGGCTACAAGAGTGGCGGTTTCAATACCGATGGCTCGCTGGATGCCGATCTGCGCAGTTTCGACGCCGAGACGCTGTGGAATTACGAACTCGGCTTCAAGGGCACGCTGGTCGACGGTCGCCTGTCGACCCAGCTGGCGCTGTTCTACATGGACCGCGGTGACGTGCAGATACAGAGTTCCACCACGCGGGTGCGCGCCGACGGCAGCGCCGAGTTCATCGACTTCACCGGCAATGCCGCCACCGGTTTCAATCGTGGGCTGGAGTGGAACCTGGACTTCTCGCTGTCCGACCGGCTGACCTTGCAGGGGACGCTCGGTGTACTCGACAGCGCCTACGCCGACTTCATCAATTCAGCAGGGCGCAACCTGGACGGCCGCGAACAGGCACAGGCCCCGGCCTGGCAATACAGCATCGGCGTCGACTGGCAGCTCCGCAGGGATCTGGCCCTGGACGTGAACCTGCAGAGTCGCGCCGCCTTCTATTTTTCCGACAGCCACGACTTCCGCTCCCAGCCCTACGAGCTGCTGAACGCCAGTCTGCGCTGGCAGCGTGATCGCTGGCAGTTGACACTGTGGGGGCGCAACCTCACCGATCGCGACTACGCTGTGCGCGGCTTTTTCTTTGGCAATGATCCGCGGGAGGGTTACCGGGACCGCGGCTTTACCCAGCTCGGGGAACCCAGGCGCTACGGGCTCACGGTGGACTGGCAGTACTGATCCGGCGGTAATACCGCTGTTGCCGACCAGCGTCCCGCGGCGTCGGCTGCGCGCCCGCCGCGCTAAACCCTTACCACTGCGCCACGCCGCGCGTTTATGATTCGGGCCATCTCTCTCATCGGGAACCCTGCCGTGCGACTTTCGATAGCGCCCTGCCTCGTACTGGCGCTGGCGGCCAACCCCGCTGCTGCCCAATTCGACGACGACCAGCTTGGCGGCTGGTACACCTACCAGTGGACCCTCAACCGCAGCGGCTCGACGCTCGGCTGGCAGGGCGACCTTCAGCTGCGTTACTGGGACGTCGGGGGCGATACCGAACAGCGGCTGCTGCGCAGCGGCCTCACCTGGCAACCCGGGCGTATCAAGTACACGCTGGGCGTCGCCCACGTGGTATCGGAGGCCTTTGGCCCCTCCAGTGCCGACAGCGAAGAGCGGCGGCTGTACCAGGAAGCGCTGTGGCCGGCACAGCGGATCGGCGAGCATGGCTTCCTCGTGCACAGGATCCGCACCGAGGAGCGGTACCTCGAGGGTCAGGACCTGCGCACGCGCCTGCGCTACCTCGTCGGCTACAACCATGTGCTCAACCAGACCACGCTGACGCAGGGCGCACTCTATCTCGCCTTCAGCAACGAACTGTTCGTCAATCTGGAGCGCGGTATCGGCGGTGGTCGACAAGTCGATTATTTTGATCGTAACCGCTTCGCTGCCGGGCTTGGCTACAGCCTCACCGACGGCTTGCGCATTCAGCTCAGCTACATGCGCCAGAGCCTGGACAGCAACCGCAAGGACCAGCTGCAGCTGAATGTCATCCATACCTTTTGACAGCCGCTCAGTCGTGGATGAAGTGCGGTACAAAGCGCGAGGTATTGCGGGTGATGGGGGTACTGTCTTCACGGATGCCGATGCCGGCCGCGCGATCGCCGATCACCCAGCTGCCGATCACGGTGTAAACGGGCGACCCGTCCGCCGCATCGAAGCGCGGTAACGGCTGGAAGCGCTGGCGCACCCACGGGCCCTGCCCATAGGGACCTTCGACCGCCAGACGCTGCCCCGCAAGATTGCGCATCTCGATGTTGGCACCCTCGCGAGAATAGACGGGCTTGCGCACCCAGCCCGGCGCCAGCAGCGCGTCCGGGCCTGCATCGAAATGGGCCTCCAGCAGATTGGGATGACCGCGGTGACGTTCCCAGAGCAGGGGCAGCACACCTTTGTTGGACAACAGCAGCTTCCAGGGCGGCTCGAGGAAGCGCGTGGCAGAGCTGAGCAACACGGGGCCGAACTCCTCCGCCAGCATGAACTCCCACGGGTACAGCTTGAACAGCGCATGGATGGCAGTACCGTCCGGCCCGGTGAACTGGCCGTCGCGCTCAGCCAACTGGTCGAGCGGCAGATAGCGGGTGGCGAGACCGGCCTGCGTGGCGCAGTCCAACAGATACAGCGTGTTGCCGCGATCCTCGCTGCTGTCATCCATGCAGCTGAACCACAGCGGCTCCGGCAGGACCAGCGACTCGAAGGCCTCGATAAGCTTTTCCTGGATCGAGTTGAACTGGTCGGCAGCGGCCGGTAATGCGCCTGCCGCTACCTGCTGCTCGAACCAGTTCCACTGGAAGAACCCGCTTTCGAACAATGAGGTCGGCGTGTCGTAGTTGAGCTCGAGCAGCTTGGGCGGGTGACGGCCGTCGTAGGCAAGATCCATGCGCCCGTAAAGCTGTGGCTCATGCGCGGACCAACTGCGGGCCAGGTAGTCCCAGTACAGCGGCGGTACAGCGAGACGCGTCAGCAGTTCCTCGCTGGCGAGGATTTCCGGCACCAGCGCCAGCGCCAACTCGTGCAGCTCCTCGGTGGCCGCTTCCAGATCATCTTCGATCTGGCGCCAGCCGAACTGGTAGCAGGCACTTTCGTCCCAGTAAGGCGCTCCGTCGATCGTGTGGTAATCGAAGCCGGTGGCGGCCGCCTGGGCCTGCCAGTCGGCGCGAGGGGCCAGCGGCCTGCGCTGCATCGGTCGCGTCAGCCGCCGAGGGCACCGCCAAGACGCGTGGCGGTGGCGCCGAAACCGCCGCGCCGGCTGAGGCCGGCCGCCCGGGGCTGCAGGAGATCGCGGGACACGGTGACCGGGCCGCTGCGCTCGGCCACCGGGGCATTGCCGGCGGTCCGGAATGTCCGCTGATCATCGCGGGATTTGTAGAGCGGTTGGGCTCGATCGGCCGAGGCGGCCGCCGGCGCTGCCTGCGGCTGCCCGTCACGCAGCGGCGGAATACCGCCAGCGCCAGTCGGCGGTGGCGCGGGGCGGAACATCTGACCCGCCAGATACCCCATCATCATTGGCATATAGAAACTGCCCTGCGCATGGCGCTCCGGCGCCGGCTCGCAGCGCTCGCCCCCGAAGTCAGCCTCGCACTCCTCCTGCGAGACGTACTTGGGCGCCAGTGCCGGGTGGGCCGCCAGCGCCGCCTGGTAATCGCTGGCGCACTGGGCGCTGGATTCAGGATTCTGCGCGCTGCACTCGGCAGCGTCCTGATACACCACTCCCTGTTCGACGCGGTTGGGTCCTCCGCAGGCGGACACCAGCAGCGTGGTGGCCGGTACCATCACGATCAGGGTCGACGAACGACTGCGCTTGCGGGCTCGAACGGACATGGCGACTCCTCTCGGCGGTTTACCAGTAGGTCATGGAAGCGGCATTGAGCAGGCCGATGGCAATGCTCACCGCCGCAGTCAGCACACCGGCGGCGAGTTCGCGCTGGGCGATGCGCTCGGGCAACTGCGGCAGCGTGAGCCGCAGCACGAGAAAGGTCAGCACCTGCACCACCAACGCGATGCTGCCCCAGATGGCGCAGTCCAGCAGGCTGAGGGCATGGGTGATTGCCCCCGACAGCGGCAGCGCGAAGCCGAGGAGCGCGCCACCGAGTGCCACGGCGGCAGCGACATTGTTCTCCTTTACCAGGCCCATTTCGTCCTGCGGTGTGACCCAGGTGTAGATCTGCCAGAACAGTCCCATCAGGGCCACGGCCAACACAAAGTAGGCGATGAAATCCAGAAAGCCGGACAATGAATAAAGCGTGGTTTCGATCATGCTGCCTCCCGGTCTGGCCAGCGCGTGCGGGGCGCACCCGCACGGCTCGCGCCCTGCACGCAGTCTACAACACCGCGGCGATGGCGTTGACGAGCGTATCGATGTTGGCGTTGTTGATACCGGCCACGTTGATGCGGCTCGAACCCACCATGTAGATGCTGTAGTCGCCGATCAGCTTCTTGACCTGCTCCTGCGTCAGGCCCAGGAACGAAAACATGCCCTTTTCGTTCTGGATGAAGGAAAAGTCACGGTCGACGCCCTTGGCCTGCAGCTTGGCCACCAGCTTGGCGCGCAGGCCGTTGATGCGGTTGCGCATGTCGGTCAACTCGGCGTCCCAATCGGCCCGGAGTGCCGCGTCCTCGAGGATCATGCCAACCAGTGCTGCGCCGTGGGCCGGCGGCACCGAGTACATCTCGCGGGCCGTGCCGACCACCTGCGTGGCCGCTGCTTCCGTGGCCGCCGGCGTTTCGGTGACGACCAGTACCGTACCGGTACGCTCGCGATACAGTCCGAAGTTCTTCGAGGCCGACGCCGCGACGATCACCTCGGGCAACTGGCTTGCCAGCAGGCGCAGGCCGTAGACGTCCTCCACCAGACCATCTCCCAGCCCCTGATAGGCGAGGTCGATGAAGGGGGTGAACCCCTGCTTGAGCGCCGCATCGGCGACCGCCTGCCACATGGCATGGTTGAGGTCGGCGCCGCAGGGGTTGTGGCAGCAGCCATGGATCAGCACCAGATCGCCTTTTCCGGCCTGCTTGAGCTTGGCCATCATCTCGTCGAATTTGATCGAGTGTTTCTGGTAATCATAGTAGGGATACAGCTCGAGCTTGAGACCGGCACTGCCCAGCAGCGGGATGTGATTGTTCCAGGTGGGATCGCTGACAAAGATGCGGGTACCGGGAAAACTGCGCGCGACGAATTCGGCAGCCACTCGCAAGGCGCCGGAGCCCCCGGGGGCCAGCACCGCCGCGGCGCGCTTGCCTTTGACCGCGGCATGGTCGTTACCCAGCATGAGATCGAGGGAGTGTTTGAGGAAGAGTTCGGGACCGGCCTGCGCGATATAGGATTTGGAATCCTCGATCTGCCACAGCTTCTGCTCGGCGGTCTTCACGGCACGCATCACCGGGCAGTTGCCGGCCTCGTCCTTGTAGATGCCCACGCCGAGGTCCACCTTGTTGGGGTTGGTGTCGCTCTTGTAGGCCGCAGACAGACCCAGAATGGGATCCGGGGGACGCCGCTCGATCGTTTGAAACATGACTGTATCCGTGTGGGTTGGAAAGGTGGGCTTGCCGGAGGAGCCACCAGGCAGCGCAGGCGCGGTGGGCACTCCGAAGCGGGCGCCGAGTATACCAGCATGCATGGTCGGGCAGGCAGCAGGCAGCGCCGGCCGCGGCTACTCCGCCAACAGGCCGACCGCCTCCCGGTAGGGCAGTGCCGCGATGCCGGACAACTGCATGGAACTGCGCAAGGACTTGCCGAGAATGAAGGCGAGGATGCGGCCGTGGTACCCAAGACCCGGGGCGAACACCGGCAGCACGTCTTCGAGGCGCTCAGCCTGTTCCACCGCCGCATGCAGGGCTGCGCGCTGCTGC
Organism: Gammaproteobacteria bacterium; assembly: GCA_947457195.1. Classification (GTDB taxonomy): domain Bacteria; phylum Pseudomonadota; class Gammaproteobacteria; order Pseudomonadales; family Pseudohongiellaceae; genus CAILUG01. The sequence goes on from CANGUU010000010.1 coordinate 22,819, forward strand.
TCCACTTCTGCCATGAAGGCGGCATCGTCTGCGATGGCGGCGTCGAGCGACAGCGTCCAGGTACGGTCGGTCTGCAGTTCACACAGCCCGATGTAGCGCTGGGCCAGCGGCCGGTGCCACTGGTCGGGGGCCACCAGCGACAAGCGGTAGCCCGACGCCTGCGCGTACAGGTAGTAGCGCTGGCCGACCACCGGGTTGAAACGGATTTCACTCTGCAGCACGAACAGCGACGTAAACAGCTCCATCTCGATCTGATCGATCTGTTTGGGAGGCACGATCAGTCGGGCGACATGCTGCTGCACGCCTTGCAGCAGCGGGACCAGGCCCTTGCCCTGCGGGTTGGGATTCTTGCGAGCCACGCGCTGGTCTCCGCCGTCGCCGCCGGGCGCACGGACTTTCAGAAGGATTGTCAACGGCCGGTGCGAAACGCACCGCCCCCCTTGCTTACGCGGCCAGTCGTGGCATCGGATGATTCAGCGGCCCGCCGGCTCGCCCAGCGGGGTGGCATCACCCTCCACCAGACCGAGTGACCAGCGCAGCGCGTTGAGGAACAGCTGCTGTACCAGCGGGTTGTCCCAGGACTGGTCGCTGTGGCCGAGCACCGAGTAGAACACCCGACCCTTGCCATACTCCCGCGCCCAGGCGATGGGCACGTCGCGGTCGGTGGCGGGACTGCGGCCGAGCTCGGGATCCAACTGGTCGAGATCCACGCTCGCCAGCACCCGCACATTGTCGCGCGAGTACGGGGCCTGGTGGACCGCGGCTTCGTCGTGGACGCTGAACGCGGCAGGCAGTCCCTGCATGGCGGGAAACCGCGGATCCTCCACCACGATCGGCAGATCGACCTCAAGACGCTCGGCCTTGGTCCACGGGTGGTCCCACAGCCCGCCGATCATATCCCGGTAGCCGGGATGCCCCTGGAAGGCGTTGACGCCGGTGTGGGCGGCGACGAACCCCTTGCCGTCATCGCGCACGAAGCTCAGGAGATCTGCCATCTGCTGCTCGTCGAGCGTGCCGGGGCCAGCACCGAAGAAAAAGATCGCATCGAAAAAATCGAGGTTCTTGGCATTAAGCACTGGTGTTTCGCCGTTGCGCACGGGCGCTTTGGTCACGAGCTGCGTGTCGGTGCGGATGATCGTCATGTAAAGCCCACTTTCGCGGCCTAGCCGCTCGATGGTGGCGAGCGCATGGGAGATCGAATCATGCTGAAACGCGGTAGAGGTCTCGCCGATGGCCAGTACTTTCTTGAAACCCGGCCAGGGGTCCGGCCGCGGAGCGGAGGCCGTCGCCGCCACCTGCGCGAGCAGCGGACTGCCGAGCAGCAGCCCCGCCGAGAGCAGCGGTACGGCGAATTTCCGCGAGATTTTTCCGGTGCTGGCTGCCGCCATGGTCTTCTCCTCCGCAAGGTATGGGGGAGCCAGTAGAGTCCAGAGCACCCCGATCGGTAAAGACCTGCGCCCCCATCCCGGCCCGGGCCGCCAGGTGCTGGAGCGGCCGGCGCAATCGAATTACAGTGCCGCAGCCGTCTCGCTGGAATCGCCCGCCATGCCCGTCCGTCACCTCCTAGCTCTGCTCAGCCTGCTGCTGTTCGCGCCGGTACAGGCCGCCGACGTGGATGCCCTGCTGGCGCAGATGACGCTCGACGAGAAACTGTCACTGCTGCACGGCCATCTGGACCCGCAGCCGGAAACGGGCTTCAACAGTGCTGGATACCTGCCGGGCGTACCACGCCTCGGCATTCCACCCCTGCGCCTTGCCGATGGCCCGGCCGGCATACGCAGCGACCGCAGCGCAACGGCGCTGCCGGCACCGGTCATGCTCGCTGCCAGCTTTGACCCGGCGCTGGCTCTGCGCTACGGGGCGGTGATCGGGCGCGAGGGCATCGCGCGCAACCAACAGATCCTGCTGTCACCGATGGTCAATCTCGTCCGCGTGCCGCAGGCTGGCCGAAACTTCGAGACCTTCGGCGAAGATCCGCTGCTGGCCAGCGCCATCGTCGCCGCCGAAATCACCGGTATCCAGCAGGAAGGCATGCTGGCCACAGTCAAGCACTTCGCCGTCAACAATCAGGAGACGGCGCGCCTCACCCTCGATGCCGTTGTCGACGAGCGCACGTTGCGGGAGCTGTACCTGCCGGCGTTCGAGGCGGCGGTGCAGGCCGGCGTTGCCGCCGTGATGTGCGCCTACAACCGGGTCAACGGCACCTATGCCTGCGAAAACGCGCAACTGCTCAACGACATCCTGCGCGGCGACTGGGGATTTCAAGGTTTCGTGATGACCGACTGGTGGGCCAACCACTCGCTGGCAGCACTTACCGGCGGACTCAATCTGGAAATGCCCGGTTGGCAGCACCGGGATTACGAGGTGCTCGTCCACTTCGACGCGCCACTGCGCGAGGCGCTGACCACGGGCCGCCTGCGGGAGGCCGATGTCGACACCGCGCTGCGGCCCCTGCTGCGGATGCTCGATCGCTTCGGCTATCTGCAGGCGACTCCACCGGTGGCGGCGTCGGCGCCGCAGCATGACGTGGCGCTTGAGACGGCGCTGGCCGGCGCCGTGCTGCTGCGCAATGAACAGAACTTCCTGCCGCTCGCTGCCTCTGAACTCGGCAGCACCCTGCTGGTGGGTCCGACCGCGCAGCATACCCTGGTCGGCGGCGGAGGCAGCTCCCGCGTGCTGCCGGAGCGGCGCGACCAGGTCCGCGAGGCACTCGGCCTGCTCGGCGGCGGCGCTGAGCCCCGCTACCACGATGGTTTCGCGATGGACGGCTTGCCGGTTCCCGACACCGTGCTCTACCTGCCCGGGTCAAACCGCCGGGGCGTGCAGTTCACCGCAGCCAATGGCAACCGCCGACGCCTCGGCACGATCGAGCACATGGGCAGCAAGGCCGTCGCCGGCGTGGGCATGTGGTACTGGTATACCGACCTCATCGCCCCGGAAACCGGTGACTACGAATTCCATGTGCAGACCGACGGCCCGGTAGCCAGCCTGTACCTGGACGACCAGCGCGTGCTCTGGAACGACAAGGGCATCGTTGCCGATGCGGAACTGCTGCCCACCGCCGACGGTCTGCGCAACAGCAGCACCGTGCTCGCGCTGGAGGCCGGCCAGCGCTATCGCCTGAAGGTAGAGGCCTGGACCGGTGACCGTCAGCCGCTGCAAGTGCGCCTGCGCTGGTTGCCGCCCTCGGCAGTCGACGCGGTGATCGGGGCCGCCGTGGCGGCTGCCGATGGGGCCGAGCGCATACTGGTTTTTGCCCACCAGGAAGGAACCGAGACGCGTGACCGTAGCTCGCTGGCCCTGCCGGGGCTTCAGGACGAGGTCATTGCCGCCCTCGCCCGCCGCTTTCCCGGCAAGGTAGGCGTGGTCCTGAGTACCGGTGCACCGGTGACCATGCCGTGGGCAGAGGACGTGGCGGCGATCCTGCAGACCTGGTATCCGGGCCAGGCGGGCGGCGAGGCCACGGCCCGCCTGCTGCTCGGCCTCGCCACTCCCGGCGGTCGCTTGCCGGTGACCTTCCCGCGCTCCGAGCGGGACACGCCGCAGGCCGGCAATCCCCTGCGTTTTCCCGGTGTCGACCAGCGTCAGCTTTATGGGGAGAGCCGCTACATCGGCTACCGTTGGTACGACAAGCGCGCGCTCGAGCCGCTGTTTGCCTTCGGTCACGGTCTTTCCTACACGACTTTCGACTATGGTGACCTGAGCCTGCAGCAGCGCGGCAACGACGTCGAAGTCAGTTTCACCGTGCACAACCGCGGTGCGCGCGACGGGGCCGACGTGCCGCAGCTGTACCTTTCCCAACCGGAGTCGCCGGTGGACGTGGAAGTCCGCAAGCTGGTGGGCTTCCAGCGGGTCGACGTGGCGGCTGGCAGCAGTGTGCAGGTGACGCTGCGGGTGCCAGCACGCGCCTTCGCCTACTGGCACACGGCTGAGGCGCGCTGGGAGCCCCTGCCGGGTCGCAAGCAACTGCTGCTCGGCGCCTCATCGCGCGACCTGCGCCTGCAACAGGAATTCGTGTACAGTCCGGCGCTCTGATCATCACGAGGGGACTTTCATGCAGCCTGCCGACAGCCAGCGCACGCCCGGCTACGGAACGCCATTGGCTTTCCTCACCAGCTTGTTCTTCATGTGGGGCTTCATGACCAGCCTCAACGACATCCTCATCCCCCATCTGCGCTCGGCTTTCGACCTCAGCTACACCCAGGCGATGCTGGTGCAATTCTGCTTCTTCGGAGCCTATGCCATCGTGTCGCTGCCGGGCGGCAAGCTGATCGAGCGGCTCGGCTACCAGCGCGGCATCGTGGTCGGCCTCCTGCTTGGCGGTCTGGGCTGCTGGCTGTTCTGGCCTGCTGCCAGTGCCTTGCTCTATCCGCTGTTCCTCGGCGCGCTGTTCATCCTGGCGGCCGGCATCACACTGCTGCAGGTTTCCGCCAATCCCTATGTCAGCGCGCTCGGGCCGGAGGCGACTGCTCCCAGCCGTCTCGTGTGGACGCAGGCCTTCAACTCACTCGGCACCACCGTCGGTCCGCTGCTCGGCGGGCTGGTGATCCTGGGCAGCGCAGCAGACCTGTCCGACCCGGCCAGCGAGGCGCAGAGCGTGCAGCACCCCTACCTTCTGCTCGGTCTGCTGTTCTTCCTGCTGGCGCTGGTATTCGCGAAGATCCGCCTGCCGGTGCTCAGCATCGAAGCGGCACCGGTGCCGCAGTCGGCCGACGCCAAACGCAGCGCGCTCGGCTACGCACAATTGCGCTTTGGCGTGGTGGCCATCTTCGTTTACGTGGGCGGCGAAGTCGCGATCGGCAGCTTCCTGATCAACTACCTGGGGGATCCGTCGATCGCCGGTCTCAGCGAAATCGAGGCGTCGGGCTACGTGAGCTATTACTGGGGAGGCGCCATGCTGGGCCGCTTCATCGGCGCCTACACCACCCGGGCCTTTGCACCCGGCCGGGTGCTGGCGCTGCACGCGCTGGCTGCCCTGCTGCTGGTGGTGGTTTCCATGGCCAGCTCCGGTGCCGTGGCGATGTGGAGCATTCTGGCCGTCGGCCTCTGCAACTCCATCATGTTTCCGACGATCTTCAGTCTGGCGGTGAGCGGGCTCGGCAGCCACACCAGCCAAGGTTCCGGGCTGCTGTGCATGGCGATCGTGGGGGGTGCGCTGCTGCCGGTGCTGCAGGGACTGATTGCCGACAGCAGCGGCCTGCAGGCGGGATTCATCGTGCCGGCGCTGTGCTACCTGTACATCAGCTACTACGGACTACGCTTTCAGAAGGCGGCGTAGCCGGCGGGCACACGTCGCGGCATGCCCCACCCGGCAGCCGCGCCGAGTTCAGCCAAGACTGTTGTTCATCTCGACGACTTTCTGCTTGAGGGCAACCTTGTGGTCGGCGAGTTTCTTGGCCAACCTGGGATTGCTGGTGGCCAGGATGGACACCGCCAGGATGCCGGCATTGCGTGCGCCGTTGAGCGCTACCGTGGCGACTGGTATGCCGGCCGGCATCTGCAGGATCGACAGCACGGAGTCCCAGCCGTCGATGGAGTTGCTGGATTTGATGGGCACACCGACCACCGGTAGCGTGGTCACCGAAGCCACCATGCCAGGCAGGTGCGCCGCGCCACCGGCACCGGCGATCACCACCTTGAGGCCGCGATCCCGCGCCGTCTTGGCGTACTCGATCATGGTTTCGGGCGTCCGGTGGGCCGACACCACGGCCAGTTCGTAGGGCACGCCGAAGTGGGTGAGCATCTCCGCCGCCTCCCGCATCACCGGCAGGTCGCTGCTACTGCCCATGATGATGCCTACCAGTGCCTTGCTCATTGTGCCTCCGCTGCGCCGGTTGCCCGGGCGTGATTGCTGTGATTGCATGCCTGCCACCGGATCAACCCGCGGTCCGGCTGGCGACGCGTATGGTTCGCTTGACCTGCTCGACTTTGGCCGCGAGACGCGAAAGGTCCGTGTCGAGGATGGTGACATGGCCCATCTTGCGCTGGGGCCGAGTCTGCTTCTTGCCGTACAGCACGAGGTTCACCCCGGGAATGGCCAGCGCTGCGCCCAGTCCTTCGTAGTACACGTCACCGCTGCAGCCCTCGGCACCCAGCAGGTTCACCATGGCAGAGGGCGACTTCAGTGCGGTATCGCCGAGTGGCAGATCCAGAATAGCGCGCAGGTGTTGCTCGTACTGGGAAACCTGGTTGGCGCAGAGCGTCTGGTGCCCGGAATTGTGCGGACGCGGCGCCACTTCGTTCACCAGCACCTCGCCGTCGCGGGTGACGAACATCTCCACGGCCAGCAAGCCCACGAGGGCGAAGCGCTCGACGACCTGGCGTGCCACCGCCTCGGCCTTGGCGAGCACGGTAGCCGGGGCGGAGCTCGGCGACAGCAGGTAGTCGACGAGGTGGTAGCGGGGATCGAAAACGCACTCCACCGGCGGAAAGATCGCGACTTCACCGCTGGCACTGCGGGCAGCGATGACGGAAATCTCGCGATCGAAGTCGATGGCTTTTTCCAGCAAACCCGGCTTGTCGAAGCCGCGCCCGACATCGGCGGCGGTGTCGAGCCGGCGTACCCCACCGCCGTCGTAGCCACCCTTGCCCAGCTTGTTGAAGGCTGGCAGGAAGCCGGTGTGGCGGGCAATGTCGGCGAGACCGTCCACCAGCACGAAATCAGCTGTGGGTATGCCCTGGTCACGGTAGAACTGCTTCTGCCGTCGCTTGTCCTGGATGATCTCGATCACGCGCGGCTGCGGGGTCACTAGCAGCCCCTCGCGTTCCAGCTGGAACAGCGCCTCGACGTTGACGTTTTCGATCTCTATCGTGAGCTGGTCCACCGTCTTGCCGAAGCGGTACACGGTGTCGAAGTCGGTGAGCGACCCTTGGGTGAAGCGCGAGGCGAGATGGCGGCAGGCGGCATCGGCGGCGGGGTCGAGTACTGCCGTGAAGACGTCGAAGTTGACGCAGCTCTGGATCAGCATGCGGCCGAGCTGGCCGCCCCCGAGAATACCCAGCTGGAAGTCCTGGTAGAACGCTTTCATGCGCTGACTGCGGTGCGTGCGGGAAAGCGGCGCATGTTAGCACCGGCCCGCGGCGCGGGGGAACCGGGAGTCGGCCCTAGAGACGCGCCAGCAACTCGCCGGCCTCGCGGTGCCCCGGATCCAGCTGCAGCGCCAGCGCCAGATCGGCCCGCGCCTCCGGCTGGCGGTCAATCTCGATGAGGGTCTGTGCCCGCAGGAAGTGCACCTCCGCCTGTTTGGGCTCGAGCTGCAATGAGAGCGTGAAGCACTCCAGCGCCGGCTCGATGTAGCCGAGTCGGCGCAAGATGAGCCCACGATTGTTGAGAGCGCGGTAGTTGGTCTGGTCGCACTGGAAGCTGCGGTCGAAGTCGCTCATCGCCAAGGTCTCCTGCTGCAGCATCACATAAGCCATGCCGCGATGGTTGAAGACGATGGAGCGAACCGTCAATTCGGGATTGCCCTCCAGCACCTTGCTGTAGTGGAGGATGGCGGTCTGATAGTCCTTGTCGTTGTGGGCCTTGAGCGCGGTCAGCAACTGCTTTTCCAGCTCGGCGCGGCTGGCGGCGCCCGGTGCCTCGATACCCGGCAACGTGGGCTGCGGCAACTGCAGGGGTGGCAGCGGGATGGTGGTGGCCACTTGTTCGCTGACCTTGTGGACCAGTGACTGGAAACGTTGCTGCCCCCAGCGCGCCATCTCCTTCTGCGCATCGCGGATTTCCTGGAAGATCATGTCTGCCAGACCGAGACTGGCGTTGATGGCGGCCAGCTTCTTGCGGATGCTGTCGTTGTTGGGAAAGCGGAAGTGGTTCTTGTAGATCAGTTCGTGCTCCACCTCCGCCCACGCATCCTGCAGGATGGTGCGCACCTGCACCTCCACCACGCGCTTGCAGCAGGCAGGCAGGCGCAGAGGCTGGGTCAGCGGCAGCTCGACATGGACGGAATCGTAGGCAAACTCGCGGAACGACAGTTTTTCCGACTTGCGCTCGACTTCACCGCCGCCGTGGTGGGCGCGCAGCAAGCGCACCACGGTTTCCACGTCTTCCTGGAAAGGCACGATGACGCGCAGCCCCAGCAAGTCCCGGATTTCCGGGCCGGCGCTGACATCTTGCGCCTGCAGGTAACGGTATTTCTCGCTGAAGCTCTCCAGGGTCTTCACGCGCGCCTGCAGCGTGGCGCGCACGTGGTGCTGCTCCATGGTGTCTTCCAGGGCCAACCGCAGGACCTCGAGCGCCTGCTTCCACTGGCTACCCTCACTGGCGTAGCACTGGGCGATCTCGCTGAGCAGCGTCACGGCGCAGTGGGTGCCGGCAGGTCGGCCAGACGCACACGAAACAGGTCGCGCTGTTCGTTGGCCAGCAGCAGCGTGTCGTTGTCGAGCCAGGTCACGGCCTCGAGCTGCTTGAGCACGCGGCGATCGAAGGGGTAGCGGCTGCCGGGCGCCGACAACCACAGGTCACCGGAGGCCGGTCGCTCGAACAGCCACAGCGCATCCTGCGCCGTGACCGCCAACCGACTGCCGTCCGGCGATACATCGGCGCCGGTGGCCGCCAGGATGGCGGGATGGCTGTCGATGCGCTGCAGCGCATTGGGGGTCTCGGTGCTGCGGGTATCGAGTCGGTACAGGTAGGCGCCGGGGGCGAAATCCAGACCAGTCACCCCGCCGCCGCGATGCTTGGTTATCAGGTAGAGCTTGCCGGCGAAGGTGAACAGGCTCTCGCTGTCGAAGTGGCGGTCGGCCGGCGGGAAGGCCTGCTGCTCAGGGTAGTAAACCGGCAGATGCTGGATGACGGCGGAACGCGTCGAGGCTGTCGGATCGATCTCGCTGACGAGGTAGATGCCAAGGTCACGACGGTCGTTGCTGTTATTGCCGGTGTCGGCGATGTAGAGGTAGTGCTCGTCGGCGGCAATGTCTTCCCAGTCCACGTGGCTGGCATTGAGGACGGGAAAGCCCTGCCACTGCTCCTTGCCTGCCTCTGGCGTGTCGCCGAAGGCCGTGAAGCGCGAATAGGTCGGCAGGATGGACTCGCCGAGCGGTGTGATGGCGAACAGGCGGGCGCTGTCGCCGCTGTCGTTGTGGGCCCAGATCACTCCTGACCGACCAGGACTGCGCACGAGCCCGCTGATTTCGCTCATGGGTTCGGCGAGCAGGGTGGCGATGGGGGCCGGCGCCAGCAGCACGGGCTCAGCAGCCCACGACACGACGGGCGGCCCGGCGGCGACCAGCAGCACCAGCAGCGCCGGCAGAAAGACGGGGAATATGCGCATGAGGACCGCCGTCGGGCGGCGCAACGACAAGGATGTCCGGTCAGGCACGGAATACTCCGAAAGCAGCCAACGGGGCGCGACTGCGCCGACCGGCGTCATGGTCGCAGCGCGTGCAGGACGAAAGCAATATGCGACTGCATGTAGCGCTCGAGGTCGAGCGGGGCATGGTCACGGAACTGCAGGTTCCAGATCGACCCCAACAGGGCCGGCGACGTCAGCAACTGCGGAAAAAGTTCGCCGGCGTCGGGCCGGAATTCCCCGCCGTCGATGCCGCGCTGGATGATGGTACGCAGCATGCGCTGCGACGGCAGGATGATTTCGTTGTAGAAGAAGCGGTTGATGGCCGGAAAGCGCATGCCCTCGCTCAGGATCATCTGCATCAACGACGGCATGCGCGGCAGATTCATGGCCAGGTAGACGTTGCGGAAATGCTCATCGAGCAGGCTGGCAGCGCTGCCGGTATGGGTGACCAAGCGGGTTTCGGCCGCGTCGCGGATCGGAAACAGATTGCTGCGCACCACTTCCTCGAACAGGTTTTCCTTGCTGTCGAAGTACAGGTAGATGGTGCCTTTGCCGATACCGGCCCGCTCGGCCACGTCGTCAAGCTTGGTGGCGATGAAACCCTGGGCAATGAAGGCTTCCAGCGCTGCATCGATGATGGCGCTGCGCCGCGCTTCCTTCTGGATTTCGCGCTTGCCCGCTTTGGGGATGTCGATGGTGGCGATCATGGGAGCCCGGAGTGCCATAATGATGTCATGCTAGGGTCGACTGAACGGCCCGTCAATTTCGCCAGCGGCGGGCGTCAGTCCGCATGATCTGGCGCAAGACCGCCCAGCTTTTCCGCCAGGAATGCCAGCAGGCGGGTCCAGGCCGCCTCGCTGGCCGCCGCATGGTAGCGCTCGGGCATCGGGAAATTCTGGAAGGCGTGCCCGGCCCCGTCGTACTGGTGGAACTCGTGTGACACCCCGGCTGCCGCCAGCGCGGCACTGTAATCCTCCACGTCCTGCGGCGAGGGATTGCTGTCGTTGTTGCCGAAGAAGCCGATCACCGGGCAGGCGATGAAGCGGGCCAACTCGAGCGGAGGCTGGTTGCCGGCTCCCAGCGCTTTCTTGATGTTGCCGCCGTAGAACGTGGCCATGGCGGCCAGCTGCGGGATGTGACAGGCCGTGAGCCACGCCACGCGCCCGCCCCAGCAGTGCCCCACCACGCCGATGCGGGTCCGATCGATGCCCTCCTGCTCGCACAGCACCCGGTGAGCGGCCTGCATGTCGGCCACGATCCAGTCATCGCGGCTCTCCTCGCGCTTGCGCTCCAGAGCTGCCTCCTTGGGCCACCAGTGGAAGATGAAGGGCACCGCGACGAGGTAGCCGTGATCGGCGAGCCGCGCGGCCGTCGTCAGCGTGAACAGGTCATTTTCCAGTCCCGCATGACCCATGGGGATGTGCTGCGCCAGCAGGAGGCCCGGATGGGGTCCGGGTCCGGTAGGCCGGAACAGCAACACCTCCATCGGCGAGCCCAGCACGTCCACGGTTGCACTCTGGTAGGCCATGGTGTCTACATCCACTCGAGGGTTGAAGGAACGCCGCCCGTCAGGGGCGCGACGACTCAGACGATGTCCCGACGCCGGACCTGGTGTAGCAGGGGTTCCCCCGCCACGGCGCGGGCCAGATTCTCCAGGAAGGTCGCTTCGCTGCGGGCCCGCATGCCACTGCCGGCGTTGGACGTGTGCGGGGTCAGGGATACCCGGGGATGCGCCCATACCCAACTGTCAGCTGCCGGGGGCTCGTGGTTGAAGACGTCGAGAATGGCGAACTCCGGCCGACCCACGTCAAGGGCACGCCGCAGATCCTGCTCGACCACGAGATCGCCACGCGCGATGTTGATCAGCACCGATTTTTCCTTCATGCGTGCGAGGAAATGGTCATTGACGAGATCACGGGTCTCGGCATTGGAGGCACAGGCCAGCACCACGACATCAGCCACGGGCAGGAGCGCGGGCAGTTCCGCCGGCGTCACCACGGCAGACGCCAGACCACTGTTGTCGGGCTGGCGGCGCACTGCTGTCACCTCTGCACCGAACGCGCGGGCGCGCTGGGCCAGCGCGCGCCCGATCTCGCCAAAGCCAATCAGCAACCAGTGACTGCCCTGCACTTCGCGGAAACCACGGTGCTTCCACACCTTTTCCTGCTGTTTCGCGCGGTAGTCATGGACGTTCTGGTAATGGGCCAGCAGCTGTCCGAACACGAACTCGGCGATTGCAATGGCCTGACCATGGTTGTTGGACACGGCCACACCACGCTCGACCAGTTCCAGGTACGGCAGTTTGTCGAGTCCCGTGTTGATCGTATGCAGCCACTTGATCGACTTGCTGTGCAGCATCAGGCGGAAGTAGTCATGCAGATGCGGGGAAAAGAACAGCTCGCTGTGGATCCAGAACCACTCAGGGTGGATCTCGGTCGCCAGAACCTCCCGGCCACCGGACCACAGACGCCCTGCCTCGTCGTACACCACCACGTCGAGCGCCGGCGCGATCGCCGAGATGCGGTCGCGCAGGCGCTCGTAGCTGGGCTTGAAATACAGCGCCTGGGTCATGGGCTCAGGGCACCACGAAGGTGTAATCGAGCGTATAGAACGGCTTGTCGAGCCCCTTGGCCTTGATGGCGGCCGCATCGTCGTGGCGCACGATATCGACGCGGAAATCCTTGACCGAGAAGATGGTGTCGGAGTCCACGTACGGCGAGTGGTTGAAGTACATCATGGTGGTAAAGGACTCGTGGCCCTCGGCGTGGATCATGTAGTGGATGTGGCAGGCGCGGTAGCCATGACGACCCAGCTTTTCCAGCATGCCGCCGGTGGGTCCCGACGTGGGCACCGGGTAATCTCCGGGCACGACCGTGGCAAAGCTCACGCAGCCGTTGGCGTCAGTACGCAGCCGCCCGTAGAAGTTCCAGGCAGGTAGATTGTCGCGTTGCACGAAGTAGTAACCTTCGCCGTTTGGCTGCCAGACATCCACCAGCGCGTTGGCCAGCGGCTTGCCCTGTTTGTCGACGACGCGGTGCGTGACGAAGAGCGGCTTGTCGCCGGGGGCGATCTCGCCGATCAGCGAGCCGTTGGCGCGCTCCGGCAGGTCCTTGAAGTACAGCGGTCCTTCCACATTCATCTCGGTGGTGCCGTGATCGTGGGTGTGGGTGTCGGCCAGCAGGATGGAAAGCTCCGACATACCGAGGCAGTCGGTCATGAGGGTGATCTCCCCCATCGGGAAATCCTGGTTCGGCTGGGCCAGGCGGAACAGGAACTGGCGACCGATCTCCAACTCCTCGGTGGTGAGGTTCACTTCGCGCTGGAAGGCGTGCAGGTGCCTGACCAGACTGCTGTAGATCTCGTGCAGGCGCGGGTGGCTCTTGCCGCGGTCGCCGTGGTTGATGACCGCATCGGTGATGTTGTCTAGCGTAATGCCTGCCATGGTGGCCCCTCTTGTCGTTGGTGGGTGGGTGGCTGTGGGTGCTTGGGATGGTGACTCGCCGAACCCGGCTCAGCGAATGTGCTTGGATGATAGACCCGCGCTTTGCAGCGATTCAATCACCGCAGCCGCCTGCGTGTCCGGCAGCAGCGACGCGCAGAGATTGAGCGCCTGTGGCAGGGGCTGTGATTCCCGGCGCAGCAGGTCGAGCGCGGGGCCGCCGCCGCGGAGCAGATCCTCGGCTACGGCCGGGCTCAGCGAACCCACCTGCGGCAGCAAGGCAAAATCAGCGAAGGTCTGCAGCGCCTGCAACAGCTTCGGGCCGACGAACTGCGGGGCGACATGGGTGGGATCGACGCGGCGCATGAGTGATTCCACGCAGTGCGCCAGGAAGGGCAGTACCGGACAGCCCTGACGGAAGACGGCCACGGCGTTGTGCACGTTGCGGCGCGCCTGCCAGCGGCCTTCGCGTGCCTGCACCCATACTTCCTGGCCAAAGGCGCAGCTGCCGGCGAAATCCAGGCGCAGCGCAGCGTTGAGCACCAGCGTATCGGCATCCAGCCAGATCACCTGCGCATAGCCTTCTCCCAGCGCCTGCCGGGCCAGCAACAAACGGGCAAGATCCGCAGCGATTGGCCGGCGCGCCGGCACCTTGGCGAGGTACCAGTCCGGCACCAGGGCAAAGATTTCATCGCCCAGCAGGCGATGCTCGTGACCCTGTGCGGCGGCCCAGCGCACCACGCTGTCCACGCACTGCCCCTGCCAGCCCTGGTGCTGGGCGGGACTGCAGGACTGGATGACAAGGCTTTTCATGGACGGCAAAGGTAGCAGAGCGCTGCCACTCTGCGGTGAAATCGGGCGCAGACCGCGCCGGTCTTTTTCCACCCTTCAGGAGTTTCCCATGCAACGACGATTCGCCACTGCCCTTCTCACCCTCGCCTCCCTCGCGCTTGCCGGCGGCAGTCTCGCGCAGGCACCCGCGGCTGCCCCTGCCGAACCCAAGCCATTCCAGGCGGGTCGTCCACTCGGCGCTACCAACGAGAAAGGCGAATTCCAGGCACTGTCTGCCAACGTGAAGGTGTACGGCAGTTTCCGCTTCTCGGAGAGCTGCACTTTCGATCCACAGCGCAACCTGATCCTGGCGATGAATGCCGGCATCGATCAGGCACTGACCCAGAACGACGGCTATGTCTCGCTGATCAACCCCGATGGCAGCGTGCATACCGCCAAGTGGATCGGTGCCACCCGCGACGGCCTCACCCTGAATCACCCACGAGGCAGTGCGATCAGCAAGGGTGTGCTCTACACGGTGGACGAAGGCGTACTGCGTTCGTTCGACCTCGCCAGTGGCCAGCCGCTGAGGGCAGTAGAAGTCCCCGGTAGCACCTTCCTCAACGGGATCGGCGTCACCGCCGACGGTACGGCCTACATCTCCAACACCCGCGCGCCGGAGCAGATCTTCAAGGTCACGCCGGACGGCAAGACCTCGGTGTTCGTGGCGGGCGCTCCGCTGGCCGCGCCCAATGGCGTGGCAATCGATCGCCAGGGCAACGTGGTGGTCGTCAACATCAACAACAATTCGGTGCTGACCTTCGATCCCAGCGGCAAGCTGATCAATACCGAAAACGCGGTAGAGGGCGGCAACGACGGTCTGGTCATCACCGAAGACGGCACCAAGTATGTGAGCAGCGTGCGCTTCGGCAGCGTGTCGAAGATCGTGCCCGGCAAGCCGGCGGAGGTCATTGCCACAGGGATCCCGAGTGCAGCCTCGATGTGTTACGACTCGGTGCAGAAGCAACTGGTGATTCCGATGAATCCAAATGATTCGCTGGCTTTCATCCGGTTGTGAGCGTGGGTCGGGGTGAATGGGGACGGCTGGTTTTGCGGAGGCGAAGTCACTGGAGAGAGCGGGCAGGCCGGTCACTTGCGCTCCTCGCAGGCTGACTCTGCGGTGACTTCGCTGGTGGGCTATGCGCCGCACGCGGGAAAGATTTTCCGGGGTCGGGCTGCCGCTGGCCGCGGCGAGCGGGTCACGCCAAGGGCGAGCGAAAGCGAGAACTGCGTGAACCCGGGAGCAAAAGCGGCCAACGGCAGCCTGATTCCGGCAAACCGGTCAGCAAACCGCTACGGGGCAGCGGCCGCCGACTCGCGGTCGGGAGCGACAGGCTCCGCGCGCAGGGTATCGCCGAGCACCAGGTAGAGGCAGGGCAGCACGAACAGCGTGAACAGGGACCCCACCAGCATGCCAGCCACCAGAATGATCCCGATGCTGTTGCGGGCCTCGGCACCCGCACCACTGACCAGCACCAACGGAAAGTGCCCGACCACGGTCGCAAAAGTGGTCATGAGAATGGGGCGCAGACGGACCTGAGCCGCCGTGCGTATGGCCTCCCGCTTGGCTATACCCTGGTGCTGCAACTGATTGGCGAATTCCGTGACGAGGATGGCGTTCTTGGCAACGAGACCGACGAGCGTCACCAGCCCGATCTGCGCGTAGATGTTGAGCGTGGTGAAGCCGAGAAAGCCGAACAGCAGCGCTGCGCTCAGTGCCAGCGGTACCGAACCCAGCAGCACGACCAGCGGCGAGCGGAAGCTGTTGAACTGCACGGCCAGCAGCAGATACACCACCAGCAGCGAAAGCCCGAGCACGGTCGTGAGGCTGTTGCCCTCCTTGCGCAGGCTGCGCGAAATACCGGCATGGTCGAGGGTGTAGTGGCTCGGCAGGATACTGGCGG
The DNA here is from genome assembly GCA_947457195.1 of Gammaproteobacteria bacterium. Taxonomy (GTDB): domain Bacteria; phylum Pseudomonadota; class Gammaproteobacteria; order Pseudomonadales; family Pseudohongiellaceae; genus CAILUG01. The sequence continues at coordinate 38,286 of CANGUU010000010.1, forward strand.
CCGCTTCCTCCAGTGCTGCCAGTGCCGCTTCCGTGGTGCTGCCGCCGGTGATACCACCGAAGATGCGGAAGGCACGCTGCTGATTGAATTTGCCCAGCGCCTGGGGACCGTTGACACGCTCGAGTGTCGCGATACTGCGCACCGGCACCAGTTCACCGCTCGGGGCCGTGAGTTGCAGATCGAGCAGTACGCGGGGATCGTGGCGCGCGAAGTTTTCCACCATGGGAATCACGCGATACGACTTGCCGCTGGCGTTGAAGCGGTTGATGTCGCGCTCGGACGTGAGACCGGCGATCTGCTGGCTGACCTGGCGAACGCTCATGCCGAGATCAGCGAGCCGGTCGCGGTCAAAATCGAGGCGTACCTGCGGCTGGTCGATCTTGAGGTCGGTATCGGCAAAGATGAAGTTGCCGCTGGCAAAGGCGGCACCGATCAGCTGGCCGGTATAGCGCGCCATCTCCTCGTAGCTGTCGGCGCTCTGCACCACGAGTTCCACATCGTACTGGCCGGCAGTGGGCAGGGCCGCCGGCAGGATGGGTTGCAACTGCAGGCCACCGACCTGCGACAGCAGGCCGAACACCTGGTCACGCAGCGCCGGCACCTCGAAGTCCCGCTCGGCATAGTCGACGAACTCGAAACCACCAAAGCCCCCACTCGGGGCCAGTACCTGCCAACTGTAGTCATAGCCGGGTAGCGTGCGCGCCAGATCGATCACCTGGCGCATGTAGCGCTCGGTGTATTGCACGCGAGCGTCCGGTGGCCCGGAGATCACGACCTGGATGCCGCCTTCGTCTTCGATCGGAGCCAGTTCCTTGGCGGAGAACAGGTAGAAAGGCACCACCAAGAGCGCAAAGAAGGCGCCCATGAAGAGCGTCTGGTTACGCCAGCCCAGCACCCCGTCGAGACGCCGCGCATAGGCGGCGCGGATGGCATCGAAACAGCGGTTAACCAGCAACGTACCCTTTGCTTCCCGGCCGAGCTCGGCATTGACGTACGCACTCATGACCGGCGACAGCGTCAGCGCCACCACCCCGGAAATGAGCACAGCGACCGCGAGGGTGAAAGTGAACTCGCGGAACAGCGCACCGGTGAGACCGCTGACGAAACCGATGGGGGCGTATACCGCAGCGAGCGTAAGTGTCATGGCAATGATCGGCGCCGTCAGTTCGCGCGAACTGGCCAGCGCCGCGGCGCTGCGTGACTTGCCCTCGCGCAGATGACGGGCCACGTTTTCCACGACCACAATGGCATCGTCGACCACTAACCCGACGCACAGCACTACGGCGAGGATGGTGAGCAGATTGAGCGTGAACCCCATCATGTGGATGGCAGCGATGGTGCCGAGAATGGAGATGGGAATGGTCACCAGTGGCACCAGTGCCGTGCGCAGCGAACCCATCATCAGCACCACCACCAAACCGACCAGGGCGATGGTTTCCACCAAGGTGGTGACGATTTCACCGATGGCCTTGCGCATGTAGACGGTAGCGTCGTAGGCGATGTTGACGCGCATACCACGCGGCAGGCCGGCATTGATTTTCTCGAGCCTGTCGTAGACCTGGTCCCCTACGGCGATGGCATTGGCGCCCGGCAAGGTCCAGACCGACAGGAAAATTGTCGGCGTCTGATCCTTGCGTACCAGGTCGTCGCCGCGGTCTTCGCCGAGTTCGATGCGGGCGACGTCGCGCAGGCGCACGAGTGTACCGGCCTCGTTGCGCACCACGAGTTGCTCGAAGTCTGCCACGGTCTGCAGCGTGGCGGAGCTCAGCAGGTTGATCTGCTGGGAGGCGCTCTGCGTGCGCCCGATGGCCGCGAGCACGTTATTGCTGCGCAGGGCCTCCACGACGGTGTCGGCACCGATGCCGATGCTGGCCATGCGGGCGGGGTCGAGCCAGACCCGCATGGCCGGGTCGCGCCCGCCCTCGAAGCCGATGCGCTGCACCCCGTCGATGGCTGCCAGCAGGGGCTGCACATTGCGCGCCATGTAATCGGTAAGCTCGGAGCGAGACAGGCCACCACTGTCGACGTCGAGATAGAACAGCGCATTGGCCTGGTCCGTGCGCAGCACCTCGACGGCAGGGTCGAGTGCTTCATCCGGCAGTTCGAAACGGATCTGGTTCAGGCGCGACGTAAGCTCCGCCAGCGCCTCGCTGCTGTTGACGTTGAGCTCCAGCCAGGCAGTGACAGTGCTGCTGCCAGCGGTGGTGGATGAATCGACATAGTCGACGCCGGGCACCGTCATGGCCACCCGCTCCACGGGATCGGTGATGAAGCCCTGCACCACGTCGGCCGAGGCGCCGGGATAGGCCGTGCGCACGACCAGACTGGCGCTCTCCACGCGCGGGAACTGGATGACAGGAATCCGGAAGGCAGCAAACAGGCCCGCCAGCAGCAGAGCCAGCGACAAGACGACGGCGATGACGGGGCGCTTGACGAAGATCTGCAGGCCCATCTCACTCGGCTCCGGTTTCGCGGGTCTGACCGGGGGCCGCCGTGGTCTTCACCAGCAGGCCGGGCGACAGCTTGAAGGCGCCGGCGGCTGCAATCAGCTGGTCAGCGCTGAGCGAATCCACGAAGGTCTGTTCGCCCTGCTGGCCGAAACTGGCAACGGACTGACGGCGTGCCCGGTAACCCTGGCCGCCGCTGTCCCGTTCCAGCAGCCAGACGAATTCCCCCGCGATGTCACTCTGCAGTGCCAGCGACGGCACCGCCAGCAGCGGGGTGGCCAGCCCGAGCGGGATATCGACCGACACCGACATGTTGTCGAGCAGGCGATCGCTGCCTTCCCTCACCACGGCGCGGTAGCGGCGGCTGCGTGAGGCGGCATCGATGGAGGCATCGCCGGCAATCACCTCGGCCGCCAGCAGCGCCTCGCCGTCCAGGCCGGCCGAGCGCACGATGCGCAGGGACACGCGGTGTCCGGGCGCCAGTTCGCCATAGAACTGCGGCACCGCGAAGTCGACCCACATTTCGCCGCGGTCGCCCACCACGGTCGTGATGACGCTGTTGTTGTCGAGGTACTGACCGACCTCGAAGCGGTGGATGCCGATGACGCCATCGAACGGCGCACGGATGGTGCGGCGACTGATCACACTCTGGATCCCCGCGATCTCGGCTTCGACGACAGCCACCTCGGCGCGGGAGCGATCCACCTTGTCTGCGCTGACGAAACTGGATTCCTGCAGGTCGAGGTCGCGCTTGAGCACGGCGGAGGCCAGGGCGAGCCGGGCCTGTGCCGCAGCCAGACTGGCGCTTTGCTCACTGATGTCGAGTTGCAGCAGCACCTGCCCGCGGGACACGCGTGCCCCGGCACGCGCACCAACGTCCGTGATGTAGCCAGCCATTTCGCTGCGCAGGGTGACCTGCAGCGGCGCCACCACCACGCCGAGCGCCTCCAGCCGCGGCTGGAAGTCGGTGGGCACGGGCGTCGCGGTTTCGACAGTTTCCGAGTACTCGGGCTGAGCCGCCACGGCGGCCAGCACGCCCTGGATCTCGCTGAACTTCAGGTAGCCGAGCAGCGCCGCCACCAGCAGGCAGGCAAACACCGTAGCGAGCCAGCGGGACACGACGACCAGAACGGGGAGGCGCATGAACACTCCATGGGGCAGACCGGAACAGGCGCGCAGTGTAAAGCAATGGCCTGCGCAGGGAAGGCCAAACCTGTCACCTACCCACCACACCCGCCACCTGCCTGGCAGGCCGGCGCCAAGGATCGCGGAAAAGGAACGGGGCGCAGGGGATCCTGCGCCCCTTCCCCAGGGGGCGCAACGCGGTTAGAACACCAGTTGCAGGCTGGTGCTTACGGTGCGAGGTGCACCGAGGGACACGTTAGGCGTAGAGGGCGAGAAGCCCGGCAAGGCCACGGCACCGACGGTGGAACTGATGTTGGCGAAGAACTCCTCGTCGAACAGGTTGTAGACGTTGAACTGCCAGCGCAGATCGCCCACGCCATCCAGTTCGAACTGGTAGCTGGCATTCAGGTGGAACAGCACGTAGTCGGGCACCGAGGCATCGTTGAGGTCGGTGGTATAGCGCTCGTCGACGTACTTGCCCTCGAGTCCGACATCGAAGCCGGCAAACGACGTATCCAGCCGCAGACCATAGCTCCACTCCGGCGTCTCCACGATTTGCTTGCCGCTGGTCGGCACGGTGGTGGTCGCGCTGATACGCAGGTCGCTCTGCAGTTCGCTGTCGTTGTAGGACGCCATCAGGCTCATGGTTGCCCAGTCGGCCAGCCGGAAGCCAAACTGGCCATCCAGTCCGGAGAGATCGACATCACCGACGTTGCGGTCGACCGAGAAGCCCAGTTCTTCGTCGAAGGCCGAGACGATACGGTCGGTGTAACTGGTGTTCCACCATACAACGGAGGCCAGCAGGTCGCCCGTGTTCAGGCGCCAGCCCAGGTCAAAGGAGTCGGTGGTCTCAGGTACCGGATTGGTACGGGCCAGCGTGCCGTCGGCGAGCAGACGCGCGCCGTACAGATTGTCGGTTCGCGGGGCCGACAGACCACCGGCATATGAGGCGTACACCGTATTGGTATCGTTCAACTCGTAGGTCACACCAACGTTGGGCAGGACGTCGTCGAATTCCACCGTCGCCGAAAACGGCTTGAGATATTCGGTGCTGCCCAGGCGTATGTTGCCATTCGGCAGTGTCGCGGTAGGCGCCTGGGTAGTGCAGAGCACGTTGGCCGATCCATTCTGGGTGAAGCAGTACTGGTTCAGTTCTCGACGGAAGCGGGGAATACGCAGGCCTAGCTCCGTCTTGAGCGCAGCGCTCACGCTCCACCGGTACTCGATGGAGTACTGGTTCAGTTCAGCCACCGAAAAACGATCGCGACTGCGCATGATGCTGCCATCCGCCGTCACCACTGGCCGGCCTTTTTTGCCTCCAAACACATTTTCCGGGTTGCCGCTGGCGTCGAGGTAGCCGAATTCGCCGGTCTGCCGGTGCTTGCCGTAATCGTAGGCGTAGGCAAAGCGCAGTGTCTGCGTTTCGCTGATGTCCCAGATGAGGGACGCGTTGAGGCCCAGTCGATTGGTGTTGGTGGTGTTCGGCGAGTAGAAGCGCACGGAATCGAGTATGTCGCCGTCACCATTGAGATCGAAGCCAGCCAGCGTGCTGGCACCGACCACGCGTCGATCGCTGGACGTTCCCGGGGACTCGTTGGCCACCGTCGTGCCACCGCCGTTGGCCAACACGTACTGGTAGGACGGGTCTACGGTGAGTCGCAGGTTGTCGCGGAGATTCCACAGGGAATTGAAGCGGATATTGCCGGTGTCGGAAGGATTGATCCGCAGGCCGTAGTAGTTGGTGCAGGAGGCCGGATTGGTGGTGTTGTCGGCAGCGGGCAGAGAGGGCGTGGAGGGGACCAGCGTGGCATTGTCATCATCGCGCAAGCCGCCGCGGGCCGCAGCCCGTGTACAGGTGGCCAGATTGTCGTAGTTGCGACCGAACAGGTCCCAGTTGGCGACGGTGGTGTTGCGGTAGAAATTGTTGCGATTGCGGTTGTAGTGCAGCGCCGCCGATATGAAATTGCCGTTGTCCAGCGCCTGATAGACCTTGGCGTTGAACTGACGCTTGTAGATCTCCCCGGGGCCCTTGAATTTGTCATTCTTGGCGAGCGAGCCGGCCACCCAGGCCCGGGTGCTCCACGGACCAAAGGAACCCGTCTCCCCCATCACGAACAGCCGGTTGTAGCTGTCCTCCCCGGTCGTGAGGCTGACCCTCCCTCCCGCCATTTCCCGAGGGGTTCGCGTGCGGTTGTTGATCGTGCCACCGATGGCGGAGGCCGTGGGGCTGTCCACGTCGGTGGTGCCCTGGTTGACATCCACTTGCTGGATCAACTCGGCATCGATCATCTGATTGGTGTAGGAAGCATAGTTGCCCGTATCGTTGAGCGGGATGCCGTCGAAGGTCAGGGAGACACGCGAACCATCGAAGCCACGCAACCGGATGTTGCCGCCCGAACTGCCATAGGCATCGCTGTTGGTGAAGTTGAGACCCGGCACCTGGTTGAGCGCATCCAGGAATGTCTGACCGGCACTGGCTTTGAGCAGGTCATCGCCAGTGACCGACACGCGTGACTTGGCGGCCGTCTGGGCCGTCATGCCGCCGAGATTCAGCACGCCTCGACCGGTCACCACCAATTCCTCCACACCCTCCGCCGAGAGCGTGCCGGTGGACTGCGCCAGGGTGAGGGGAGTTGCCAGAGCAGCCAGCCAGATCGCCCTCGCGAGCTGTGCGGCACGGCGCGGATGACGGCGGCAGGAAACAGAACGGGCATCGAAATACATGAAGAATCTCCAAAGTCTCCAAATCAGGAATCACGCGGGCGGAACGCTAGCAGGCGCAGATGAAGTGACGGTTAGCAAATGCCGTTCGGTCTGTCAGTTTTTTGCAAACGGTGGCAGGCGTGACTTCTGTTCGATTTTTCGAATCCATCCTTGCTCCGGCCTCGGCGACAGCACACCTCTGGCGTATCATGCGCCGCCCGATCAGCTAACTAACGTGCGAAGGAAACGCAATGACCCTCCCCGTTCTCATCGCCGGCGCCGGCATCGGTGGCCTCAGTGTTGCCCTGACCCTGCACCAGATTGGTGTACCGTGCCGCGTCCTGGAATCAGTGGCGGAACTCAAGCCTCTGGGCGTCGGCATCAACCTGCAACCGAACGCCGTGCGGGAGCTCTACGAACTGGGTTTCGGAGCGGAGACCCTCAACACCATCGGCATCCAGACCCGCGAGTGGGCGCTGGTGGGACTGAACGGCAATGACGTGTACTCCGAAAACCGGGGCCTGCTGGCCGGTTATCACTGGCCGCAGTACTCGGTGCATCGCGGCCGGTTGCAGATGCTGTTGTACCAGGCCACGCGCGAGCGGCTCGGGACCGACTGCGTCCGCACCGGGCAACGAGTCACCGGTTACCGCAATGCCGCTGACGGTTGCGGCGTCGTCGCGCTGCTGGAAAGTCGTAGCGGGGAGCGTTCAGAGATACACGGCAGCCTGCTGATCGCTGCCGACGGGCTGCACTCGGCCGTGCGACAACAGATGCATCCGACCCAGCCTCCGGTCCAGTGGGGCGGCGCGATCATGTGGCGCGGCGTCACGCGGGCGAAGCCCATACGCACCGGCGCCTCCTTCGTAGGGCTCGGGACCCACAAGCATCGCGTGGTCTTCTACCCGATCTCGCAACCGGACCCGGTCACCGGCCTGGCAGACATCAACTGGATCGCCGAGATCACCGTGGACAGCAGCAAAGGCTGGCCGGAGGGCGACTGGAACAAGCGCGTGCGGCACGCCGACTTCATTCACCACTTCGCGCAGTGGAACTACCCGTGGATCGACATCCCCGCCATGCTGCTGGGCGCGGACGACGTCTACGAGTACCCGATGATCGACCGTGACCCGGTGCCGACCTGGCGCGATGGCAACGTGGTGCTGCTCGGCGACGCCGCGCATGTGATGTATCCGACCGGCTCCAACGGCGCGAGCCAGGCCATCGTGGACGCCCGTGTGCTGGGCAGCATGCTGCTGCAGCATGGGGTCGGCGCCGGCGCACTCAAGGCCTATGACGAGAAGTTGTGCCCCGAGATTTCGCCGGTGATCCTGCGCAACCGCGGCGCCGGTCCCTTCGGGCTGCTGAACCTGCTCGATGACCGCTGCGGTGGCGTGTTCGACGACATCGAGGCGGTGATTCCGCGTGCCGAGCGCGATGAATTCATGCATCGCTACAAGGTGGCTGCGGGCTTTGCCGCCGAGCGGCTCAACGCAGCGCCGCCGACCATACCGCCCGGCGCGCGGGTTGGCCCGGCGGGCTGAGGGGAGCGCAGTCATGCTCCAGCACTACGTCTTCCTGAAGTACCAGCCGGGAACGGCAGCCTCCCACGTCGCCGAGTTCAAGCAGCGCCTGCTGGCACTGCAGGCCACCGTGCCCGGCATCATCCATCTGGAAATCGGTGAGGACGTGCTGCACGACGCACGCAGCTGGGATCTGCTGCTGATCATGCGCTTCGCCGACGTGGATTCGCTGCGCCGGTACCAGCAGCATCCGGAACATCTGGCGGTGATGGCCTTCAACCAGCCGTGCGTGGCAGCCGTGGGCTCCGTGGACTTCTTTGGCTGAAGCCGCGACCGCGCGGACTGCTACTGATCGGTCCCGAGCATCCGCTCCGGATCCAGGTTGTTTTCCTGGCAGAGATAATCGAACGGCACGTTGCCCTCGCCGAAGGTGAGGAACCAGCCTCCGGTCCACGATGCGGTGTAGGCGCCGGGATCATCGATGGTGATCTCGTAGCGCAGGGTGTCGAAGTCCGGGCGCGAAAAGCGCTCGATGGTGTGCAGGTCCGTGGTGTGCGGATAGCCATCGCGGGTGATCCAGAATTTGTCGTCGCCGAGGAAGCCCACGGTGTCGACCACCAACGTGTCGCCTTCCCAGTGCCCGACCGAGTGGCCGTACCAGCCGGGCGTTGGGTTCTGCGGATGGGGCCGTCCATCCATGAAGATCTGCCGCCAGGAATGCGGCGAACCGACTCCGATGATGAAGACCGTGTCACCCTGGTCGAGGATTTCCAAACCATAGGGCGTGTGGAACATGCGGGCTCCGCCCGAGGGCTTGCAGCGGGTATGCGGGTCGGTGGCCCCGCCCTCGGCGCTGCGCTGGGCGTGCAGGTCACGCGCCCACGGCTGGAAGGGTACCTGCTCATAGGGCAGATTCTCCGGCAGGTTGCCGCGCTGGTTGGGGCTGCGGTTGGCGAGCGAGCCGAGCAGACCATTCCAGTTGCCCGGATGCTCGCGCGTCCCGGCCAGGCTGATGTGACCGAACTCGTTGCGCGGAATCGCGCGCGTTTCCGCCGTCGCCGCGGTGTCGTCCTGGGCGAGCGCGGCAGACACGGCAAACCACGTGATGCCCGCCACCCATGCCTTCAGTCCCTGCATCCTGTTCACGCTGTTCACCCTCGTCATCGCTGTCTGCCTCCCGTCGGTCGCGGCGCGCCGCGGCATCTGGCCTTACTGTCCGCCGCGGCGTGCACCGCCGCCGGTCAGTGTCTGCTGTTCGCTCGAGGCTGCACCGAGCACTTCGCCGGAAGCCGACAAGGTCACGCTGCGCGCATTGGCGCTCAGGCTGCCGTCACGCGCCCGCGTTGCCACCACCTCGACCTCGTCGCCGATCTGCATGGAGTTCTTCTTCCAGCCACTGTCCTGCAGCATGTGGGGAGGGCCCATTTCGATGGCCCAGCTGTCGGGCTTGCCGGATTCGACGTTGTCGACGTCGATGTAGAAGTACACGTGCGGATTGAACCACTCGACCTTGGTGACGTAGCCCTTGAGGGTGACCACCTTGGTGCTGTCGTACTGCGCAGCAAACGAGTGGTGGGCAAAGGCCTGCGGCGCGAGGGCCAGCGACAAGGCCAGAAGTCCTGCCAGTTCATGCGTGAAGCGTTTCATGGTGCGTTCCTCTCCTCGGGGTCGGCTGTGGGCACAGCGGTAGCGTTGGTTGGGCAGTCGGCCTGCCCGGCATTCACTGCTCGCAGAACTGTTCTTCGATGTCGCCAGGCACCCAAGTCAGTGTCCACTCGGCCGTCCAGGGCCGGGTATAGGTGCGTGGATCGTCGACAGTGACGTTGTATACCAGGGTGTCATGGTCTGGGCGGCTGAAGCGCTCGGTGAGCTTGAGGGCAGGGGTATGCGGCAGGCCGCCGTTGGAGAACCAGAAGCGGTCGTTGAACCCGGTCGACTCCACCACCAGCGTGTCGCCCTGCCACGCGCCGCGCGAGTAGCCGAAATAGGTGCCGACCACCTCGTCGAGGTTGGGCAGTGGCCGACCGTCGAGTTCCATGTGGCGCCAGTTGCGATTGCCGCCGCCAAACAGCACGTAGAGCCGATCGAAGTTACGATCGTGGATCAGCCGGAACCCTCTGGGATCCATCAGGTGACGCGGCCCGGCCGGTGAAATGCAGGCGTTGACCGGATCATCCTTCAGCCCGTTCGCCTGACGGTAACGGTACAGCGCCAGCGACCAGTCCATGAAGGGGGCCACCTTGGCCGCGTCCTCCGGGTTGACCAGCAGGCCACTCTCGTCGAAGGCCACGCTGGCACCGATCTCGACCAGCGAGTGCTGGCTCGGCAGTGCCCAGTGGCCGAGTTCACCGGGCTGGCGGTCGAAGTTGACGAGGCCGTCGGCATGGCGAGGCGTGGGGGCGGCGCTGCTGGCCTCGGGGGAGGCGCTGTCGGGCGCCGGAGCACCGCAGGCCACCACCAGGGTCACCGCTGCTGTCAGGGCGAACTGCTTGAAACGGATGAGCATGGTTCCCTCCTTATTCGCGCGTCAGCGTGAGCGGATACGCGGTGCCGTCCACGGTCCAGGTGCCGGTGAGCGTACGGTGATAGGACCCGAGGTCGGCGAGGGTGCCTTCGATCACGATGCTCTGGCCCTCACGGGTGACGGCTTCGATGTGGACGGTCCACTGGCTGGCATCGAGCGTCGCGGCGGTGAAGTTGCTGGTGTTGCGTCCCGGATTGATGCGGCCCTCGATACGGGTCCCGTCCCAGCCCATGACCACCACGGCGGTGGTGGCCTCGGGCCCCCACTGTCCACGCCAGGTCCCGTCCAGCGGGTACCCCTCCTGGGCCAGGGCGAATGCCGGCAGCAATGCGGCATGCAACAGCAGTGATTTCAACGGCTTCATTCGGCGGGGCCCCTCGAGCATGGACTGGCTGTGTTCTTGTTGTGGCTGCGGACTATAGCGGGGAAATTCCACCGACGACAGGTACCGGGTGGCAACTCGCGCTGGGATCGGGCACAGTTCAGTCGACTCCCCCTTCGCCAGGCCGGTCAGGCCGGAGGAACTGCGATCATGCCCAGAATCGTCAAGCCCGACAGTCGGCATTTTCACGCCTGGTATGCCTGGCTGCTGGTCGCCGTTACCGTCGTGGGCTTCGCGCCGCGCTCCATCGCCATCGTGTCCGGAGAGATGCCGATGCCACCGCTGGTCGTGCATCTGCATGCCGCGGCCATGGCCGCCTGGACGCTGCTGCTGGCACTGCAGGCGACGCTGGCCCTGCGTGACCGCCCCGACCTGCACCGGCGGCTCGGCCTCGCGGCCGTGGCGCTGGTGCCGGTACTGCTGGTGATGCTCACGCTGATCACGGTCTCGCGCCAACAGGCGGCCGCCGGTACGCCAGCCGCCGCCGTCGTTAACAACATCCTGTTCCTGCAGATCCGCGCAATCGTGCTCTTCCCCACTTTTGCCATCTGGGGCCTGCTGGTGCGACAGAGCGATCCGGGCATGCACAAGCGCCTGATGCTGCTGGCGACCCTCAATCTGATCGACGCCGCCATCGCCCGCATGGCGTGGCTGCCCTTCAACGCGTTTCCCGTGAGCTACGCCGCCGTGCACGGCTACCTTTTGTTGCTGTTGCTGCCGGGACTGCTGCACGACCAGATCCGCCGACGCCAGCTGCACCCTGCCTGGCGCTACGGTCTGGCGCTGATGTTGCCTTGGGTGCTGGCGACCGAGCTGATATGGGATTCGCCGTGGTGGCGGGCGGTGGGACCGCTGCTGGTCGGCAGCGGCGGCTGAGATGGCGGCCGCCCGTCAGGCAACCGCCAGCAGCAGCGTAAGCGCTGCAAGCCCCAGCGACAAAAGCACACGTAAACGCAGCAGGTCTGATCCCAGCAAACCCAGCGTGTGCAACCGCTGGTCCACGACCGGCGCAGCGGCAAGTGCCACCGCCAGCAGCAGCAACGACGGCCCTGGCCAGGCGGCACCGATCATCCAGGGTACCCCGCTGGCCAGCGCGACCAGGCTGGGCACCACGGCCGCAACGAAGAGCCAGGCCGGGGCGCGGGGCCTGCTGGCCGCCACGCCCCACCAGAGGCCGCCGAGAAAACTGAGGATGAGTGCCGCGTACAGGTAGCCGGCGCCGAGCGCAGCAAACCGGGTGCGTGGTTCGAATACCAGCACCACGCAGGCCAGCTGCGGCCAGAGACCGGCGCTGCCCAGCAACCAGGCGATGCGCGGCAGCGCGGGCGGCGGCGTCGTATCAGGATCCGGAGTCGAGGCTCTCATGCAGGCTTCCACGGAGGGGGAGCGGGCCGGGCGCGCCCGGGGCGGAGGTAGGTACGAAGGACCCGCCGAACGGATCACCGGCCGCGGCGGAACGCCTTCGGCGAGCAGCCTTCCTGCTGCTTGAATACCCGCGAGAAGTATGCAGCATCCTTGTAGCCGAGATCCCAGGCGATCTGGTCCAGCGTCTCACCGGTGTAGGTGAGCCGGCGCTTTGCTTCGACGTGCAAACGGTCGGTCAAAAGCTGCTTGGCACTCTGGCCAAGCACTTCGCTGCAGGCCCGGTTGAGCGTAGACAACGAAACGTGCAGGGTTTCCGCGAAACGCGCCATCGACCAGTGTTCCTTGAAGTGCTCCTCGACCAGCGCCCGGAAGCGATCGGTCAACAGAACGCCCGGGCGCCGCACCTGCTCATCCTGCTGCTGCAGAGCCGCCAGCCGGCTGACCGAGATGAGGACGAGCAGCGCCAGGGCGAACAGTGCCGTGCGCTGCTCAGGCTGCGGCCGCAACAGTTCCTGCGCCAACTGATCCAGCTGGCGCCTGAGTGGCTCCACCACATTGTCGCGGCCCTGCAGGGCCAGTACGGCTGGGCGCGACAGCGAATCGTTGAGCAGGCGCTGCAACTGATTGCCCGGGTCGAGCGCCTGCTGGTTGACCGCAAGGCTCAGCACACTGCCCTGCGTATCGGGCCTGAACTCGAAGCCGTGCACGACGCCGACCGGCAGGATCACGGCGACCGCCCCGGCGATGTCGTGACTGTCCTCGTCGAGGCGGATCTTCACCGCGCCGCTCCACATGCACAGCACCTGGAACAGGTGGGTGTGACGATGCGGTTTGATCAACCAGCCATTGCGTGCACTGCGCTCGTGGATGTCTTCGATGTGGACGAATTCGAGCTCGTGGCTGGGCGTGTTCTCGCCGTAAAGCGCGAACTGCGGGATGGCCGGCTTCGACTGCGTACTTCTGGACATGGGTCCACCGTGGACGGCAGTGGTTTGCTTGCGGGAAAATGGCCCAAAAGTACAGAATTTTGCGAAAAAACGCACTGGCAGGCGCGCACCTTATCGGCGATGCTGCGCTGGTCTGCAGGGAGATGGACATGAAGCATTTGCGAACAAGGGTTGCAATCATCGGCAGTGGTCCCTCCGGTCTGGCGCTGGGGCAGTTGCTGCACCGGCAGGGCATCGACAACGTGGTGCTGGATCGCGTCAGCGCCGAGTACATCCTGAAGCGCATCCGGGCCGGCATCCTCGAAACCGGCTTCGCGGAACTCATGCGCGAAGCCGGGGTCAGCGCGCGGATGGACCGCGATGGTCTGGTCCACGACGGCTTTGCCATTGCCTTCAACGGCCACAGCACCCGCATAGATCTCAAGGGCCTGACGGGCGGGCGCACCGTGCTCTGTTATGGCCAAGTGGAAATCACCCACGATCTCATCGATGCCCGCGTGCAGTCCGGTCAGCCGACCTTCTACGAGGCCAGCGATGTACGCCTGCACGATCTCACCAGTGACCAGCCCTCGATCACCTTCCAGCACGACGGCGAAAACTGCACGCTGCACTGCGACTACATTGCCGGCTGCGACGGTTTCCATGGCGTGTCCCGCCAGTCGATTCCGGCCGAGCTGCGCACCGAGTTCGAGCGGGTGTATCCCTTCGGCTGGCTGGGCGTGCTCAGCGACACCCCGCCGGTGGACGAAGAACTGATCTACTGCCGCAGCGAGCGGGGTTTCGCGCTGGCCTCGATGCGCTCGCACACGCGCTCGCGCTACTATATCGATGTACCGCTCACCGCCAAGGTCGACGAGTGGTCAGATGACGCATTCTGGGCCGAACTCAAGCGGCGACTGCCGTACGATGCGGCCGAACGTCTGGTCACCGGCCCGTCCATCGAAAAAAGCATCGCGCCGCTGCGCTCCTTCGTCTGCGAACCGATGCAGCATGGCAGACTGTTTCTGGTAGGCGATGCGGCGCATATCGTGCCGCCGACCGGCGCCAAAGGACTCAACCTGGCGGCCTCGGATGTAAGCACCTTGTACCGCATCCTCACCCGGGTCTACCGCGACAACGACCTGTCCTGCGTGCCACTGTATTCCGAAATCGCGCTGAGGCGCGTGTGGCACGGCGAGCGTTTCTCCTGGTGGCTGACGCGCCTGCTGCACCATTTCGACGAGCAGGGCAGACACGACAAGAGCGGCAACTCCGGTCGGCGTTTCACCGAGTCCGAGTTGCAGTACCTGTTGGGCTCGGAGGCGGGTCGCCGCCTGATCGCCGAGCAATACGTGGGACTGCCCTACGAGAGCCTGCCAGAGTCGCGCGCGGCGATGGCAGCGGCCAACGCCGCCTGACGGCGGACAGCCGTCGTCCTCTCAGAGGCCCAGCGGTCCGCCCGGCGTAGCCGCTGGCAACTCGCCCTTGGATGCAGTATCCCAGTGCTCGATCACCAGCCCCTGCTCGACCCTGAACATGTCGAACCAGGGCACGTGCCAGGTCACGCCGGCCTGCGTGCGGGTGGTCTCCAGCACCTGCACAACGAGGTCTCCCTCCGCTACCAGCGCCACCAGCGGCGTCTCCAGATAGGGTTCGATGGCACTGTCCGGACGTCTGGCCATGTAGTCCACGAAGCCCTCGCGGCCGGTCGCGGCGTTGGGGTTGTGCTGCAGGTAGCCGGGTGCCACGTAGAGCGCTGCCAGCTGTTCCTGACCACCCTCTGGAATCTGCCGCCACAGATCGAAGGCCAGCCGCTTGTTGACGAACAGCTGCGGATCGCTGCTGGCCAGCAGCGCGTGCTGCGCCAGCCCGACCCGTCCCGTTGTCGGCGTGGCCGCAGCGGCGCCGAAATCAGGCACCGCCTGCCCGGCGCGAAACAGTGTGGAGTCCCAGTGCTCGGCAATGCGCCCCTCAGCCAGCCGGAAGAGATCGAAGCGTGCCGAGGTGTAGGTTGCGCCAGGCTGGGCAGGTTCCGGGTAGTTGGCGACTTGCACCAGGACCACCCACTCGCCCTCGGCGATGAGCGTGACCAGCCCCGGAATGGTATCGGGTACCACGGCCACCGCCGGAGCGCCGCTCAAGTGGGCCCGCAGGGCAGCAGTACCGCTCGGCAGCAGCGGATCGTGTTCCACGAAGTCGGTTTGCAGAAAGTCTTCCATACGCTCCAGCCGCCCGCCGAGCAGCACCGTGCGCCAGTAGTCGTATACCAGTCGCTTGTTGGCCTGCAGGGCCGGTGAGCCGATCTGCAGCAGGGTTTGCTGCCGCGGATGGGCGGTCACCGGCACGGGCTGACCCTCCACCACGTCTGCCGGCGGGGGTGACAGCGACTGGGCCAGCGCAAACCGGGCGCAGAGCAACAGGAGCGGCAGGAGGCCGGCGGCATGCCGGTACCAGGTTTTCATTGTCGTGTTTCCTTCGATCGGGGAAGATGCCGCGCAAAAGCGCGCTACGGCTGGCGAAAAGAGTAACAAGCGAGAGACACCGATGAACAGCAAATCCCCGGGGCTGAGGCTGGCGCTGATCCTGTTGGTCGCGGTGGTCGCGGTGGTGGTCTGGCTGCTGCTGCAGCTCCAGCTGACCCGTGGCCAGTTGCGCGCGCTTGATGGACAAGTCGCGGCGCTGCAGGAGACCATCCGGCAGTCTGCCGCCAGCGCCAGCGCGGCCAACGACTGGACCGCCATCGCCAACCTGCAGGCCAGCTACGGTTTCTATGTCGACAAGTCGCGCTGGGACGACGCGGCCGCCCTGTTCGCCAACGATGCCACGCTGGAAATCGCCGGTCGCGGTCTCTTCGTGGGCCGCGAACGCATCAGCGAATACCTGCACGGTCTGGGCGACATGGAGTACGGCCGACTCTACAACCATATGCAGCTGCAGCCGGTCATCCACATAGATCCCGATGGCCTGCATGCCAAGGCGCGCTGGCGCTCCTTCATGCAGGTGGGGCGCCTTGGCCGGGAAGCGCGCTGGGGTGATGCCGTGTACGAGAACGCCTACGTGAAGGAAGACGGCGTGTGGAAGATCAGCAAGCTGCACAGCTTCATCACTTTCTACGTGGAATTCGACCAGGGCTGGAACAAAGGCGGTGTGGAATTGCCGAAGCCCTTCGACAACATGGCACCAGACGGTGGGGCCACGGTGCAGTACGGCGCCTTCCCCGAGGTCTTCCTTCCCCCCTACCACTACAAGAACCCGGTGACGGGTCAGTGAGGTTTGCATGCAGGACCAGACAATGATCTCCCGTGTTCGTTTCCTTCGCCTCGTCACCCCGCTTGCCGGCCATTTGCTGTCTGCACTGGCGCTGTCCCTGCTGTTGGCCAAGGAAGGGCTCGCCCAGTCGTCATCCCCGGCCATCGCGTGTGACCGCGAGTGTCTCTATGCAATGGCTGCCCAGTGGTTCGACGGCATGCTGAAAGGCGATGTCAGCCGCGTCCCGCTCGCTGCCGACGTGAAATTCACGGAAAACGGCGTGCAGATGCGGGTCGGCGACGGCCTGTGGAACACCATCGACGGCCGGCGCAACTACAACCTGCGCATCGCCGACCCCTCGCAAGGTGAAGTGGCGCTCGTCGAAGTGGTCACTGAACACGGCACGCCTGCCATCATGGCCGCCCGACTCAAGGTGGCCGACGGCAAGATCACCGAGATCGAGACGGTATTGTCGCGCCGCGTCGACACCTCGCCGTTTCCCGCCACCGACGGCCTCGAAAAGAGCCACCCGCTGTGGGCCGAGGCCATGCCGGCCGACAAGCGCGTGCGGCGCGAGCGCATGATCAGCATCGCCGACGGCTATTTCGACACGCTGCAGCAGAACGACGGCACGCTGTTCACCCACTTCACCGACGACTGCGACCGCGTGGAGAACGGGCTGTTGACGACCAATAACCCCAACATCCCCAACTACGACATTGCCAAGATGGGCTGTGCCGAGCAGTTCCGGCTGGGCCAATACATCTATGACGACCGCCTGCGTGACCGCCGCTTTCCGCTGGTAGACGAAGAAAACGGCATCGTGCTGGCAGCAGCCCTCATGGACCACAGCGGCAAGATCGTCGATGTCACCTGGACCGACGGCAAGACCAAGACCAAGTCGGTGTTCTTCTACCCGCACTCGTTCGTGCTGCTCGAACTGTTCAAGATCGAGGGCAACGCCATCAAGCGCGTGGAAGCAGTGTTTGCCAGCATGCCCTACAACATGCCGTCGGTGTGGTAGCGGGCTCCCTCGCGGGAGAAGGCCCATCGCAGTTGCAGTCTCGAGGCGTTGCGTGCGCTACGGCAGCAAGTGGCTTCGCACACGCCACTGCCCCGCCGCACAAAGGCCGCAGGGCTGGCCGAGCAACAGCGCACGCGCGTTGGTATCGTCCTTGAGCCGCCATTGCAGCCACGCGAGTGGGCCCGCAGCGAACGGGCCGCCCTGGGGCATGGCGTAGGTGGCACCGTGACCAACGTCGAGGTTGGCGTTGAGCGCAGGTACCGTGCCGCGCTGCAGATCCTGCCAGTCCTGCTCGGCATTCACATAGGCAATGTCGCTCTCGCCGCCGATGAAATAGGCGATGGGCGCATGCAGCGCCTGCAGGTGCGCGCGTGTGAGGCCGAAGCGGGCGTTGTACTGGTCACCCTCGGGAAAGATGCCGCTGTTGAGCACGAGCGTGGTGGTGATGCGCGGGTCGCTCGACGCGGCCAGCGCCTGCATGCCACCGCAGCTGTGCCCCATCACGGCCACGCGGGCGGTATCGACATGCCCCTGCCATTCGCTGCCGGCCCGCGCTGCTTCAGCACTCAGCCAGTCGAGACCATCGAGCAGTTGCTGCGTCTGCGTCTCGAACGCGGGCCAGGCGGCAGGATCGCTGGGCCGCTCCTGCCGCGGCGCCGGCGACGTGCGGTGTGGACCCACCGCTACCACGATGAACCCCCGCGAAGCCACCTGGGTCAGAAACTCGCGATAGGAGAAATTGCTGTTGACGCAACTGCCATTGCCCCACAGCACCACCGGGTAGCGGCCGCTCAACGTGGCGGGGCGATAGAGCGTGTGCGTCGGCAAGCCAGGGTCGCTGTAGCTGCGCGCCGGTTCCGGCCCGGTGCCGACAGGCTCGGGGGCCTGCGCATGGGCGCCCGCCAGCACACAGAGTGAAAGACCTGTAAGGAGCCACGAAATGTATCGACTCATGCGAATCTCCTGTCGTTGTTGACCAAACAATCCAGAACGGGATCCGAGGGATGGCAGTAACCTGCCATTCCGTGACGCCGACAGTCCTGCTGCTTACGGGGTCAGCACCACCGTGGCGCGACGGCTCTGCCAGTCGTCGACACCGTCGGCCTCGGCCACCGCGTCGGTCCAGTCGAGTTCGGCATCGAGCGTGAGCCCCGCCCCCTTGAGCAGGGCCGCCACTTCCTCGGCACGCTTGCGGCCAATGGTGGTGCTCTCCTGCAGCAGCGTTCCGTCGCTGAGCTTGTGGGCGCCGCGCACGCCGGTGATCTTCAGTCGGGTGGCCTTCACCTGCCCTGCCACCTTGATGATGTTGAGCAGGACGTCCGGGTGCCGGAATGACACGGCGCGATCGAAATCGAAATAGATGGGGAGCTGCTGCTCGCCAACGGGCGGGGCCGGGGGCGCAGACGTCGCGCCGGGGGCCGGATCGAAGGCCAGGCGTCCACCGCTCGGGCCGGGCGGCCGGGGATTGAAGTCGATGACGTAGCGCTCGTCGACCGGCAGCACGGTGTTGCAGTTGGCATCAAGCTCCGGCATCACGGAAAGCCGCACCGGCTCGAGGACGATGCCGCCGCAGATCTGCGGCTTGTCGCTGACGATGCCCTCTACCAGCACGCGATGCCCAAGCAGGGGCGGTTGTACGGCGGCGCTGACATCGCTCTGGATGGTGAGGTAGTAGCTGTCACCCTGGTAGTCACTGGTCCAGCACGGCACCGAGCGGGTATCGCGCACCACGGGGCAGCTCACGAAACTGAGCCGCGTGCCCGGCGGCGGCGCCGCCACGGCACTCAGGCTGGCCAGGAACCCCAGACCGATCACTGCACGCATCCAGTGTTTCATTACAGCACGCTCAGGAAGTTCACGAGATCCGCCTTTTCCTGCTCGGTATAGCGGATGTTGAAACGGCGGTCGTAGAAGTCGACCAGCTCACGCAGGTTGGCCGCTGACCCGTTCGAGAAATACGGCGCGCGTGCCGCCAGCCCGCGGAACTGCTGAATGACGATGGCGCCGATGTCCTCGCACTTGCCGGAGATCAGCGCACGGCCGGGGTCCTGCGTGTAGACCGTACGGCCGAGGAACGGGTGCGGCGGCTGGTCGGCATTGCAGGTGAGCTTGAACAGCGGCAGCTCCGGCAACTCCTTGGCCCAGGGACTTTCCGGTGGCTCCAGCGCCCACGGCGCGTTGGTGGTCCCGAGGTCCATCCAGCCGTTCGCCACGTCCATGCCGGTCATGTGCATGCCGTGGCAGGTGGCACAGGTGCGCTTGATCGGGTTGCCGAGCCCCACCGTGTTGATGTGTGTGGCATCCTTGATCCAGAAGGTGCGGTAGAAGAACACGTCGTGGCCACGCTGCACCGACTCACGGAAGGCCCGGCGCGCCATTGCATCGGCGCCCTCAACCTCGGGCAGGTTGGCCCACTTGTCCTCCATCGGGAAAACGTAGTTGGACGTGTTGTTGCCGAGCACACCATCGCGACCGGCACGCAGATTCCGCGGCCCGAAACCGCTCGGACCTCCGGTCTCGACCAGACTGCCGGCACCGTTCGACCAACTCTGTGCGCCGTACAACTGCAGCTCGAACGCCTGGATCCGGGCGAGCTGTTCGGCGCTGAGCGGGGTAACCACCTGCATGTGGCCGTTGGCGGCCGAGTTGGCCTGCGTCTTGAGCGTGGCTTCGCGGGCGTCGGCCATCATGTTCATGTTGACCGGCTTGCCGGTCTCCGGATCCTTGGCGGCCAGCATGCCGGTCTTGCCGATGAAGGGCGTTACGCCGAAGCCGGCGGCCGTAACGTAGCGCAGGTTGATGGCCGACCGTGGGCGGCGGTAGACGGAGATTTCGTGGCGCTCGCCGTCGAGACCGTATTCGGGGTGCGTGTTGCAGCCACTCGGATCACGCACGACTTCGATGCTGAACCCCGGGGTGATTGCTGTACCGCTGCTGTCGCGCGGCGGCCACGGCAGGCTCACGCGGATCAGGCCCCGCTTGAGCAGCAACGAGTGGGCGGCAGCATCACCGGCGGGCAGGTGCGGGCAGTTACGACCATCGATCGCGGCAAACAAGGGATCCTTGCCCTCGGTCTCCTGCCAGCGGCGGGCGATGGTGGCCACGGAAATCGACATGGCATCGGCGGGCTGGTGACAGGTCACGCAGCCCCTGCCGTTGCTGCCGAGCGCTTCGAAAAAGGGATGGCCGTCGGTGGTGACGGGACCATCGGCATTGACGAGCCCGAAGCGGCCCCAGCCATTGGCATACTCGAGTGTTGCGGGCAGCGGGGTGTCCTCGCCCGGCGACCACCACGGGCGCGCTGGCTCCACGGACTGCGCCAGCAGCGCCCCGCTGAAAGCCAGGGTGGCTAGCGGCAACCAAGGTCGGCAGCGGAATACGTTGTTCGGCAGCATACGAACACTCCTCACTTGATCTGGTAAACCTTGATACGGATGGCGCCGAGCGCCGGCGGTGCGCCCTCGGCAGGCGGCGGCGCGTCGGCGGGCGGACGGTCCAACTCCAGTGTGGCCACGAAGGTGCCGCGCGTCAGCCACTCATGCGGGCCCTTGGGGGCCTCGAAGCGTGGCCGGAAAAAGCTGCGTTCACCATTGGGGCCACCAAGCCCGCAGCTGAACGATTCGTTGAGGATGTGGATGACCGCGCCGTCACTGGCCTCCAGAAAGTAATCGGCACTCAAGGTGCCGCAGCCGCCGGCATAGCGCAGCTGGAAGTCCCAGCCACCAGGAATCACGCGCCCCTGCAGCTTCGGCCCGGCGATGGTGCCACCGGTGATGGGGATGTACTGGCGGTGACCGAGCGCCGTTTCACCCAGCACGGTGGCCGGTGCCAGGGTCACGCGCTCCTCGAAGACGAACTCGACCTTGGGGAACTGCTCGGCAGACGGCATGGCGCCGAGTTCGGTGGCGGCGGGCTGGGCGGCCGCCGTGCCGGCCCAGGCCAGGGCGAGGGCGGCGAAGGACTTGCGTGGGCTGTGCTTCATGGTTGGCTCCTGTGCATCTCACTCGGCGGCTGGCAGTGCGAACGCCATGATCGTCGAGCCGTTGGCGATGGCAATGTACTGGCGGCCATCAAAGTCGTAGGTCATTGGCGATGCGCGCCAGCGGGCGTTGGCGGCGAAGCGCCACAGCAGGCTGCCGCTCGCGGCATCCACCGCTGAAAACGCCCCGCTATCATCGCCGAAGAATACCAGCCCGCCGGCCGTGCTGAGCACACCGCCCCAGCTGTTGGCGCGTCCGACCTGCGGCACTTCGAAGCGCGTGCGGCCGGTCTGGATGTCGATGGCACGTAACAGGCGCTGGGCTGGCTCGGGGGCCGGCGCGAACGAACCGCCCATGTAGCCCTTGCCGGCCTCCCATTCGGCATCCACGCGCGTGAACACACCGCACTTGTCTTCGGTCTGCACGTAGTAGAGACCCGTGGCCGGGTTGTAGGACGTGGAGTACCAGTTGCTGGCGCCGGTCAACGAGGGACAGACGCGGATGCCTTCCCGGGTGGGCTCCATGCCTTCGACGCGGATCGGTCGGCCCCTGGCGTCGAGGCCGCTCGACCAGGTGATCTCCCTGGTGTACTGCCAGCCGTTGAGGAATTCGCCGGTGCGGCGGTCGAGCACGTAGAAGTAGCCGTTGCGATTGGCCTGGATCAGCAACTGCCGGGGCTGGCCTTGCCAGGTGGCGTCCACGAGTGCCGGGGTTTCCTGGGCGTCATAGTCCCACACGTCGTGCGGCGTGAACTGGAAATGCCACTTGAGCTTGCCCGTGCGCGGGTCGAGTGCCACCACCGAGTCGGTGTAGAGGTTATCGCCCTGGCGGTCGTCGCCAATCATGTCGGGGCCTGGGTTGCCCACCGTCCAATACAGGGTGTCGAGTGCCGCGTCGTAGGTGCCTGTCATCCACGTGGAGCCGGCCGGGTGGGCGATGCCGTCGCCCTGCCAGGTTTCCGAGCCGGGCTCACCGGGCAGCGGGGTGCTCCACCAGCGCCAGACTTCCTTGCCGGTGGTCTGGTCGTAGGCCGCCACGAAGCCGCGCACGCCTTCGTCACCGCCGGAAGTACCAGCGATCACGAGGTTGCCAACCGGCAGTGGGGCGCCGGTGGCGTTGTAGTTCTGGCGCCAGTCGGCCATCTCGGTGTCCCACAGCAGGGTGCCGCTGTGCTTGTCGAGCGCAATCACGTGCGCATGATCGGTGAGCATGAACAGGCGATCGCCGGCCACAGCCGCGCCGCGGTTGGCGCCGCCCGCGGCGTTGCCAATCAGCCCGCGCGTGCGCGCGCGCTGGTAGCGCCAGATCTCGCGGCCACTGCCGGCGTCGAGCGCAATGACCTCGTTGGCGCTCGTCACGTACATGACGCCTTCCGACACCACGGGCGTGGTCTGCAGGTTGTTGTTGCTCGTGAAATTGTAGAGCCAGGCCGGCGCCAGTGCCCCGACATTGCCCGTGTCGATCTGCGTGAGCGACGAATGGCGGCTGCCGTGCGTGGCACCGTTGTAGCTGGTCCAGTCGCTCTGCGAGCTCACCGGGCGCCACACAGCGCCGTCGCGGCGCAACAGGTGCAGACGGCGATCCTCGCCGAGCAACTGCACTTCCTCGGCACCCTGGTTCAACGCCAGCCCGGCCAGCGTGCGACCGTCGGTCAGCGTGACTTCTCGGCGCTCGGGGGCAGCACCAAAGCGCAGCTTGAGCGCGCGCAATTTACCGATCAGCGCCGGCATGTCGCGGTCGCTGATGGCGGTGATGGCCGGCATGCCGGCAGCCCCGAGCCCGTTGCGCACGACGTTGGCCAACTCCTCGTCGGAGCGCAGCGGCACGCGCGTGGCAATGTTGGGCCCCAGCTCGCCGCCGTTGCCGTCGGTCCCGTGGCAGCTGGCGCAGTGATCGGTGAACAGTTGCTGGCCGGCGTCCTGCGCAAACAGCGCCGGGCCAACAAGCAGCGCCAGCAGGGTAATGGTGGATTTCAGCATCTTCCTCTCCCCTTTCAGCAGATGTGTGCGCCGGTGGACGCCACGTAGACGGCATACAGCGACTGGCTGGCCGTCATGAACAGGCGGTTGCGCTTCGGCCCGCCGAAACAAATGTTGGCACACACTTCCGGCAGGCGGATGGCGCCGATGGTCTGGCCTTCGGGGTTGGCCACCAGCACCCCGGGCCGAGCACCGCACCAGATGTTGCCGAAGTGGTCGCAGCGGATGCCGTCGGCTGACGACGGCGAACCATCGGGCTGCTTGAGCAGCGCAAAGGTACGACCGTTGCGGATTCTGCCGCCTTCGATGTCCCAGACCTTGATCTGACCGGAATCGGCCACGTAGAGCTTGCTGTAGTCTGGCGAAAAACACAGCCCGTTGGGCTGCCCCACCTCATCGGTGAGCAGGGTGATGGCCCCGGTCTGGCCATCCACGCGATAGACCGCCTCCTTGGTCTCCGACTCGCCCGGGTTGCCTTCGTAAAGTGCACGGATGCCGAAGCTCGGGTCAGTGAACCAGATGCTGCCGTCGGGGTGCACGACGAGGTCGTTCGGTGAATTGAGGCGCTTGCCGTTGTAGCGGTCGGCGATCACGGTCACCTTGCCGTCCGGCTCGTAGCGCGCCACGCGCCGCGCGCCGTGCTCGGCGGACAGCTGGCGACCCTGGTAGTCGAAGGTGTTGCCGTTGGAGTTGTTGGAGGGCGCACGGAAGCGCGTCACGCGCGCATCGTCTTCAATCCAGCGCAGCTGCA
>CANGUU010000011.1 GCA_947457195.1 Gammaproteobacteria bacterium
CCCGTTGCTCCCGCTGCCGGCCCCTGGCAGGCCGGCGTGCGCAGTCAGATGGTGAGATTGAAGACCCGCTTGGCGTTGCCTTCGAAGATCTTGAAGCGATCCTCGGCCGTGAGCCAGTCGATGCTCTCGATCAGCGGCACGGTGCGATCGTAGGTCTGCCCGGTTTCGTGGTTGATCGAAGAGCCGACCCCCGGGCACTCCGAGCCATAGAGGATGCGGTCCGGACCCACCACCTTGATGAGCAGTTCCAGGGCCTCTTGCGAATACAGCACGGTATCGAAATACATATGGCGCATGCGATCCACGAAGAGCCCCTTGGCCATGCTCTCCTGGGCTCCACTCTTGGCAGAACCGGCATTGAAGCGGCCGATCTGGTAGGGCATGGCACCACCACCGTGCGAGATGACGATCTTGAGGCTTGGAAAATCATCGAACACCGTCGAATTCACGAAGCCGTACACCGCCGTGGTTTCCTCGTTGACGAAGTACAGGCTGTAGGGCTCACGCTGCGGGTTGCGCGAACCGGCGGTATGCAAATGCAGGGGTACGTCGAGCTCGCAGGCTTTTTCGTACAGCGGGTACCAGTAGCGATCCCCCATGGGCGGCGCCTTGTTGCCGTCGTTCTCATAGGGGTCGGGGTTGAGCAGAAAGCCCTTGAAACCCAACTCCTTGACACAGCGCTCCATCTCGCTGAAGACGACGCTGACCGGCTCGCCTGCCTGCTGCGGCAGCCCACCGATCCCGAAGAAACGGCCTGGAAACAGGCGAACGCTGTCGGCAATGATGTTGTTGACCTCGTGGATGTACCAGTCCACGAGATATCCCGGCTTTTCCGAATGCATGGTCTGGAACGGACGCGGCGAGATGAGCTGAAGGTCGATGCCGTTGTTGGTCATGTGCTCGATGTGACCACAGGGCGCCATTTCCTTGCGGTGCCAGGCTGCTACCAACTGCTCGTCGGTGTAACTGACCTTGCCGCGCCCGTGCGAGCCGCGATGCGAGACGAGACCGGCCTTGTAGACCGCAAGCTGCGGTGGGGCCGAGGTATGGGCGTGGCAGTCGATGATCATGGCATGCTCCTTACTTGCCTGGCGTCTGCAGCGAATGGTATTTCATGAGTGCTCGTGCCTCGGTGATGGTCTTGCCTTCCTCGAGCATGGCGCGGATGCGTGCCTCTGCCGCATCGATCTGCTCGGCCACTGCCAGCACGTCCTCCTCCCGCGTTGCCGGAATGCACACCACGCCGTCGGCGTCACCGCGCAGGATGTCACCGGGATTGACGCGGGCATCCCCGATGTTGACCGGCACCTGCTCGGCATCGACCTGCACGCGGTCCTTGCCCGTGCGCATGGAATAGCTCCGCGAGTAGAGCGGGTAGCCAAGGCTGAGGCACAGGTGCACGTCGCGGCAGGCACCGTCGATCACCGTGCCGGCCAATCCCTTCTTGTGTGCCAGGAACGTGAGGATGTCGCCCCACACCGTGGCATCCTCGCGACCGCCGTTGTCGATGGCCACCACAGTCCCCGGGCCGAGTTTGTCGATGAAATCGCCGACGGTGCCCGGTTTGTCGGCATCGAGGGGACCGTAGAGGACGGTGTAGGCGCGACCCGCCAGCCGGAACTGCTGATCCCGCGGCTTGATGCCGAGGCACTGGCCGGCGATGCGCAGCTTGTCCATGGCATCGCTGAGCGTGGCGGTGTCGAGCCTGGCCGCTCGTTCTACATTTTTGTCGGACATGGTTCCCTCTGACTGGGGTTTGCAAAGCTTCAGAAAACGGTCGCGCGGCAGGCGCCGGCCAGCGGTCGCTCAGCGGTCGAGCATGGTTTCGTAGTTGGTGCCCATCACCACCGACACAGGCTTGCCGGCCAGCACGTCCTCGGTCATCAGGCGCTCTTTCAGTGCGATCGCCTCGGCGGCCTTCAGCACGTCGTCGGCCCGCGCGGCTGGAATGAACACCACACCACTGCCGTCGGCAATGACGAGGTCACCGGCGTGCACCATGGCATCGCCCACCTGGATGGGGGCACCGAAGCTCTCCTCCCACACGCGGTTGCGCGCCGTGCGCGGCGTGGTGTAGCGGGAAAAGACCGGAAAGCCGATGTCTTCGTATTCATCGATGTCACGCGCCGGGCCCTCCACGATGACGCCGCGCACGCCCCTGGCCTTGGCAGCATTGGCCAGCACGCCGCCCCAGCTCGCGCAATCGATGCCGCTGCGCTGCTCGACCACGATCACGGTGAGGGCGTCGGCCGCTTCGATGGCCGCCGTGCCGAGATGACGGCGGGAGCCGCCTGCCGGCGGCAACGGTTGCAGCCGCACGGTCTGCACCACGCCAGCAATGCGCTGGCGCGTGGAGCGACGAAGAAGACCGGACTGGGCTCCCTTCAGCCCCAGGCTGTCGAGCGCATCGGACACGGCGCAGGCATCGAGTCGCTCGAGTCGCGCTACCAGCGTACTTGTCATTGTTTTTTCCTCCCGGGGTCTGTTGCACAGCGCCTGGCGGCAGGCGGGGCCAGCCACCGCAGCGAGCGGCATGGCAAAAAGGCCGGTACCTTCGCAGATTTCCGCTGCGCCGGCTGCAAGCACCAGGATATTTTCATCATTGATTCACAACTGCAGCCGGCTTCAATACCACCAGCTCGCTGCCGCCGGCGCCGCTGACCGTGAGCGCCAGATATTGGGTATCTCCAATCTGGAACGTCAGCGGTGTGCCGGTCTGGCTGCCCGGCAAGGGAATCTCGGCGAGGATGGCGCCGCTGGCCTTGTCGTGGGCACGCAGCAGCGGCTTGCCACCCGGTCCTTCCCCGCTGAACAGCAGGGTTTTGGTGACGAGCAGACCGACCTGATTCTGGTTGCCGGTACGGGGCAGGGTCACGCCGGCCAGGGCCGGATGCGACGCGATGGCGGCTGGTGTGTCGGCGTTGGGCATCCACCAGCGCTGGTCACCCGAACCGAGATCGATGGCCGTGATGCGCCCGTAGGGTGGCTTGAACAGCGGCAGACCGTCCAGATCGAGACCCGCCCGCTGCCCCTGGATGTAGCGCACCGTCGAGGCCTCCCCGCCGGGCACCAGTCCGAGCAGCGTCAGCGCGGTACGCGACGGCACGTAGAGCAGACCCGAATCCGGATCGTAGGCCGCGCCCTGCCAGTTGGCCCCCCCCGTGGCGTGGGGCAGGTGCAGCGTGCCCCGGGTACCGTCCGGCGCCTCGGCCAGCGAGGGCGGCGTGAACAGCTCGCTGAGACGATAGGGCTTGATGAGCTCGCGTGCCTGCGCCTGCAGTGCCGGGGTGTAATCGATCAGATCGTCGAGACCGAAGCCCTGCCGATCATACGGCGCCGGCTTGACCGGAATCGGCTGGGTCGGCGACGCCTGCTCACCGGGAACGTCGCTGGCAGGTACCGGGGTTTCGACGATGTCCCACACCGGTTCGCCGGTGGCGCGGTCGAAGACATACGCGAGGGCCTGCTTGGTCAACTGGACCACCACTTTGCGGCCATCCGGCAGGTCGGCCAGCAGCGGCGCCGCCGGCAGGTCCCAGTCCCAGATATCGTGATGGGTGATCTGGAAGTACCAGCGCAGCTCACCGCTGCGGTAATCCAGCGCAACCAGGGAGTTGCCGAACAGGTTGTCGCCGGGGCGGTCGGCCCCGTAGTAATCGCCGGTGGGCGTTTCCACGGGCAGGTAGACCAGTCCGAGCGCAGGGTCCGCCGCCATCGGTGCCCACACACCGGCGTTGCCGGTGTAGCTGGCGGAATCACCCAACCAGGTCTCGCTGCCGAACTCGTTGCGCTCCGGGATGGTGTGGAAGGTCCACAGCAGTTTGCCGCTGCGCGCGTCGTAGCCGCGGATGTCCCCTTTGACATTGGCAGCCGACTTCGGTCGGGTAGCCAGCGCATGCGAGGCGCCGACCACGATCACGTCGTCGACCACCAGCGGTGGAAACGACAGGCCAATGTCGAGATCCTCGCGCCCCGGCCCGAGTCGCAGGCCGTCCTGCAGATCCACCCAGCCCCCGGCGCCGAACTCCTCGACCGGCCGCCCGGTACGGGCATTGAGGGCAACGAGGTAGTAGCCGGGTGTCACGGTGAGCACCCGCTCGTCACTGCCGCTGCGCCAATAGGCCAGGCCCTTGCCGGAGCCCTTGCGTGGCGCCTTGTCGAAGCGCTCGCCCTCCTCTGCCCGCCAGAGCCACAGCAGCTGCCCGCTGACGGGGTCGAGGGCAATCAGGTCGCGCTGCAGCCCGGCGGTGGCGAACATCCTGCCGCCGGCCATGAGCGGCGTGGTGACATTCTGCGCCTCCGGCAGCGGCCCGAACGCGTCCAGATCGAAGCGCCAGGCCACCTGCAGGCTGGCGACATTGCCGGCGTCGATGACGGCCAGCGGCGAATAGCGCGTGGCACCGACCGGGCCATTCATCGTCAGCCACTCGTTGCCGGGTGCGCCGGCGGTCGGCGCTACCGCCGTCGCGCGCGGCAGGATGGTCAGATTGTCGAGCGCCACCGCGTCGGCCGGCAGCTCCGGCCAGGTAGACGAGGCAGTGGCTAGCACATAGGCCGTGACATCGAGATACTGCTGCGGCGAGAGCGTGGCCGCGTTTTCGCCGGGCATGGTGGCCGTGATGCGCGCGAGCAGGTCGGCAGCCGGCTTGCCGGCCCAGTCGTTGCGCAGTCGCGTCTCGAGTTCGATCGGCAGGTGGCAGCGCGCGCAGTAGGTCTGGAACACCTCGGCACCGCGGCCGGGTTCCGCCGGCTGCGCCAGCAGCGGAGTGCACAGCAGGACGAGCGGCAGGCTGGACAGGAAACGCATGATGAACTCCGAGGCGCAGAGAGCTGGCCGCGAGTTATACCACCGCCGCCCGCCGAGGCAATCGCCGGCGGCACGGGCGGGCGCGTCGCCGGCGCCGCGTGGCGGCGCAAGGCCTGCCGGCTGCCTCGCCGTCCCGGCCGAGGGCAACCCGCACCGGGTTGCTCCGCCGTCTCCGCTCAGGCACCCCGCACAGCGATGCGCTGCTGCCATTCCTGCGGGCCGGTGATATGCACCGAGGTGCCGTTGACGTCGACCGCCACGGTGACCGGCATGTCCTGCACCACGAACTCGTGGATCGCTTCCATACCCAGATCGGCGAACGCCACCACGCGTGCCTTCTTGATCGCTTTGGACACAAGATATGCAGCGCCTCCGACCGCCATCAGGTACACGGCGCGGTGCTTGCGAATGGCTTCGATGGCGCTTGGTCCGCGCTCCGATTTGCCGATCATGCCGATCAGGCCACTCTTGGCCAGCATGGTCTCGGTGAACTTGTCCATGCGGGTAGCGGTGGTCGGACCGGCAGGCCCGACCACCTCGTCACGCACGGGGTCCACGGGACCGACGTAGTAGATGAACCTGCCGCGCAGGTCGACGCCTTCCGGCAGGGCCTCCCCTCTGTTGAGCAGATCGACCATGCGTTTGTGGGCCGCATCGCGGCCGGTCAGCATGCGCCCACTCAGCAACAGCGTCTCTCCCGGCTTCCAGGTAGCAATGTCGTCGCGCGTTACGCTGTCGAGGTTGACGCGGCGTGCCGACGGGCCGACGTCCCAGGTGATGGCCGGGTAGTCGTCCAGTCTGGGCGGGTGCTGCTCGGCCGGCCCGCTGCCGTCGAGGACGAAATGGGCGTGGCGCGTGGCAGCACAATTCGGAATCAGTGCCACGGGCAGCGAGGCGGCGTGGGTCGGGTAGTCCTTGATCTTGACGTCGAGCACGGTGGTGAGTCCACCGAGGCCCTGCGCGCCGATGCCGAGGGCGTTGACCTTGTCCATCAACTCCAGACGCAGTTCCTCGATGCGATTGGCCGGGCCGCGCGCGCGCAGTTCGTCGATGTCGATCGGATCCATCAGCGCCTGCTTGGCCAGCACCGCCGCTTTTTCGGCCGTGCCGCCGATGCCGATGCCGAGCATGCCGGGCGGGCACCAGCCAGCACCCATGGTCGGCACCGTCTTCAGGACCCAGTCGACGATGCTGTCGCTCGGGTTGAGCATGACAAGCTTTGACTTGTTTTCGGAGCCACCGCCCTTGGCGGCCACCTGGAATTCCACCGTGTCGCCGGGAACGAGGCGCGTGTGGATGACGGCTGGCGTGTTGTCCCTGGTGTTCTTGCGGGCACCGGCCGGGTCGCTGAGGATGGACGCGCGCAAGACATTGTCGGGGTGCAGGTAGGCTCGCCGTACGCCCTCGTTGATCATGTCTTCGAGACTCATGCTGGCCTCCCAGCGCACGTTCATGCCCACCTCCACGAATACGGTGACGATGCCCGTGTCCTGGCAGATGGGTCGGTGGCCTTCGGCACACAACCGGGAATTGAGGAGGATCTGGGCCATGGCATCGCGGGCCGCCTGGGACTCTTCGCGCTGCCAGGCACGGTGCACCGCCTGAATGAAGTCGACTGGGTGGTAGTAGGAAATGAACTGCAGGGCATCGGCGACGCTGTGGATGACGTCGTCCTGGCGGATGAGGGTCATGATGAGGTCCTGGCTGGCTTGAGGCTGCGTAATAGGGGCTGGCAAGTCGTGGCGGCCGGCGGGCCGCTCGCGGCGTCAGCAGGATAGCAAGGACAGGCCCTCTGGGGCGAACGCAAGCGCCGCGAGACAGGAGCGCGCACTTGCCTGTCTAATGGCGCGCCCACGCGCGCTGCCACGCCACTACAGTCAGGAGGATACCCGTGAACGTCATACGCAGACTGTCCATCACTTTGCTCGTCCTCGGCTGCGTGGTTGGCGACCTCGCCCGGGCGCAGGCCGGTGCTCCGTTCACGATTCTGTTTCTCGGTGATTCGCTCACCGAGGGGCTGGGGCTCGACAGCGGCGAGGCGTTTCCGGAGCTGATCGCTGCTCGCTTCAGGGACGAAGGCCGGGGCGACATCAAGATCATCAATGGCGGCGTCAGCGGCTCGACTTCCGCCAGCGCCCCGACTCGGCTGCAGTGGTTTCTCCGTTCGAAACCAGACCTGATGGTGCTTTCACTCGGGGCCAACGATGGCCTGCGCGGTCTGGCGGTGGACGAGCTCAAGGTCAACCTCAGCAAGACCATCGAACTGGCCCAGCAGAATGGTGTGCGGGTAGCACTGACCGGCATGCTGGTGCCGCCCAACATGGGGCCCGACTACAGCGCGGCGTTTGCTGCCGTGTTCCCCGACTTGGCCGCGCGCTACCAGTTGCCGCTGCTGCCGTTCCTGCTCGACGGCGTTGCCGCCGTACCCGAGCTCAATCAGGCCGATGGCATCCACCCCAACGTGGCGGGGTCCAGGATCATTGCCGAGACGCTCTACCAGTTCTTGCTGCCCCTGCTGCCCCTCGCCAAAGAACCGCTGTGATCGGTTTGCAGAAGCGCCCCGTACGACAGCGTGTAACCAATTGGCAACAGAGCCTTAGGGTTGCCGGATCCTCGAAGACTTTGCAGTAGCGGTGTGAACAGCGCGGCCAACGGCTGTTCTGTCAGCAGTTCTGGTGGTTCCCTCATTGGGGCGGGCGTAGATGCCCGCCCTCTTTTTTTCGACGCTTCCCCCCCCTGTTTTCTCGTGACTCCGACGCACGGCGGTGCTTGTCTGGCTTCGCCCCGATCTTCGTGAAAAAAATGTGGAACGCCCTTCCGCCGCAGGCTAGCCTTGTGCATCGACGTGCTAGAGTCGCCACGCTTTTCGGCCACCGCTCCGCTGAGTGCCAAGTTGCTGAGAATCTTGAGAAATACCACCAAAAACCCAGGGGAAATTATGAAAACATCATTAAGCAGGACTGCTGGTCGTTCCACGGGGCCTGGCGCCGTTGCATCCGCTACCCGACAAGGTCTGCGCCTCGCCGTGCTGGCGCTGGCGGTGGCCGGTGCCAACCAGACGCTGGCTGCCGACGCCGCTGTCGAAGAGGTCACCATTACCGGCTCGCGCATCCAGCGTACTTCCGGCCTCGAGACGCCAACGCCGGTCACCTCGGTGGATCTCGATGACTTGTCCGACATGAACCCGCGCCAGATGGTCGAGGGTCTCAGCCAGTTACCCCAGTTCCTCAACAACCAGCGTCCGCAGAACACCGGGTCGCTGACCTCCGGCGGTTCAAACCTCAACCTGCGTGGCGCAGGGTCCACCCGCACGCTGGTGCTGTTGAACGGCCGCCGCGTGCCGAGCGGCAACCGCTACGGCGTGGTGAACGTCAGCTCGCTACCGGAGGCGGCCATCAGCAACGTGGAAATCGTCACTGGCGGTGCCTCGGCCGCCTACGGCACCGACGCCGTGGCAGGCGTGGTCAACTTCATCCTCAACACCGACTACAACGGCTTCACCGCCAACGTGCAGGCCGGCACCACCTCGCGCCGCGACGGTGACAACTATGCCGGCGGCTTCACCTTTGGTACCGAGCTCGGTGAGAAGGGTCACCTGCTGGTTTCTGCCGACTACTTTGATCAGGAGCTGATCCAGTCGCTCGACGCCCTGAAGTCACGGGAATGGTTCCGCCAGCGCGCCTGGGTGTCCAACCCGAACCCGACCGGCCCGACCTTCATCACCCGCGATTTCGTGCGACAGACCAACACCTCCGCCACCGGCATCATCAACCAGCCTGGCTCGGCCCTGAACAAACTGGAATTCCTGCGCACCGGCGACCAGATCTCCACGCTGCCGCTACCCTTCACCGGCGTAGGCCGTCTGGAAGGTGGCTGCAACTGCTTTGCCCTCAATGAGAGGGACAACACCTGGGGCATGGACGCCGACAATGCCGTACAGAACGGCAACGCGCGGCACAGCCTGTTCACTTACGCCGACTACGACCTGACGGAGAACCTCAATGTCTTCGTACAGGGCATCTACGGCTTCGCCCAGGTCTACGGCCCGTGGTTCACCACGCCCATTCTCACTGGCGCCTGGCAGGCACGCATCTTCTCCGGCAACCCCTACCTGCCGGCCAGCGTGCAGGCGGTCATGGACCGGGAAAATCTTGCCTCTTTCGGGTTTGGTCTCAGCGGTCTGAGCCGCAATGACCAACCCGGTCCACTCGGCTACTACAGCTCCGAGCAGAATGACGAGCTCAACTCGCTGACCACCGGTTTCAAATACGACTTCGAGGGCGGCATGCTCGATGGCTGGCGCGCCAACTATTACGCGCAGTACGGAGAGAACAACCAGGAAATGATCTTCAACAACGGCCTCAAGATGGGGCGCCTGCCGCTGTCACTGGATGCCGTGCGTGATCCTCGCACCGGCTCGATCGTCTGCCGCGCCGCGCTGGTCAATCCGTCGACCTTCGGCGACTGCGTGCCCGTGAACCTGTTCGGCGGCGTCGAAAGCGTCTCGACGCAGGCCGCCAAATACCTGTTGGACGAAGAGGCCATCATCAAATCCGACTCCGAGCAGATCTTCAGCGAACTGGTCCTCGACGGCGAGCTGTTCGACGGCTTCGGCGCCGGTCCGGTGATGATGGCTGTCGGTGCCTCTTACCGTCGCGACGAAATCCTCCAGCGCAAGGATGACCTGGAAGACGAGTTCGTCTACCTGAATGGTCGCAGCACCGGCTTCCGCGGGCTGATCCCGGAAAACCTGCCGAACGGCATGCCTGGCGTACGGGCTGGCAGCGTACCGACCGGCTACCAGGGCAACAACAGCCTGTCGAGCACCCTGTTCACCGGTTCCTACCAGACCGCCGACACCGTACTGGCGGGTAACTTCTCGGTCCGCGAAGTGTTCACGGAACTGGAAGTGCCGCTGCTCAGCGCCAAACCGTTCGTGCAGCAACTCGATCTCAACATGGCTTACCGCTATGCCGACTACACCGGCTCCGGCGGCATCGATTCGTGGAAAGTGGGTCTCAGCTGGCAGATCGACGACGCCTTCCGTTTCCGCGCCACGCGCTCGCGCGACGTGCGGGCCGCCAACATCCGTGAGCGTTTCGATGCCACCGCCGGCGGCGCCAACGTCAATGACCCGGTGTTCAACAACGCCGTGTTTGCCACCTCCAGTCGCACCGGCGGCAATCCGCTGGTGAATCCCGAGGAAGCCGACACCATCACCTTCGGCTTGGTATGGCAGCCGGCCGGCATGCTGGAAGGTCTCGGTGCCTCGATCGACTGGTTCGACATTGACGTCAAGGATGCGCTCGGCCAGCTGACTTTCCAGAACATCGTCAACGGCTGCTTCAGTGGTGCCCAGAACCTCTGCCAGTACGTGCAGCGTGACCCGGTCAGCCGCCAGATCACCCGCATCGACAGCCTGTTCATCAACATCAGCAACCAGCGCCTGCGTGGCCTCGACCTCGAGATGAACTACAGCACCGACATCAACCTGCTGGGCGGCGGCGAACAGCTCGGCGTGCGCCTGTACGCCAGCAAGGTCATCGACAGCTACAACCAGCTGCCGGGCGCCCCGCGCGACAACCTGGGTCTGGAACAGCCCGAGTGG
The DNA here is from genome assembly GCA_947457195.1 of Gammaproteobacteria bacterium. GTDB lineage: Bacteria > Pseudomonadota > Gammaproteobacteria > Pseudomonadales > Pseudohongiellaceae > CAILUG01. Next base: position 10,416 of record CANGUU010000011.1, read on the forward strand.
CGCGTGCTACCGGCGATCACCTACAGCCGTGGCGGCTTCCGCGGGTTCCTGCAAGGCCGCTTCTTCGACGGCCGTACGCTGAACCGTCTGTTCGTCGAGGGCGTCAACGTCGATGACAACTCGGTGCCATCGGTGACCTATGCCGATCTCAACCTCAGCTACGACGTCGATCTCAGCGGCCACAACTACCGCCTGTTCTTCAATACCACCAACCTGTTCGACCGGGCGCCCCCGCAGACGCCAGGCAACCTGAACTTCGTGGGTGGCTCCGGTGGTCCCAGCGCCGCGCTGTACGACACCGTAGGTCGCACCTACACCGTTGGCGCCAACATGACGTTCTGAACGTTGCGGGTCAGGTACCGCAGAGTACCGCCCGGGGAGAGGAGAGATGAACGTCACGGACCAGAGCGCGCTCCGGCGCGCCTTGGCCATGTTGTTGCTGGCCAGCACACTGGCTGCTGGCAATCTGGCCGAGGCGGCTGATGCGCCGCCGGCTGCGGTCCAGTGGACCCGCAACATGGGTCAGAGTGGGCTGCGGCGCTTCTATTCGACCGGCGCCGACCTCGGGGAGCTTGTCAATCGGCAAGTCACCTACGGCGTCGCCAACCGCCTCGATACGGCGCGGCGCGCTGCGGGGCGGGTGCCTGCGCCCGCCGAACTCGCCTCCGACACCGAAGGCTATGTGGGGCAGTATGACTCCCTGATGAACCTTGATCGCGGGGCGGCCAGGCCGCTGTTCCTGCGCACGCTGGCCCGCTCGGCCAAGCGCCTCGAGCGCGACCGGGTTCACAGCACCAATGATCGGTTCGATTTCGGTGTGCTCTACGCGCCGGATATGAGCAGTTACGTCGGGCTGGGGCTGGTGCGTGAGCAGACACGCGCGACGCTGAAGTACGTCGACGGCGCGACCGCTGTCACGGCGGTCGGCCCGCGTATCGACGTTGGTCATCGCTTCAGTCCCACCTTTGCTCTCGGCCTGCGCGCCGAGCAGCTGCGCTTCGAGGGCGACAATCGCGTCACCACCAGCCAGACCGTGACGCGACCGCTCGACTACCGCCGCCGCTACCTGCAGCTGGAAGGCCTCTTCCGCTACACGAACCAGCAGATCCCTGCCTTGCCTGCCGGGCTGCAGATTGGTGGTTCGCTCGGCCTGTACAGTCTCGATACGCGCTATCAACCGCAGATCAACAGCCTGGGCCAGACGGTGCGCGAACCCTTCGGCAACCAGGAGCGCCTGGCCGTGCTACGCGGCGGCGTCTTCCTGTCGCAGACGCTCGGTGCGGGCGGCAATTGGAACCCCTACGCCGAGCTGCTGCTGGACCGTGAAATCCGCAGCAACCTCAGTCGGCCGCTCGACGACCGCAGTGGTTATGTCAGCCGTCTGGGACTGGCCCGACTGCTCGGCCCCGGCAAGCGCATGTCGGTGGAGTGGCAGCACACGGCCAGCCAGCATCAACTGCGGGAGCGCGACAACTTCCTGTTCGTGACAGTACTCGATTTCTGACGTGGCGCGCGGCGCCGCCGCGGCAGCTGTCGCGCGGCAGGCAAACCATTGTGTCTTCTCTTGCGTACCCGCAGGGCGCCGCTTATCTTGCGGCGCGACCCGATCGAGCCGAGCCCCGCTGCATGATTCTGGAAATACGCCACCTGTGCAAAACCTTCCACAGCGCCGCCCATCTGGCCCCGGTGGAAGTGCTGAAGGATCTCAACCTGCAGATGGAAGCGGGCGATACGCTGGCCATACTCGGGCAATCTGGCAGCGGCAAATCCACCTTGCTGACCCTGCTGGCAGGCCTCGACAGTCCCAGCTCCGGCAGCATCCTGATCAACGGACAGGATCTGCAGCGGCTGAGTGAAGAGCAGCGCTCGAAGTTCCGTGCCCAGAACATCGGCATCATCTTCCAGCAGTTCCACCTGATGTCGCACCTCACCGCGCTGGAAAACGTCACGCTGCCGCTCGATCTGTTCAAGGACCGCGAGGCGCAGCGCAAGGCCAGCGAGGCACTCGAGCAAGTGGGCCTCGGCAAGCGCAAGGATCACTTTCCGCACCAACTGAGCGGTGGCGAGTGCCAGCGCGTGGCAATCGCCCGCGCCATGGTGGTGAGGCCGGCCATCCTGCTGGCCGACGAACCGACCGGCAACCTCGACAACGCCACCGGTGCCTATGTGTCCGACCTCATCTTCGATCTGGTGCGTGAGCACCGCATGACCATGCTGTTCGTGACCCACAACGAACAGCTGGCCAAGCGCTGCGCCCGTGAGCAGCGCCTGCAGAACGGCAAATTCCTCTGAGGCATACGGTCATGCTCTGGTTGCAACTCGCCTGGAAGGAAATCAGCAACAACTACAAGTTCAGCCTGTTCTTCGTGCTGAATCTCAGCATTGGCCTGATCGGCTTCATCGCACTCGACTCGTTCAAGCACTCGATCGATCAGCACCTCGTCAACAACAGCAAGGCCATCCTCACCGCCGACGTGCAGATCAGCTCGCGTTTTCCGCTCACCACGGTGGAAACGGGTTTCGCCGAGGACATCCTGGCAGCACCGTTTGAAGCCACCGATCAGGTCTCCTTCCTGTCGATGGTGGCAGCCAACAGCAACTCGCGCATGAGCCAGCTGATCGCCATCGAGGAAGCCTTCCCTTTCTACGGCGACATCCTGCTCGAAGGCAGCGGGTCGGTGCTGCAGAGCGACGCACGCCGGCAACTACTGGGCGGCAACAACGTGTGGGTGGCGCGCGACCTCATGGTGCTGCTCGACCTCGAGGTCGGTGACAGTCTGAAGATCGGTGCGCAGTCATTCACTATCCAGGACGTCATCCTCGAGGATCCGAGCTCGACCATTTCGGTGATGACCAGCTTTCCGGCCATCTACATGGGCCTCGCCCAGATCGAAAGCACCGGCCTGATCCAGCTCGGCAGCCGCATTACCTATTCGCGCTTCTACAAGCTGCCGCCGGCCTACGATGTCAGCACGCTCGAGGAACGCTTCGCCGCCAAGGAACAGGAAGTGTTCCGCGACACGCGCCGGCTCAGCATGACCACGCACGAGGAAGAGAGCGAAGATCTCGGTCGCATCCTCACCTACATGAATGATTACCTCGGCCTGATCGCACTCATCGCGCTGTTCCTGGCCGGGGTCGGTGCCGCCTACCTGTTCCGCAGTTTCTTCACCAGCCGGTTCAAGGACATGGCCATCCTCATGTGCCTCGGCGGTACCCCGCGCGAAGCCTACGTGATGACCCTGGTACAGATCCTGCTGCTCGGCACCCTCAGCGCGGCTATCGCCAGCGTGCTGGCCTGGTTTGCACTGCCTGCACTGCCGCTGCTGTTCGATGGCTTCTTGCCGCGCGGCTTCCAGAACCGCATGGAAATCAATTCGCTGGTGCTGGCGCTGCTGATGGGCAGCGTGGGCAGCATCATCTGCTGCCTGCCGATCCTCTCGAAAATCTACGACCTCAATCCGATCGGTCTGTTCCACGAGAACGTGCAGCCGGCAGCGGGGAGTGGACACTGGCAGCGGCGCGCCGCCAGCTATGCTCCCATCCTCCTGGTGTTCTGGGGTCTTGCCATGTGGCAGGCCCACTCGTTCTTTATCGGCAGCCTGTTCATCGGGGGATTCCTGGCAGCCATCGGCCTGCTTGGTGGCCTTGCCTTCGGCATCCTGCGGGCCTGTGGCCACTACTCGCACAGCCCGGTACTCATCCGCAAACTGGCGCTGCGCAACCTTGACCGCAACCGGCTCGGCGCCACCAGCTGCTTCCTCGCGATTGGCCTCGGCTCGCTGCTGATCAACCTCATTCCGCAGATCCAGAAAGGCCTGCAGGAGGAGATTTCGCAGCCAACAGGATTTTCGGTGCCGGATTTCTTCCTGTTCGACATCCAGCAGGAGCAGCTCGACAGCCTGCAGTCGCTGATCACCGAACGCGGCTACGGACTTTCCTTCCTGTCCCCGCAGGTACGGGCGCGGCTCGATGCCGTCAACGATGTCGTCATCGACGAGGTGGAAGAAACGCCGGACGAGCAACTCATGCAGCGGCGCATGTACAACCTCACCTACCAGGACAGGCTGAAGGATTCGGAAACCTTGCTGACTGGTGAGGAGTGGACGGGGCCGTGGGCCTTTGACTCGCCCGAGCTGCCCGGCATCTCCATCGAGGAAAACTTTGCCGAACGCATGGGGTTTCGCCTTGGTGACGTGCTGACCTTCGACGTGCAGAGCGTGCCCGTGCAGGGGCGCATCGTGAACACGCGCAAAGTGGACTGGAACAGCTTCCAGCCGAACTTCTTCCTGTCGTTCCAGCCGGGCGTGCTTGATCCGGCACCGAAGACTTTCGTGGCTGCCATCGGCGAAGTCGCAGAAGCGGACCGGCTCAGCCTGCAAAACGCCATCGTGGGCGCACTGCCGAACGTCTCGGTGATCAACGTGCAGCAGATCGTGGCGCGCATCCTCGACATCACCGACCAGATCAGCTGGGCCATCCGCGTGATGGCTTACCTGTCGATCCTCGCCGGCCTCGTGGTGCTGTTCTCGATCGCGCGCTACGAGGTCAAATCCCGCTTCTGGGAAATCAATCTGCTGAAGATCCTGGGTGCCGGCTTCGGTGACGTGAAGGGCATCGTGCAGCTGGAATTCGGCATCCTCGGGTTCTTTGCGGCGTTTGCTGGCGTGGTACTCAGTCTCGCCATGTCGTACAGCATTTCCTATTTCGTGTTCGACAGCCTGTGGCGCTTCGATGCCTTGCTGACAGGGCTGAGCATCGTGGCCATCACGGGCCTCAGCATGCTCACGGCGCTGGCGGCCACCCGTTCGGTGCTCGTCCAGAAGCCGCTGGAGCTGCTGCGTGCCGGCTGATTGCCGATTTTCCGCTTGCGAGAGCTTTGCCATGCATCGTCGTCATGCCCGAAAAATGCTGTTGGCTGCAGTCTGTCTTGCCGGCCGACTCTGTGCCGATGAAGGCATGTGGACTTTCGATAATTTTCCGCTGGCAGACGTCAATGCGCATTTTGGCCTGGCACTCGACCAGGCCTGGCTGGATCGGCTGCAGCGCGGGGCTGTCAGGCTGACTTCCGGCTGCTCGGCCTCGCTGGTCAGCACCGAGGGCCTCGTGCTCACCAACCACCACTGCGTGGTGGATTGCGTGCAGAACTTGTCCCGCCCCGGTGAAGACCTGGTGCAGCAGGGGTTCTACACGCAGCGCCGCGAGGACGAGCGTGCCTGCCCGGGCATGTCAGCCGAGATCCTTACCGCGATCAGCGATGTGACTGGTCGGATCGGTGATGCCACGGCCGGTGCGGGTGACGATTACGTGGAGCGCCGCGACGCAGCGGTGGCGGCCATCGAACGCGAGTGCCAGGGTGCTGCCAGCGACCGTCGCTGCGAGGTGGTGTCCCTGTATCAAGGCGGGCAATACAAACTCTATGACTACAAGCGCCATGACGACGTGCGGCTGGTATTTGCGCCGGAGTTCGCCGCCGCCTTCTTTGGCGGCGACCCGGACAATTTCAATTTTCCCCGTTACGCCTTCGATGCTGCCTTCCTGCGGCTGTACGAGAATGGCCAGCCGGTGACGTCAGCGGCACACCTGCGCTGGCGCAGCAGCCCGCTCTTGGCCGGTGAGCCTGTCTTCGTGGCTGGCAATCCCGGTTCTACCAATCGGCTGTTCACCACCAGCCAGATGGCATTCCAGCGCGACCATTTTCTGCCCTGGCGCCTGCAGACCCTCAGCGAACTGCGTGGGCAGTTGCTGCAGTTCTCCGCCCACGGCAGTGAGCAGGCCCGCGTCGCCGCCGACCTGCTGTTCGGTGTGGAGAACTCGTTCAAGGCCTTCAATGGCGAGCGCCTCGCGCTGGTGGATCCGAATGTGTTCGACAAGCAGGCCGTCGCGGAAGCCGAGTTGCAGCGTCGGGTCCGCGCGGACGACTCTCTCCGCGCCGAGGTCGGCAGCGCCTGGGAGGAAATTGCCGCAGCTGAAGCCAGCTATCGGGGCTTTTACCTGCCGCTGCAGTACCTCGAGCCGCGGGCCGGGGGTGGTTCCGAACTTTTCTACTATGCCCGCACCTTGGTGCGTAGTGCCGAGGAGCGCAGCAAACCGGCTGCAGAGCGATTGTCGGAGTTCGCCGACGCCAGGCTGCCCGGCCTGGAGCAGGAATTGTTCGCGGATGTCCCGATCGAGGCCGAACTCGAAGCGCTGGTGCTGGCCTTCTGGCTAAACAAAGCCCGCGAATACCTCGGTGCCGACGATGAACTCAGCAAGCTCCTGCTGGGCAGCGAAGGGGCTGAGGCACTCGCCACGCGGCTGGTGGCCGGCAGCACGCTTGCCGATCCCGCCGAGCGACGGCGTCTGTACGAGGGAGGTGCTGCGGCGATTGCCGCCTCGAACGATCCGCTCATTCAGTACGTGCGCCGCTTCGATACCGAGGCGAGGGCCCTGCGCAGGCGCTACGAGACCGACGTGGAAGGACCCATCGCCAAGGCGCAGGAGCGCATTGCCCGGGCACGTTTTGCGGTGTACGGCGATTCCGTCTACCCCGATGCCACGTTCACCCTGCGACTGACCTATGGGTCGGTAGTGGGCTGGACCGAGCCCTCCGGGCGCGTGGTGGCGCCCTTCACCGATTTCCGTGGACTGTTCGCCCGGGCCACGGGCGCCGCGCCCTACGCTCTGGCGCCCAAGTGGCAGGGGGCAGACAGCCGCCTGGGTCTCGATACGATTTTCAATGTGACCGCCAATACCGACATCATCGGTGGTAACTCGGGGTCACCACTACTCGACAAGGATGGTCAGGTGGTGGGTGCCGTCTTCGACGGCAATATCCATTCGTTGGGTGGCGACTATGTGTTCGACGCCGCGCTGAACCGCACCATTGCAGTGGCGGCGACGGCGATAGAGGAAGGACTGGCCAAGGTCTACGGCATGCAGCGGCTCATCGAAGAGCTCGGCACGCCGTAGCCTTGCCGGCGCCCGCCGGTTCAGTCGGCGGCGGTGACCCGGCCTACTTCGGTGCCATCCGGTCCGCGCACGGCGGTGACGTAGCCGCCGTCGGCCCCATTGCGCATCGGTGCGATGCGAATCGTGATGGTGTCACCGACCTTGAATAGATTCGGTGTGAGCCCCTGACGAGACATGTTGTTGCGGCTGTGGCCTTCGAAGGTGATCTCGCGAGCGCCTTTGGCATCAGAGACCGCCAGCACCAGGTGCATGTGTGGGTTGGCAAAGCGGACCTGGATGACCTTGCCTTCCACCAGCACGGTGTTCTGGAAATCGAACTGTACAGCGGAGTGGTGGGCCAGCGCCGGTGCGCTGCCCAGCACGGCCAGCATCAGCACGGCAATCAGGTTGGAAATTTTCATGGGGGTGTCCTCTCGGCAAATTCCTTTGGGGTTATTCCTGCACCATCGTGAGGCCCTTGGCCTCGTACAGCGAAATCAGTTCGTCAAGCCACTTGGGTTCGGCGCATTCGTATGACTTCACGTGGTAGTCGGCCATGGCCTGCCAGCGCTTGGTGATGGTGAACGGCTCTTCCAGCCACAGCGGATCAGTCAGGGTGAGATCAGCAGCCAGCACGGGCGTACCGTCGGCTTGCGGCGTGTCGAAGTAGTATTCCTCGCGGATGGTTGCCTGCGACGAGTGCGGATAGCGCGTGTCGACCTGGGTCTTGAGGTTCACGGTCTCGACGATCAGTCGCTGCCCTTCCCAGTGGGCGCGGGAGTAGCCGTTGCGCTCGGGAAAGAACTGGCTGGGATCCTGCGCTTCGTCGTCGATGAACATACGGCGCATTTCGCTGTGGGCTTCGTAGATCACGAACAGCTGCTCCGGACGCTGGATGATTTCCATCGGATAGCCGCCGGAGCCCAGCATCGAGGATGGCATGCCGCCACCCACACAGGCGTTGCCGGGTGAGTAGTCCGTGCCCTGCGTGACCGACTGGTAGTCCGCGACGGCGGCCTGTGCAGCTGCCGTGAGCTTCGGACCACCTGCCGGCGCCGTGAAGGCCCCGGCGGCCGCGGCATTGCGGTAGGTGGTCCAGGCGCCGCTGAAATCAGGCAGCGCTGCCGTGTCGGCAGCGACCGGCACGTCAGCCGCCGTAGCAGGAGCTTCAGCCGCCGGCTGACAGGCCGACAGCACGGCCAGCGCGACCAGCGTTGCACTTATTTTTTTCATATTTTCCATGCGCTTCCCCCTGGGGACAGTGTCTGCGTGCGCAAAATAACGGGGAGCGCTCGCCAATGCCATACCTCAGACGGAATTGGCATAAAGGGGAAGGCAGCCAGGGTACCCGCGATGGCGGAACGTGACAGGACACGCTGGTCCTGCAGGTCTCCGCAGGGACCCGCCGTCTGACACCGAGGGATTTGGCAGCAAACGACGGCGGGCCCTTTGGAGAGAGGTATCGGTTCCTTACGGGCCGGAACCGGCCGGCACACAACGATTGCCAGCCACAGGTGGTGAATGTTATATAATAACATTATGTTTCTGCCAACTCTTTTCACGAATCGCTGGCGCCAAGCCCGTACAGTCTTCTGCAAGTCCGGGAAATCATCTGCATGCACCGCCTGATTGCTGCTTTGCCCCAATCCCTGTTCACCGCGTCCTTGCAACTGCGCATGCTACTGGCGGGTGCAGTGGTCACCCTGCTCTGGCTGTTGACCTGGTGGGCGTTGTGAACGTCTCGCGTCATATGACAGCTGCCTCGGCCCTTGCGCCCGGCATCCACTTTCGCGACCTGACACTGGCCTACGACCGTCACCCCGCGATCCACCACCTTGATGCCAGCGTGCCGCGCGGGGCGCTCCTCGCCATCGTCGGCCCGAACGGATCGGGCAAATCCAGCCTTTTGAAGGCGCTGGTCGGTGAACTACGCCCCACCGAGGGCCATATCGAACTGAGCGGCTTCTCGCGTCAGGATGTGGCCTATCTGCCGCAGCAGACCCGGGTGGATCGGCACTTTCCACTGTCGGTAGCCGACTTTCTCAGCAGCGGCCTGTGGCGCGAGTGCGGGGCTACGGCAGCGCCTTGCTCCGCGGCGCGCGAGCGGCTTGCTGTTGCCCTGCACCAGGTTGGGCTCAGGGGCTTCGAGCGCAGACTCATCGGCTCGCTGTCCGGGGGACAACTGCAGCGGCTGCTTTTCGCACGCCTGATCGTGCAGGAGCGCCCTGTCGTGCTGCTCGATGAGCCCTTCAACGCCGTCGACGAGCGTACGGCCCGTGACCTGCTGTCACTGATCCGTGACTGGCATGGGGAGTCGCGGACGATCCTTGTCGTTACCCACGATCTCGACCAGGTGAGAGCCCATTTCCCCACGACGCTGATGCTGGCGCGGGAACTGCTCAGCTACGGCAGTACAGCGGAGGTCCTCACCGCCGCCAACCTGTTGCGTGCCCGTCGTATGGGCGAGGCCTTCGACGAACAGGCAGCCCTCTGCCGTCGCCGCGGGGGGACCTGATGCTGGACTGGTTGATTCAGCCATTCGACGACTTCGATTTCATGCGGCGCGCCCTGGTAGGTTCCTGCATCATGGCACTGGCGGGAGCGCCTGTGGGTGTGTTCATGACGCTACGCCGTATGAGCCTGACCGGGGACGCGATGGCGCATGCCATCCTGCCCGGGGCGGCATTCGGTTACCTGCTGGCAGGGCTTTCGCTTGGCGCGATGACGCTCGGCGGGATTCTCGCTGGCCTCTGCGTGGCCCTGCTGTCGGGTCTCGTCACCCGCTCCAGCCACCTCCAGGAAGACACCAACCTCGCTGCCTTCTACCTGATTTCGCTGGCGCTCGGCGTCTGGCTGATCTCGACGCAAGGCGGCAGCGTCGACCTGGACCACGTGCTCTTCGGCTCCATTTTGGCGCTCGACAACGCGACACTGGTGCTGCTGGCCGGTATCGGCAGCATATCGGTTCTCACGCTCGCCTTGCTCTACCGCCCGCTGGTGCTCGAGTGCTGCGACCCGACTTTCCTGCGCATGGAGAGTTCGCTGGGTCCGGTCGTGCATTTCGTCTTCCTCGCCTTGGTGGTGCTCAATCTGGTGGCAGGCTTCCACGCTCTCGGCACATTGATGGCGGTGGGCCTGTTGATACTGCCCGCGGCCGCGGCGCGCTTCTGGGCACGCGAACTGGGCCCCACCCTGGCTCTTGCCGCCGCCCTCTCCTTCGCCGGCAGCAGCAGCGGATTACTGCTGTCGTATCACGCGGATGTACCGACCAGCGCCACCATCATCCTCTGCCTCGGCAGTCTGTATGTCGTGTCCTTTTTGTTTGGCAGCGCCAACGGCCTGTGGCTGCAACTCTTTCCCCGGGAGCACCTGCAGGCATGAGCCTCTCCCGCCGCAGCCTGTTCTCACTGCTGGCCTGCACGTTGCTGCCAACGGTGCCGCGGTCGACGCGGGCAGCCAAGCGACTGACGGTCGTCGCCAGCTTCAGCATACTCGGCGACCTCGTGCGCGAAGTCGGTGGGTCGTCAATCGACTTGCATGTCCTCGTGGGCCCCGACAGCGATGGCCATCTGTACCAGCCCACACCGGCCGATTCACGTCTGTTGCAGCGTGCCGACCTCGTGGTGATCAACGGCCTGGGTTTCGAGGGGTGGATCGAGCGACTCATCACAGCCGCAGGGTATGCGAGGGCTTTACTGGTCGCCAGCGAGGGCATCACGCCACTGCTGACCGGCGGCGGATCGACCCCGCAGCCCGATCCCCATGCCTGGCAGGATGTTTCCCGCGTGCGTCACTACGTGAAAAGGATCAGTGCCACGCTCGCGGCGCTCGACCCGGATGAGGCCGAAGCAATTGCGGCGCGGACTGTTGCCTATGATGCCGCTCTGGAGTCGCTGGACGCGGAGATCCGCCGGCAGATCTCTACGCTGCCTCCACAGGCGCGTACTGTGGTTACCAGCCACGATGCCTTCCGTTATTTCGGCAACGCCTATGGCCTGGCCTTCGTGGCCCCCGTCGGCATCGACGCCAACAGCCAACCCTCGGCCGCAGACCTGGCACGCCTGCTGACCCAGATCCGCGAGCTGCAGATCCGCGCGGTCTTCATTGAGAACATCAGCGATCCGCGACTGCTCAGTCAAATCACCCGCCAGACCGGTGCCAGGATCGGCGGCACACTGTACTCGGACGCGCTGTCACCGCCCAATGGCCCTGCTGCCAGCTATCTCGCCCTGCAGCGCCATAACCTGCGCGTGCTCATGGCCGCTCTGCAGCAGCACAAATCCCTTCCCCAGCACAGGCAGTTACCATGACCACCCCCAGAATTCCCGTCACGGTCCTTACCGGTTTCCTCGGTAGCGGCAAGACTACGTTGCTCAATCGCATCCTCGGCGAGACCCATGGTCTTCGTATTGCCGTCATCGAGAATGAGTTCGGCGCCATCGGCGTTGACCAGGACCTGGTCATCAACGCCGAGGAGGAAATCTTTGAGATGAACAATGGCTGTATCTGCTGCACCGTACGCGGTGACCTCATCCGCATTCTCAACTCACTGGCGCGTCGCCGCGACCGCTTCGACCGGGTCATTCTCGAGACGACGGGGCTGGCCGACCCTGGTCCGGTGGCGCAGACATTCTTCATCGATGAGGACATCCGCGAAAATTACCGACTCGACGGCGTCATCACCCTGGTGGATGCCAAGCATGTCGCGCAGCATCTGGATGATGACAGCGAAGCCCTTGCCCAGATTGCCTTCGCCGACCGGATCCTGCTCAACAAGATCGACCTTGTGGACGCCGATTCTCTGGCTGATCTGCGCCAACGGATCCGTGGGATCAATGCCATGGCCAAGGTCTTGCCGGTGCACATGGCAAAAGCACCGCTTGCCGACATTCTCGATGTGGGCGGGTTTGACCTCGATCGCGCCCTGGAGACGAGGCCCGGCTTTCTCGAGCCGGAGTATCCCTTCGAGTGGGCCGGCCTGTACTGGCTGGACCACGGCACCTACGTCCTGGACCTCGCGCCTGGTCCGGATCCGGAGATGTCGGTATGCCTGTGGCCGGTGACCCGCGCTGCGCCAGACACCCTCACCCAGGACGCCGAGCCTGTGCTACGGCGCTTCGCAGAGCCGGCGCGCGCACTGCCATGCCATGCGCAACTGCCGTGCTGGCAGCATGCCCGTCTGCAACTCGACGGCGAACAGCACTCTTGTTTCAATCTGTCGCTGATCAAAAGTGGCTGGTACGCCCTCTTCTGCCAGCACACGGCCGCCGAATTCAACCTGCGCCTGCTGCGTCAGGACGGCAACGTGGTACCCGCCTCGCAGCAGCACTTGTTCAACCCGGCGCACGAGCATGACGACGAGGTCACTTCGGTGGCCTTCGAGTATCCGGGCGAATTGCATGAAACCCTGTTCGATGCCTGGATCGGCAGCCTGCTGCGGACCCGTGGCAACGACATCTATCGAACCAAGGGTATCGTCAACTTCCGTGACAGTACCCACCGCTACATCCTGCAGGGCGTCCATATGCTGATCGAGGGGAAGCCCGGCGCAGCCTGGGGCGACGATACCCGCTTCAACCGCCTGGTGCTGATCGGGCGCAACCTGGATCGGGCTGCCATCGAGGAAGAGTTCGCGCTATGTCTCGCATGACCCTGCCCCTGCCACAGGTCAACGAGCACCTGCGGCTCGATCTGGCGGACTTCCCGGTGTCGGTCGCGTTCTCGCCGCGGCTGCCACTGCTCGGCATCGCGCTCAGCGACGGCGAACTGGCGCTGGTGGACGTAGCGAATGCCCGTTTGCAGCAGCGGCTGGCCGCCCACACGGACTCCCTGCACCGGCTCTGCTGGCACCCGGACGGTGCGCTGCTCACCAGCTGCGACCGTCAGGGCAACATCCGGCACTGGCAGGTCGGTACTCCCGTCACCGCGCCCCTCACCCCGACCGGTCTGTGGACCAGCGAGCAGCCATGGATCGAGGCCTGCGCCTGGCGACCAGACGGACGTTACCTGGCTGTGGCCTCCGGCAGGCAATGTCAGCTGTTCGACCGTGCGGGCCACGAGATGCACTGCGTCACCTTCGAGAACAGTGCGATCGCCGACATAGCCTGGAATCCGCGCGGTACCGAACTGGCGTTGGCCGGCTATCGGGGCGTCGACCTGATCAGTGGCGCTGGCAAGGCGCTGCGACGGCGCACGCTGCCTTGGACCGGTGCGCTGGGCACACTCAGTTGGAGCCCGAACGGCCGCATACTCGCCGCCTGTCGGCAAGACAATGCCCTGCATTTCTGGCGGGTGAGCAGTGGCAGGCACGCCGCCATGAGCGGATATCCCACCAAACCGCGGGCCCTGGCCTGGTCGGCCGATAGCACCTATCTGGTGACCGGGGGTAGTCCGGCGGCCATCACCTGGACGTTTGCCGCAGGCGGTCCGGAGGGCCAGCCACCCGTGCAACTGGAACTGCACATGGAACCGGTGACCGCGGTGGCTGTGGACCCACGACTGCATTTCGTGGCTGTCGGCTGTCGGGGCCAGCGGATCTCGCTCTGGCACTCTGCAGTCGCCGCGCTGCCGTTCTTCGAAACCACTTTGCCGGCGCCCGTCGAGTTTCTTGGTTGGCAGGCCGCTGGTCCCGGGGCCAGCTGGCTGGCTGCTCTCGATCGCAGCGGCCACGTGGGCGTATGGCGGGTCAGCTGCCCGGTGTGAGCCTGCTGGCCATCCCCTGCCGGTAAGCAGCGACAGCCGGAATCACCGCCAGTACGAGGGAAGCGGCGAGCACAACACCGAGCAGGGTGAGCGTACTCGGCGAGACGGGCCAGGTATCCACAAACAGGCCGAAACGCTCTTGCAGCAGCCGCTGTCCCAGAGCAAGGCCGCCCCACACCCCGAGAACCCCCAGCGTGATGGCCACACAGGTAATCAGCACCGCTTCCAACTCGATCAACAACAGGATGAACCAGGGCCGCGCGCCGATCGCGCGGTAGAGGGCGATCTCACGTGCACGCTCGCGCATGGACGCCAGCAACATGGTCGCCATGCCCAGCAGCGTCGCGAGCATGACCAGCAGTGTGATGGCCGCGAGCAGGCGCTCACCGGCACCGAGCAGGCTCCACAGTTCTGCCAGGGCGACGCCGGGCAGGACGGCGGTGAGGGCCTCGCGCGGGTAGTCGCTGATGCTGCGCTGCAGAGCGAATACCGCGCTGCGGGACTGCAGGCCAACCAATACCGCCGTCACAGCCTTCGGCTGCAACGCCGACACGGTCTCTTCCCCGTAATCCACGCGTCGACCCGGCAGCGGTGAGCCGTTGGCCCAGCCGAGGTGGATGGCCTCCAGACCCTGCAGCGTGATGTGCACGCTCTGGTCCACCGGGGTTCCGGTGGGAGCGAGAATGCCGCTGACCACGAACGGTGCATCGTCGTGGCTGACGATGCTGCTGGTGCTGAGCCCGTGGGACAGCACGATGCGATCTCCGGTGACATACCCGAGCTGCCGCGCCACATCCGCCCCGAGCACCGCAGAAAACGGTGACGCAAACCCGCCCCCGCTGGCAAAGGCCAACGGCTCGTCGCTGCCATAGCGAAAGTGCTGGAAATAGTCAGCGGTAGTCCCCACTACACGGTAGCCGCGATGGGAATCACCCAGTGCCAGCGGAATGACCCAGGCGACCTGCCGTTGCTGCTGAAGCGCCTGCACGGTTTCCCAGCTGACATCGTTGCTGGCCGCGCCGATGCGGAAAATCGAGTAAAGGAGCAGATTAAGCGGACTCGTGCGGGCGCCGACGATGAGGTCCACGCCGGACACCGTGCGACCAAAGCTGTCCCGGGCCTCGCTGCGGACATGCTCGACACTGACCAGCAGCATGACGCTCAGCATCAGGGCCAGTACGGTCAGGCTGACGCTCACCGCACGGTTGCAGAGACTACGCCAGGCCAGTGTCAGCAGCATGGACCCCTCCTTCCGATGGGCGTCGATTCAGTTCCCGCATATCGAGTACCTGAGTGAAGTAGCTGGCAAGGCTGCGCTCGTGACTGACGAACAGCAGAGTCATGCCGCGTTCTCGTTGCAGTTCGAAGAGCAATTCCATGAAGCCGTCGCGGGCATCGGCGTCGAGCGCGGAAGTCGGCTCGTCGGCGATGAGCAGCGCCGGCGCATTGATGGCGGCGCGGGCGATGGCGACGCGCTGCTGCTGACCTACGCTGAGCGAATCCGCGCGACGCGGCAGCAGCGAGGCCGGCAACTGCAGGCGCGCCAGCAGGTCGGGCAGAATCTGCTGTGCCCCCGCTGTGCTGCCGGCGAAATGGGCCGCCAGCAGAATGTTGGCCTCCACCGTGAGAAACGGCACCAGATTGAACTGCTGAAAGACGAGACCGATGTGACGGGCACGAAAGCGGTCACGCTCACGACCGCTTAGGCCGGACAGCTCCTGGCCAAGCACGGTGATGGAACCGGAGTCCGGCTTCAGCAGGCCACACAGCAGGGCGAGCAATGTGGACTTGCCAGAGCCGGAGGCGCCCTGCAGGAACACTGCGCTGCCCGGCGCCACGTCGAGCGCGTCGACATGGAGAGCAAAATCGCTGCTGGCGCGGTAGCGGTAGCGTAGGTCGCGAAGTCTGATGGCCATCCGGGCTCCCGCCAAACAATTTGGTATACTATAACAACATTCCTGCTCGCCCCGGCTGTCACGAGGACACCACGATGCTGCGCAGCACCACCCTGCCACCCGTCCGTCGCCTGCTCTCCTGCAAAACCCCAGGGAGGCACGCCGTCCTGCCATGGTGCACGCCGGTGCCGAGGCACTGCAGGTGGCGGCGAGCGGCCGTAGTAACGCTGCTGGGCATGCTGCTGTTGCTCGTCCACGTCTTCATGCCGGTTGCCCGCGCCCAGGCGGCCGCCGAGGCAACAGTCTACCGCTCCCTGATCTGGATCGATCTGCTGCCGGACGAAGACCTGCGCGCCCTGCTCAACCCACCAGCCATCCTGCACGTCAGCAGCGAGGAGGACACGACGGAGCAACTGAGCCTGCGCCGCGATGACGACGGTAACTTTCTCGCTGCGGAGGATGACCCGTTCCAACTGGCGCTGACCTCAACCAAGGTGCGGCCCGAGCTTGACGGTCAGCAGGTTCGGCTGCCGGGCTTCATCGTGCCCGTCGTATACAACGAAGAGGAAGAGGTCACGGAGTTTTTTCTCGTGCCCTATTTTGGTGCCTGCATCCACGTCCCGCCGCCGGCGCCAAACCAGTTGCTCTATGCGACCTTCCCTCCGGGCCTGCACCTTCCGTCGATTTACGAGGCCTACACCGTTTCCGGTCTGCTGCGGACGGAAATCACCGACAACTCCATCGCGTTGTCAGCCTACCGGTTGGACGCGGCAGTGATCGAACACTACGTGGATACCGCCGATACCGCGGACGCACCGCCCGCCGGCGCAGAATGAGCGCTCAGGGCAGAGGTACGGAGCTGTCCTTTGCCGTCAGCGTGGCCGTGCCTGCCTTCCCCTGCACCAGCCACTGCAGCTCGACTTCATGGATGCCGGGGTAGGCAGCAAAGCCCACGAAGGTGAGGCCACGCAGTGTGGCGTTCGCGCACGTGAAGGCAAAGCGCACGCTGAAGTCGGCATGATTCTCGGCATGATTCTCGGCATGCTGTGCTTCACCGGAGGTCTCCAGATCTGCCACTCCGGTGCTGCAGCCCTCTCCGTCCAGCTGTAGCCAGTTGCCCGGCTGCCGTAGCGCGGCCTCGGCAGCGAGCAAGGCCTGACGTTCCGCCTCCGTAGCTGGCGCATGCTCGAACCCGAGCAGATTCAGCTGCGGCGTGATCAGCTCCAGCGTGACTGAGCCGGCGTCCTGTACGAGGGTAAGCAGCACCTCGCCATGGTTGTGGGCCTCGAGCTGCAGCAATTGGGCCACTGCCATGACCGGCAAGGCGGCAGCTACGGCACTTGTCCCGGCAGCAACCCGGCGGTGGATTTTCACGTGTATCTCCTGCGGCAGCGGACGGTTCAAAGATGACCATATGTTACACAGTAACAAAAACAGGAGCCAGCACCGGCTCCAGTGCCCGGGTAACACGGCATCCTACGGCGCCGGACCCCGGCTACTGGCAGTCCTTGCAAAGCCCCTTGATCTCGACAGTCTCGTCATCGATACGAAAGCCCATGCGCCGTGCGTTCAGGTCGATGCTGTCGGTGATCGACTTGTCGTCGAGTTCCGCCACGATTCCACAGTTGCCGCAAATCAGAAACTGGCCCTGATGATCACGGTCGGGGTCGGCACAGCCGACATAGGCGTTGAGAGACTGCAGCTTGTGAATGAGCCCCGCTTCGAGCAGGAAGTCCAGGGCGCGGTATACGGTGGGCGGTGCCGGACGCTCATGGAACTCTGCCAGCTGCGCCAGCAGGTCATAGGCCTTGATTGGCTTGTGACTGCCCCACACCAACTCCAGCACGATCCGGCGCAAGGGGGTGAAACGCTCGCTCCGCGCAGCACATACGGCCTCGGCACGGAGCACGGCTTCCTGCACGCAGCGCGAGTGGTTGTGTTTGCCGTGGATGAAATCCTGGATCAGGGATCGTTTACTCATGCGGCCAGTCTACCACCGGCGGCGGGTGCTATGGCGCCGCCGATCTGCGCGTTGCAGTCTTTGCTAAAGGCAGAAATCCGGCTATTCTCTGTGCCCTGTTACTGGGGTGTCGCCAAGCGGTAAGGCCACGGATTCTGATTCCGTCATGCGTTGGTTCGAATCCAGCCACCCCAGCCACTTTCCTCGTTGCTTCGCCGGTATGTCCTGCCTGCCCGGCGCCTCGGCGGTCTGCCCATGCGAGTCCTCGTCATCAACGCCGGCAGCGCCAGCCTGAAGTTCGGTCTTTTCGGCCCCGCCCTGCCTGACAATGAACTGCTCGTCGGGGAATTTTTTGCCTTTACTCCCCGGGGGTGCTCCCTGCGCTGCGCCCGGTCCTCCAGAAAATCCGGGGGCGGCGCGCTACTGGTGCACGCCGCCACGACGCTCGACGAGGCGCTCTCTGCGCTGCCGACCCTGCTGGACCAGCAGGGCTGCCCGGAATTTGCCGCGATCGGTCACCGCGTCGTGCACGGCGGCTCACGCTTTCAGCACCCCACCTTGGTCGACGCCGAGGTCGAGCAGGCCATCGCCGACTGCGTGCCGCTGGCGCCGCTGCACAACCCATTGGCACTCGCCGCCATCGCGCTCTGCCGGCAGCTCTGGCCCCAGCGGCCGCAGGTTGCCGTATTCGATACCGCCTTCCACCACACGCTGCCGGACCACGCCTATACTTATGCGGTGCCACGGTCATGGCGCGAGCGTGGTCTGCGGCGTTATGGGTTCCATGGCACCTCCCACCAGTACGTGGCTCGGCAGGCCTCCGCCGCGCTGGGTAAGCCCCTCGAAGCACTGCGCCTGCTGAGCTGCCACCTCGGCAACGGGGCGAGCATTTGCGCGATCGGGCATGGCCAATCGCTCGACACCTCGATGGGCCTGACGCCGCTCGAGGGCCTGGTGATGGGCACGCGCAGCGGGGACGTAGACCCGGGCCTGTTTGCCTGGCTGGGGCGCGAGCTGCACCTGGGGTCCGCCGACATCGAGAGTTCGCTCGGTGAGCAAAGCGGTCTACTGGCCCTGGCCGGCACCGCAGACTTTGTGGAACTGGAACGCCGTGCACAGCAGGGCGATGCCGAGGCCCAGCTGGCGATTCGCGTGTTCGCCTATCGGGTATGCAAGTACCTGGGTGCCTACGCCGCCGTGCTCGGCGGAGTGGATGCAGTGGTCTTCACGGGCGGGATCGGTGAAAACTCGGCGCTGCTGCGGCAACGCTGCTGCGAGCGGCTGCAGTTCCTGGGTCTGCTGCTGGATTCCGATCGCAATGCCGGCGTGGCGCTCGACGGTTTCGAGGTGTGCCCCATCCACGCCAGTGACTCACGGGTGCAGGTGCTGGTCACCCGCAGCAACGAGCAGTGGATGATCGCGCAGGAAGTACAGCAACTGCTGCGGTCGCCTGCCGCCGGACCCACGGCAGGAGTGCGCATTCCGATCGCGGTATCGGCCCGGCATGTGCACCTGTCAGAGGCCGCGGTGGAGGCGCTGTTCGGACCCGGCCATGTCTTGCAAGTCGAGCGGCGACTTTCGCAGCCCGAGGGCTGGGCGGCGGTTGAAACGGTGCAGGTCTGCGGACCGAAGGGCTGCCTCGACAAAGTCCGCGTGCTCGGACCGACACGTAGCGCCACGCAGATCGAGGTGGCGCGCAGCGATACCTTCACGCTGGGCGTGGAGGCCCCGCTGCGCGCCTCGGGACAGCTGCAGGGTACGCCGAGCGTCACCTTGGTCGGGCCCGCCGGCCGGCTCGAGACCGACGGTCTCATCATCGCAGCGCGTCACATCCACATGAGTCCGCACGATGCCGGCCAGCTCGGCCTGCAGGACGGGCAGTACGTGGAAGTACATGTGGACAGCGGCGAGCGAGCCCTGACCTTCGACCACACACTGGTGCGCATCAAGGACACCTACGTCACCGAAATGCACATCGACACCGATGAGGCCAATGCGGCGGGCATCCCCTACCGTGCCGCTGGCGAGCTGGTGATCCGCACCGAGATAGCCCCGGGGCGCGTGGCGCAGCGACCAAGATCATGAATGCAATCCATCCTCAGCTGGCTACCGCCGCGCAGCGTCAGCAGCGGCTGCGCGCGGAAACAAGGGCTTTGCAGCGCCACTGCCGACGTGTCCGCCCAACCGCTGAGACCATCCATGCTGTCCGCCTGTGCTGCAAGCGCCTCGTGGCCTGGCAGCAACTGCTGGAAGACGCTGGCGTGCACGGGCTGGCCAGCAGCAGACGGCACCTGCGTCGCCTGGGTCGCCGTGTTGCGCAGCAGCGAGATGCCACGGTGATGGCCGAAGGATTGGCAGAACTGGCGGCCGCCTGCACGACCATCCGCCAGCGCGACGCCTGCCTCACGTTGGCCGGGACCCTTCAGCAAGTGCCCCCCTGTACTGCACCTGGGCCAAAACTGCTGGAGCGGGTAGATCAGGTCCTGCTTGCGTTGGTCCAGCTTCCCTTGCCAGAACCCGGTGAGCTCGGGGCCGCCCTGTGTCGGCAGTACCGTCGCTGTCGCAGGCTCGCGCGGGCGGCTCTGGCCAGTCACGGTGATGAAGCGGCTTTCCATGCGCTGCGGAAACGCGTCAAACAGCTGCAGTACCAGTTGGCATGGCTCAGCTCAGAGCCGCATCCGCAGCTTGCGCCGCTGAAACTGCTCGGCAGCACACTCGGCCGACTCCATGATCTGCAGGTATTACAGGCCTGGCTGGAGCAGCGCAGGCCAGAGGAAATTCCTGCTGCAACCAAGCGCGCCGTGTTGCGGGCCATTAGATGGCGATCGGCGCGCTGCCTGCGCGAGCTGCGGGTACCGCTCCAACGCCTGTTCGCAAGACCCGCACGGCGCTGGGGTGCCTTCGCCGACGACTGAGGCTACAACGGTAGCCAGCGCAACACCGGCTGCCGCGGACCGCCACAGGAGGGGATGACCGTCCACGTGTCCTGAGGGTTCGGCGCGTGAACCAAAAAGGGCGTTCAGCTGCGCTCCTGCAGGTAGTACGGCGTCGCATCCCTGACGCGGGCGAAGACCTTTTGCGCGCTGTCGTCGAGCAGTTCCAGCCGACCCTGCAGGTCGAGACCGATCGGATAGTCGGTGGAACTCGTCACCAAGGCCTCATCACCCTGCCAGCGGACTTCCAACAAGCTGAAGGCCGTGGCGTCGTTGCGCTGCTTCCACAGGTAGGGATTGCGCGTCTTGAGACCCGGCGTCACCAGCAGCACCAGGCGCCGGTCGAGCGGAGTCTCGCTCTGCCACGCATATTTGATCGTGTAGCCGGTGGCTTCCCGGGTGAACACATAGCCCTGCGTCGTCTGCTGCTGCAGCAGTTGCGTGAGTGCTGCGGCATTCTGGTCGGTCTGGAACTGCCGGTAGGCATCGACTACCGCCCGCGCCTCCTCCGGCGGGCTTATGCCGAGCACCGATATCCGCACCTCGGCTTCGCTCGGCAAGCGGGTATCCAGTGTCTCGCCTTTCAACGTGAAGAGTGGATTGGCAGCATAAGTGCTGTGGCAGGCCGCCAACAGGGTTCCCAGCAGCAGCACGCGCCGGGCAAACGAAAAGACGGTAAATGCAGTCATCTCGGACCTCCTCGTGTGGTTGTGTGAGAGAGGGAGCGACGACGCGGCTCCCTGCGGGAGCAGATAGGTGCGGGTCGGAAAAAATCAAGCGCACCGCAACCGCAGCGCGCCGCCAGCGGCTAGGTCAGGGACTCTGCGGACTGCCGGGGGTCAGCGGCGCCATACAGGTAGTCACGCACCACCGGCACCGGCCCATGGCACTTGGCCAGCTGCACCTGGTAAACCACCAGATTGGACCAGCGGAACGAGGCTTCACAGGCCGCAAGGTAGAACTCCCACATGCGGCAGAATTCTTCCTGCATGGTGGCAGCGATCTCGGCACGATGCTGCTGGAAGCGGTCGAACCAGTGGCGCAGCGTATGGGCATAGTGCAGGCGCCAGACCTCGACATCAGTACAGCGCAGCGAGGTGGATTCCACCGCAGTGGCCAACTCGGACAGCGCGGGTGTGCTGCCGCCGGGAAAGATATAGCGCTGGATCCAGGGATTGGTGACGCCCGGGGGGCCGGTGCGACCGATGGTGTGGATCAGCGCTACGCCGTCGGGCGTCAGCAGGTGGTCCACGCAGGCAAAGTAGCGCTCGTGGAAAGGCCGGCCGACGTGCTCGAACATGCCTACGCTGACGATGCGGTCGTAGCGACCCTGGTGCTCTCGGTAATCGGCGAGCAGGAAGTCCACATTGGTGAGCCCGCGCTGCTGCTTTTCGCGCTGGCAGACAGCGAGCTGCTCACGCGACAGGGTGATGCCGGTCACCTGCACGTCGTGATGCTTGGCCAAATGGAAGGCCAGACTGCCCCAGCCACAGCCGATGTCGAGGACCCGATCGCCGGGGCGCAGTCGCAGCTTGGCGGCAATGTGGCGGGCCTTGGCCTGCTGGGCCTGCTCGAGGGTGAAGGCGGCGTCGGCGAAGTAGGCGCAGGAGTAGAACATCTCGCTGTCGAGAAATCGGCGGAACACCGGCTCGGGCACATCGTAGTGGTGAGCGACATTGCGGTAGCTGCTGGTGATGCGGTTCCACTGCTGCAGCAGCCGCTGCAGCGCACGCAGTCCCCGCGAGGGTTCCCGCACGGCGAAGTTGCTGCGCAAGACTTCCAGTAGCGCATGCAGTCCGGTGCTGCCGGCATGCCAGAGGCCCTGCATGTAGGTTTCGCCCAACTGGAGTTCGTAGTCGCCGGCGATACGGCGGATGACCGACTCGCTGGTCAGGTGCCAGTGGGCCTCGGTACCGCTCGTGCCGAAGCGCAGGTCACGATCAGGCAGATGCAGGTGAAGAACGCCGTTTTTTATGTGTTTTTCCAGTAAGGTGAGATACATGGACTCCTCCCTCGTCATCGGCTACGCACGAGTATAAGCCAAGCCGGCGCCGAGGGTTCCCTTGCCTGCCGTTCTTGCGTAGAGTCGCGGCCAATCTCCAGTAGAGCAGCCCTGATGACCGACCTCGGTGACCTCCCGCCAGGCGATGAAATCCCGCCCGCCGCGCAGCCTCTGCTGCCCCACGCACCGCACCGCGTGGCGGGCGACCGGGGCGCTGGCTGGATCGTCGAGGGCTGGGACTGTTTCAAAGCCGCCACGGTGCCCTGGCTGATGCTCAGCGTGCTGTGGCTGGCGCTGCTGCTGGTGGTGGAGTACTCCGTCCTGCTCGGTGCCGTCCACAGCCTGCTGAAGCCGGTATGGGCCGCCGGCTTCCTGATGGCCTGCCATGCGCAGTACCGCGGCGAGCGCGTCGATCCGCGCGCCCTGTTTGCCGGTTTCACGCGGCGCTTCGGCAGCCTGGTGCTGGTGGGCGTGCTGCAATTCTGCCTCTACGTGGCTGTGCTGGCGCTGTTCCTCGGCCCCGTGTTCATCGATCTCGTATCCGCCCTGTTTCCTGATCGCACACTGCTCGACCTGGACCTGCAGGAGGAACTGCCGGCTGCCCTCGAGAGCCTCAGCCCGCAGGAGCTCATGTTGCTGATCGACCCCTCCGCGCTCGCGCTGCGGGTGCTTCTATTGCTGCTCGTCCTGCTGCCCCTGCTGGCGGCCTTCTGGTTTGCACCGGCCCTGCTCCTGCTGGGGGACTGCTCGCTGGGCGAGGCCCTGCGGCTGTCGCTGCGAGGCACCCTGCGCAATGTCTGGCCCTTCCTGATCTACGGCTTCTGCGGGGCCTTGCTGGCACTGCTGGTGCCCATCACGCTCGGGGCTGCGTTGCTGGTGCTGGTGCCTGTCTATTACCTTTCGCTCTATCTGTCGTATCGCGACATCTTCATCGATTGAACGCCAGCGGGATTTCACCATGACCAGACCACGAGGTTTCGATGCCGGGCGCCTGCAGGTACTGCGCGAGGCCATCGAGCGGGACATCGAGGCCGATCGTTACTTCGGCGCCGTCTGCCTGCTGGCGCGGGACGGAAACATCGCCCTGCAAGAGGCGTTTGGCTGGTCCGGGGCGGACCGCAGCCGGCGCTTGCAGCTCGACTCGGTGTTTTCGCTGTTCTCGCTCACCAAGGCCTTTACCACCGTGCTCACGCTGCGGGCTATCGAGCTTGGCCAGTTCTCGCTCACCACGCGTGTGGCTGAGGTGATCCCGGAGTTCGGGGGGGGCATGCGCGAAAAAATCAATTTCTTCCACCTGCTGACCCACACCTCGGGACTGCCGGCCCTGTGGATTCCGCGGCCGGGCATGTTCATCGACCGGCTCGACGAAATCATTGCCGCCATTTGCCAGAACATCCGCTCCATCGACCCGCCGGGTGTGAAATGTCACTACTCGCCGCTGTTCAACCATGCGCTGATGGGCGAAGCCGTGCGTCGCTGTGACCCGGGCAAACGCAGCTACCGGCAGCTGCTGCAGGATGAACTGCTGACGCCGCTCGGCATGCACGATACCGCGATCGGCCAGCGCCGCGATCTGGCTGACCGGCATATCTTCCCGGACTTCCGCGGCAAACCGCCCCAGGAGCACCTGAGTCGCCACAACAATGACCCACAGGGCGCCTTCAAGGACGAGCATGCCGAAATGCCCTGGGTCGGCGGGATCTCGACCGTCCCGGATCTCTTCCGGTTCGCGGAAATGCTGCGACTCGGCGGCCGCTACGAGGGGGCCCGCCTGTTGTCACCCGCCAGCATCGAGCTCGCCACCCGTAACCATACGGGTCTGCTGCCGAACGAACTCTACAAGGCGGTGGCCATCAACCATGGCTGGGAGCCCTACCCCGCCTACATCGGACTCGGCTTCTGCCTGCGCGGCGATACGGTCTGCCCGAACCTGTTCGGCTCGCTGCCCAGCCCGCGCACGTTCGGCAACTATGGTTCCGGCAGCACGCTGTTCTGGGTGGACCCGCAGAGCCAGGTGACTTTCGTGTATCTGTCGGCAGGCATCATGCAGCAGGCGCCGAATATTGAGCGCTTCCACCGTCTGGCCGACATCGCCGCGGCCGCCGCGCTCTGAGCAACCTGGCCGCCTGCGCAGCGAGGACCTATCCATGAGCACCGAAGCAGGCCACGACTTCGTCATCATCGGCGCCGGCACCAGTGGCTGTGTGCTGGCCAACCGGCTGAGTGCGGATCCGCGCAACAGTGTCTGCCTGATCGAAGCGGGACCACCTGATGACACCCTGCTGACGCGCATTCCTTCCTTCGTTGGCACGCTACTCTTCCACCCGTGCTACAGCTGGGGCTATCGCTCCACACCGCAGCCCCAACTCGGAGGCCGCCAGATCCTGCTGCCGCGCGGCCGCATTCTCGGTGGCTGCAGCTCCACCAATGGCATGGTGTATTTCCGGGGGCACCCGCGCGACTTCGACGAGTGGTGCGCCCTCGGCAACCCGGGCTGGAGCTTTCGCGAGGTACTGCCGTATTTCCTGCGCTCGGAAAACAACCAGGACTACCGCGATTCGCCCTGGCACGGCACGGGCGGAGAAATGCAGGTGTCCCATGTGCGCAGCTACAACCCGATGGTCGAGCCCTTCCTCGCCGCCACCTCGGCGCTGGGCTTCGGTCGCTGTGCCGACTTTAACGGCACCCAAGACCCGCTGGGTTTCGATGTGCGGCAGAACGCCATCCATGACGGGCGGCGTGTCTCGGGAGTCTCGGCGTTTCTGGCGCCGGTCCGCCGGCGTGGCAACCTGCGGATCCTCACCGAGGCTCTCGTGCAGCGCATCGAGTTCCAGGCGGGGCGCGCCGTTGCCGTGCACCTGCTGCAAGGGGGGCAACCGCAGCGCATCGCCGCCCGGCGGGAGGTACTGCTCTGTGCGGGTGCCTACGGCTCGCCGGCCGTGCTGCAGCACAGCGGCATCGGTGATGCCACGTGGCTGCACCGACTGGGCATCGATGTCACGCACCACCTGCCGGCTGTCGGGCGCAACCTGCACGATCACCCGTCGGTGGTGGTGCAGATGACCACCGGCAACTGCGAGCCCTACGGGCTGTCGCTGGCCGCACTGCCGCGCAATGCCTTCAGTGTGCTGCAGTACCTGCTGTCGCGCCGGGGTCAGTTGGCCGGCAATCTGTTCGAGGTCACGGGCTTCCTGCGCACCAGAGAGGGGCTGGACCGCCCCGACGTGCAGTTCGTCTTCATGCCAGCCAACCGGCCGGCTCCAGGCCAGGCCTTTCCCCGTGGGCACGGCTTCGGTATCAATTCGATTTTGCTGAGGCCCGAGAGCCGCGGCAGCGTGACCGTGCAGAGCAGGGACCCCCAGCAAGCACCGGCCATCGACAATGCCTTTCTGCGCGACCCGGCCGACGTAGAGCCGCTCTTGCGGGGCCTGCGCCTCGCGCGTCGCATCCTCGCCATGCCAGCGCTCGCCCGCTACCAGGCTCGCGAGATCCTGCCGGGACCAGCCCTGCAGCAAGATGACGAATTGCGCGACTATACACGTCGCCTGTGCAGTGCCGTGCACCATCCCGGCGGTTCCTGCCGCATGGGCAGCGACGACGCGGCGGTGGTGGATCCGGCACTGCGCGTGCACGGTCTCGAGGGCCTGCGCGTGGTGGATGCCTCGGTGTTCCCGCGCATGGTCAGCGGCAATTCCAACGCGGCCGCAGTGATGGTGGCGGAGAAGGCCAGCGACCTCATCCTCGGCAAGCCAGCGCCAGCCCCGCTTGATCTTTGAACATCCTTCACCCACCACACCCGAACGAGAGGACAGAGCCATGCAGGAAAACTACGACATCGTTGCCATCGGCTCCGGACACAATGGCCTGGTGGCCGCCGCCTATCTCGCCTGTGCCGGTCGCAAAGTGCTTGTGGTGGAAAAGCAGCCCTGGTTTGGCGGGGGCGTGATCACCCGTGAGCTGACGCTGCCTGGCTTCAAGCACGACCAGCACAGCATGGCGCACATCTTCATCCAGGCGAATCCGCTCATCAAAGACGACGAACTCAAGCTGAAGGCCAAGTACGGTCTGCGCTACATCTATCCCGAAATCCCGCTGATGTCGGTGTTCAAGGATGGTTCCACGCTGGCGCTGTACACCGACCGGCAGCGCACCTACCAGGAGATCGCCCGCTTCTCCCAACGCGATGCCGAATCCTACCTGCGGCTGAGCGAACTCGGTGCCACTTACCTGCCGGCCATCGTCGGCGGCATGTTCAGCACACCGGCGCCCACCGGTGCCATGTATGCCTTCATGGACCAGAGCCGCGAAGGCCGGCTGATGATGAGCATCATGCAGAAGAGCGCCTATGATATCGTCCGCGAATACTTCACCGACGACCGCGTACTGCTGCACTTCACCCGCATGGTGAGCGAGAACCTCACCGGCCCCGAGGAAAAAGGTACCGGCATCGGGCTGTTCGTGTTCCTGTCCTTCCTCGAAAAATACGGCATCGGCGTCGCCGTGGGTGGCAGTGGGCAGCTGTCGCAGGCCCTGATCCGCTGCATCGAGGATCATGGTGGTACGGTGCTCGGCAACTGCGGCGTGGAAAAAGTACTCACTGAAAAGAGTCGGGCCGTGGGTATCCGCTGCAGCGATGGCCGCGTATTCAGGGCCCGCGACGGCGTCATCGGCTCTATCCATCCACACGACATCGGCAAGTTTCTCGATGGTGTCGCCCCGGAGATCGTCGAGGATGCCGCCAAAGCGGCGCTTACCGAAAACGTGGTGTTTACCATCCATGCCGCCCTGGACGAGCCGCTCAAGTTCAAGTGTGGCGACAAGGCCCGCAGCGCCATGATGATCGAACTTCTGCCCGACCACATCGACACCCTGCGCGGTCACTTCGACGACCTGCGCTACGGCCGGCTGCCGAAGGATTCACTGATCGGCCTTGGCACGGTCACCAATATCGACCCCAGTCGCGCACCGGCCGGCAAGGCGACCATGCACGTATGGGACTATGTGCCCTACGAACATCCGCAGGGCGGCGCCCGCCACTGGGATGTCTGCAAGGAGGAATTCGCCTGGGGCCTCATCGACCGCATGCAGCCCTACATCGACAACCTCAACAAGGACACCATCCTCAAGTGGCACTGTGACAGTCCACTCGACATGGAGCGCCACAGCGCCAGCTTCCGCAAGGGCGACATCCACGGTGTGGCCTTCAATCTCGTGCAGAACGGCGCGCACCGGCCCACGCCGGACCTCGGCCAGAACACCGTGCCTGGCATCGACCGGTTCTATCTGGTGGGCCCCTTCCAGCATCCGGGCGGTGGCGTGTTCGGCGCAGGCCGCGCCACGGCGATGAAGATGTTTGAGGACCTGGGCCTGTCGGTGGACCGGTTGAATTGAGGAGACCGGCCGGCGCCGCGTCACAGGCCATGGGCGACATTCTCCCCTTCCAGCGCAGAGCAGCACCTCGGCGCAGCCAGCTCTGCGCCAATGGTCACCATCGCTGGGCCATCTGGCAGCAGAAACCTTTCGACACGCGGCAGGGCAAGCTGGTCACTGTCTACCGCTGCGCGCGCTGCGGCGCGGAGAAGGTGGAAGCCAAATAGGCCTGCCGTCTGCCTGCAGCAAGCGGCCGTGCGCCGCAGGCTTCTCCACAAGCGCCTAGACCACCTTCATGACGTAGTGGCTGTCCATGTATTCGCGGATCTTCCAGACCAGACCATCCTTCACTTCGATGACCCAGCAGTACTGGTTGTTGTAGACATTGCCGTTGCGCAGTTTGCCCTGGCCACGGCTTTCCACACACACCTGATTGCCCTTGGCGAAGAGGTTGTCGACGGTGGTCTTGGGGTCGCCGTCCTCGAAGATGCCACGAACGGGCGCCAGGAACTGGTCGACGATGACATCGCGCGGCGCGTGCACCCCGGCACCGGGCACATCCTTGACCATCGGCGTCCAGCTGGCGTCGGGGTGCAGGGTCTTGCGGATGTTTTCAAGATGGCCGCTGCTCAGCACCTCGAAGAAATGGCGGACGATCTGTTCGTTCTGCTCGGGCGTGGTCATGCAAGGACTCCTCTGGTCATGGAAGGAAAAAGCGCTGTGTCACGCCTCGCAGCGTGGCCAGACTCCGGGTGGCGCAGGTGCTGTCAGGCCGTGCGCGGCGCGCTGACTTTGCCCGGCGCCGTCTCGACCAGCAACAGGCTGAGCAGACCCCCGACAAAGGAGCACACCATCATCACCACCATGTGCGCCACCAGCGAGGTCTGGTCGGCGATCCAGCCGGAGATGGTCGGTGACAGCACGCCGCCCACGAGTTCGCCAGCGCCGACCACCAGTCCCATCGACGAAGCCGCCAGCGCCTTGGGTACGGTCTCGGAGGGGATTACGCCCATGAACACGGCGAAGGAGCCGGACGCGGTCCAGCCGATCAGCAGCAGCAGGCTCAGCAAGGGCAGCGGCCCGGTGAAGTGTACGGCGGCAATGGGCGTGATGAGACCGATGAAGGTGAAGATGATCATCGCCGGCCTGCGACCGATGCGGTCGGAGATCGCCGGCACGACGAAGCCGCAGATCATGGTCGCAATGCCCATCGGCGCCACCACCTGCCCGGCGACCTCCGGCGTCATGCCGCGCATGACGGTGAAGAAGACGGGCAGGAAGATGATGCCGACCAGGTACCAGGAAATCATGAAGATGGCGATGCCGCAGCAGACCAGGATGTTGCGCTGCTTCAGCATCGCCAGCAGACCAGGTTTCTCGGCGAGCGTCTCGACGGCACTCGCGGGCGGCGCCACCGGCTCGCGCACGAAACGCCATACCAGCAGCGCGCAGACCAGTCCCGGGATGGCGCTGAGAAAAAACGCCGTACGCCAGCCAAAGGCCTCGGCCAACTGTGGCAGCAGCAGCGGCGCCAGCGTGGTACCGAGCAATGACGCGAAGAAGTTCTGCATGAGACCGGCATTCACACCGCGGCGCTGCGGTGAGGACTCGATGTTCATGATCGAAAAGCAGATAGGGAGGAACGGACCTTCAGCGGCGCCCATCAGTACCCGGGACAGCAGCAGCATCGCAAACGAACCTGCCAGTCCGGACAGCACCGAGCAGAGCGAGAACACAACGATGGAAACGATCAGAAACGGCTTGCGCACGCCGCTCTTGTCGGACCAGGCGCCGATCAGGTAGGCAGAGAGGGCCCAGGCCAGTGACAGGCCAGAGCCGAGCATGCCCACCTGCGCCTGACTGAGGCCGAGATCAGGAATGATGTAGGCCGCCAGATTGCCGATGGCATTGCGCTCGAAGAACACGATGCCGAACGTGAACCCGAGCAACAGCAGCAGACCGTTTTCGTAGCTGGCGACCTTGCCGTTCGAATTGCCCATCAGATTCCCCTCGTTGTTGTGTTGTTGGCGATGGTTGAGTGGTGGCTGGCCGGTATCGACTGCCCGCAGGCGACAGCCGGCCTGCCTATTGGTCGATGAAGGATACCGTGCGAATCTCCATGCTCTGGCGCGGCGGCGCATCTGGCGGGCTTTCCGGGTCGGCAAAGGCGGTATGGCCCGTCCACTGCGGCCTGTCTGCATCGGAGTCGAACAGCTTGAAGGCGAACACCTCGTCGGGTCGCATGCGCGGCACGTAGTACCAGCGGTGCTGCGGGTTATAGCTGAGATTGAAGCCGAACAGCGGCGGCCGCGTGGGGTCGTCGAGACCGCCGCGGATTTCGCTGTCGTTGAGATCGTCGGGCGCTACGGTGGAGGCGTCGCAGAGCGCCAGCGGCGTGCGGTACACCGTGGTGATCGGCCGCCAGAAGTTCATGAGCACGAAGCGCTTCTGCAGCCAATAGGCAGCGGCCTCGGCACCCAGCGTACGGCGTACCTGCTCCTCGATGGTGGCGCGCCCGTAGTCAACATGGGCACCGAACGCCGGCAAGCGACCCTGGGCGCTTGCGGGATCATCGCTGCGCGGTACCGGGCCGAAGGCGATGGCGTGTACGGCGTGATTGACCTGCTTTGCCAGCGCGATGACTTCGGGAAAGAACACCCGCTCCACCTCGGCCGCGTCGAAAAAATTCTTCACCGCCGTCACATGCTGCAACAGGGTAAAGCCGTTGCGCTCGACCGTGAGCTGCTGGCGCAGCGGGCGCATGTCAGTCAGCAGCATGTCGTGATCATCGGCAGGCCAGTAGGACTTGTCGCGGTCGGCCGGGTAGAACAGCGTCTTCTCACCCTTCACCACGTAGCGGATGACGGCCTTGATCGAATGGGGTACGGGAGCGGGAGCAGCAGTCATGGAGGGCAGCAGAAGCAGCAAAGGGGGCGCGAAGCGTTATAGCACCCGGCTTCAGGTGCGGAAAAGAGCCGTGCCGCCGGTGGCCGGCCCGCTGGTTTGCCCGCCAATCAGGGCCTCAGTACACTGGCTGGCCGCCACGCCCACTAGAACAGGGGAAACCGCATGAGTCTGGCCGAGGTCCGTCACGAGATCGACAACACACCGCTGCGGCCCTATCAACTGCTGGTCATCACGCTCGGCGTCCTCATCAACCTGCTCGACGGTTACGACATCCTCGCGCTTTCGCTGATTTCACCGCTGCTCACCGCCGAATGGCAGCTTGGCCCGGAGGCCCTCGGGCTGTTGTTCAGTGCCGGCCTGTTCGGCATGGCCTGCGGGGCCCTGCTGCTGTCACCGGTGGCCGATCTGCTCGGTCGCCGCAGCGCGATACTGCTGAATCTCGGTCTCATGAGCCTTGGCATGTTGCTGAGTGCCACCGCCGACTCGGTGCCCTTCCTGATGGCCATGCGCTTTTGCACGGGGCTCGGCGTGGGGGCGATGGCCGCTTGCGTCGGCACGCTGGTGTTCGAGTACTGCTCGCTGAAGACCCGCAATCTCGGCCTCGGACTCGTGACCATCGGCTACACGGTCGGTACGCTGCTCGGCACCTATGCAGCACCCTGGCTACTGGACGTGCTCGACTGGCGCGGCGTGTTCGTGTTCGGCGGTGTCTGCTCCTGCCTGCTGATGCCGGTCATCTATTTCCTACTGCCGGAATCCCTGGACGTGTTGGTTGCACGCCAGACGCCGGCGGCGCTGGCAGACGTCAACCGTATCCTGGGCCGGCTGGGCTTTGCCGTGCTGGGCGCGCTGCCCGCCCCGCAGACCCGGTCTCGGCAGGGCGGCCTGCTGGATCTGTTCAAGGCGCCACTCCGGTCGCGCACGCTGCTGATGGCCGCGAGCTACTTTCTCTACATGTTCACCCAGTATTTCTTCCTCAACTGGAACAACCAGCTCACCACCAACGCCGGCTTCACCCTGGCCGACGGGCTGCTGGTGTCGCGGCTGACCAGCTTCGGCGGCATCGTCGGCGGCATCCTGATCGGCATCGCCAGCTTCCGCTACCCCATTCGCCCCGTGTCGTTTGCCACGCTGCTGGGCATGGGGCTTGCGCTGGTGGTATTCGGCAGCGCCGCCGACAACCTGCCGCTGGCACAGGGCAGCGCCTTCCTGATGGGCTTTTGCATCTTCGGGGCGGCGGTGGTGCTTTATGCCTGCGGGGCCACCACGTTCCCGGCCCGGGTGCGGGCCACCGGCATGGGCATCGTCATGAGTGCCGGCCGCCTGGGTTCCACCTTCGGCCCGGCTACCGCCGGCTTCCTGTTAGGCGCCGACTATTCGCGGTTTCTGGTCTGCCTGTTGCTGGCAGTGCCCGTGCTCGTATCAATCTTCACCTTGCTGCGTGTACCGTTGACCGCGGTCGACGGCGAACCCTGAGGCTGCCAACAGGGCTTCCGGAACCTAAGCGTTTTCTCGCCGTGGAAGCAGAAGTTGCATCGACCATCGACACGACCGGATCAATCCCAGATTGGTCGGACAGTCGAGCGGCATTCTTCGTGCGCAGGTACGAGGCTCACCACGCAGGGCAGCGGAACAAACCAGCGAAGTGAGAATGCAAACGCCTGCAGCCGACCAAGCCCGGATCCACCAGCGGACTTTTGCCCAATTGGGCAGGCGCATCGGCTACACCACCGTGCCGAACAGCGCACCAATGCCAGCCGTCAATGCCATCGCCAGCGCGCCCCAGAAGGTCACGCGCGCCGTGGCACGCAGCATATTGGCGCCGCCCGCCTGGGCGCCGATGGCACCCAACAAGGCCAGAAACGCCAGCGAGGCGCCGGAGACGACCCAGACGAGCTGGTCGTTCGGCGCGACGACCACCATCAGGAGGGGCATGGCAGCGCCAATGGCGAAAGTGGCTGCCGAGGTCAGCGCAGCCTGAATCGGGCGCGCCGAGGTGATCTCGGACATCCCAAGTTCATCCTGCGCATGGGCCCCGAGCGCAGATTTGGCCATCAACTGCGCGGCGACCTGCCGGGCCAGATCGCGGTCCAGCCCGCGCCGGACGTAGATCTCGGACAGTTCCTCACGCTCGGAGGCGGGATTGTCGCGCAACTCCTGGGTTTCCCGAGCGAGATCGGCCTGTTCCGTATCGGATTGGGAGCTGACCGACACGTACTCGCCAGCCGCCATCGACATCGCACCCGCGACCAAGCCGGCCACGCCGGCGATCAAGATGTCGCTCTGCGTGGCCGTAGCCGCGGCTACGCCAACGATCAGGCTGGCGGTAGAGACGATGCCATCATTCGCCCCCAGCACCGCTGCCCGGAGCCATCCGATGCGCGACACAAGATGGCGTTCCGGGTTGTGGTGAAGACGCGGCATGAGGTTTTCCTTGGGAGTGCTGGCGTCGCCTGCGGAGTTTGGGGCGCGTTGCCGCGCGTACCGCGCATCAAGGCGCGCGAGCCGGTTCACCTTGCCGGGACTTGGGCGTCACGATGAACAGCATGAAGCGCGCCAACGGGCGCTTGAATAGAAACAGGTAGGCGCCATGAAGCCCGACAATGGTCATGAGAAGGTTCGATAACCCCTCGTGTAGTTCGCCGACGATGCCATCCTCCTGCTCGCCGCCACGGGCTTCGACGGCTTGGCGGTGCTCACGACTGTCACCCCCCGCCTGCGCCTCGGCGACGACGACGCTGGTTGCCAAACCTAGCGTCCTGCCGCGATCCATCGCGATGCCGGTGGCCGTGGCCAAGATCAGGCAGGCGGCGATACCGGCAAGCAGCGTCTTACTGATGGCTGGGTGGGTGAAGGCGTTGCAGAGCGTCAGCCCGTCGAACTGCGGGTAGAAACGTGTCAGGCCCAATTGCCCAAGACCTGTGAGGGCAGCAATGAGCCGACCTGCAATGATGACCGCGATCGCGTAACCCATCACCGCGTGGATCGTGCCCAGTTCGCCTGTGAGAAAGGCGGCAATGACCAGAATACCAAGAACAGCGTGATAGGCTCGTAGGCCTTGCATAATGGACATATTCATCCTTGGGCTACAGCCGGGGAGTACCGTATTGGAGTAGGCTATACGCTGTCACGGCTGAAGTCCTTGATGGAGGTCAATCTCTCGGCCCGATGCGACCGGCAACTGTGTTGGACCGACATTCCCTGGATGAGCGCTTGGTTAAGGCCAAACCGGCCGTAATCTTGGGATCTAGACAAGCGAGTTCCGATGCAGGGCAGACTTCGGCGCCTTGTCCAGGCGCTCGCTTGGGTTGGTGAGCGGAAAAGACACTGAATTCTCTTTCATCGAGACGCGCCTCTCCCTTCGCTTGCGATTGGACACGCGACATCGGAACGCACTACGCAGTCGATGTGACAGGCGGCGGCCGAAGTACCGCGATCATGCGCATGATGTCGTTGAAGCAGTGTCTCGGGATGGCCATCTCCGCCATCTTGAAGATGCCCTAGCGCGGGTGACCGACACCTTTGGGGAAAGGAGTTGAGCCTGTGACCTTCAGTTCATGAGAGGACCCTTGCCCATGCACTTGCGTTACCTGCTGCTGACTGTCCTGCTCTGCGTGCAAGATTCCGAATTGCTCGCCCAGCAGGCGCTGCCGCCCCCACTGGCCGGGTCCCCGGCGTCGAGCGTACCGGTGGCCGTGCAGGTGCTGCGGTGGCACATGCTGGATCCAGAGGTCAACGCGCTGACCTTCCGCAGCATGGAGCAGTTGTTTACAACCCGTACGGTGGCGAAAAGCGGCCAGCCCTGGCAACTGCCGCAGACGGAGCAGGCCCTTGACTTCGATTACGAGTGGCAGGGTGAGCGCCATGCGGCCCTCGACGTATTGGAACGCACGTATACGAATGCCCTGCTGATCCTCAAGGACGGTCGCGTCGTCAGCGAGATTTACCGCAACGGCAGCAGTGCCAACAGCCGCTTCATCGGCTGGTCGATGACCAAGTCGATCACTTCGGTGCTGATCGGTTGTGCGCTGGAGGACGGCTACCTTACCTCGCTCGACGTGCCGATCTCCGACCTCCTCACGGAACTACAGGGCGGTGGCTATGAGGGTGTGACCGTACGCCAGGTCATGCAGATGCGCTCGGGCGTGGACTACGAGGAGCGCTATGATTTCGCCAATCCCGGTACAGCGGCCAGCAACCACATCGCGGCGCTGGTGAAGAACGTGGCACGCTTCGTCGATCCGGCCCGCCGCATCGCACGCCTGTATCCACCCGGCAGTCATTTTCAGTACAAGACGCTCGACACGGCTGTACTTGGCTGGTTGCTGGAGCGCGTCACCAACATGAGCGTGGCGGCTTATACGACTCAGTGCCTGTGGGAACCGCTGGGGGCCGAAGCCGATGGTTACTACATCATGGACGGACCACCCGGCATCGGACGCGAATTCAGCGGAGCCGGCTTCAACGCAACGCTGCGGGATTTTGCCCGCTTCGGCCAGATGGTGCTGGACGGCGGTGTTGCCGAAGGGCGCCGCGTGGTACCTGCCGCCTGGCTTGCAGAGTCGACAGCTCCCGGCGAGCCCGAAACCTCGGAGGGGGGCTATGGGCTGCAGTGGTGGACACTGGCCGACAGCGAGGCCTTCGCGGCGATCGGCCTGCAGGGACAGCAGATCTTCATCGACCCGGCCAGCCGCACGGTGATCGTCAAGCTCAGCTACTACCCACCCGGCGACAATCGTGCCGAGGGTGAGGTGAGAGCCTTCCTGCGAGCCGCCGCCGCCTGGCAGCCGCACTGAGCAGCAGGCGCCAAGGAGGCCAGACCTGGTTGCTGGTTGCTCCTGCAGCAACACGCCATCAGTGGCTCAAGGCATAGACCGCGATGTTCACCGCCAGCCGCAGGCCGAGATTCACGCGCTCCTGCGGGTAGCGGGGATCGTCGGCCCACTGCCAGGAGTCGGCCACGTCGTTGTTGAAGGCGATGAGTACCAGCAGCCGTCCGTGCTCGTCGATCACGCCGCGCCAGTGAGGCTCATGGCCGTCACCGAGATAGCCACCGCCCCCGCCGAGCAGGGAATTCATGTTGGGGATCTGCGTGTCGGCCAGCGCGGGAATGTCGTAGACCGTGTGGAACACCTGATGCGAACCGTCGAGATCGACGATGTTGTACTCGGGCAGGATACGGCGCAGCCCGGCCGCGAAACCCGGCCAGGAATCGGAGCCGAAGAAGCTGTCGGCAAACAGGAAGCCTCCTTTGAGCAGATAGGCCCGCAGGTTCTGCACCTGCGATTCGCTCAGCTGCCAATAGCCTGCGAGCCCGACCATGAGAAAGGGCCAGTACCCCATGTCGTCGGCATCGTCGGGATTGACCGGCTGCTCCACCGAGCGGACCTGGATGGTGGAAAAACGCCGCAGCAGCTCCACGAAGGTGCGGTCGCCCTCCGGGTAGTCCACCGCCCAGCTGGTGCCGCCCTGCTGCCAGCCGTCGCGCCCCCAGCCGCGACCGCCCGGGTACATCAGGCGCCCGGTGACGAATTCACCGGGCTGCTGCCAGTCGGGGGGCAGGCCGTGATCAATCTCCCACTCGAAACTCTGGTACTGGCGGAACTCTCGCTGCGCCAGTACGGGGCCGACGGCGAGCAGCAGACTGCCAACGAGGCTGTATAGAATCGGCTTCATTCCAGCGGGTTCCCGGCGGCTGCCGCTCCATGCGGCAGCGCAGCGGCGCCAGTGTCCCGGATTGGTCCCACCACTACAACAGCCGAGGTCGTCCTGAACACCGCGCTCCCGCCCGTCACCGTTCCAGAGCTGCTGGCCTTCAACGCCAGCGAGCACCCCGAGCTTTGCCTGCTGGCCTTCGACAGCGGCGAGCGCTACTCGAGTGTGGAGTTACTGGCGGCGGCCCGGCAGCGCGCTGCCGGGCTGCAGTCACTCGGCGTAAAGCAGGATGACAAGGTGCTTGGCTGGCTACCGAACGGACCCGACGCCGTGCTGCTGTGGCTCGGTGTGAATCTGCTGGGTGCGGTGTTTGTGCCGATCAACACGGCCTACAAGGGTCGGCTGCTGCAGCACGTGATCCACAGCAGTGGCGCGGCCCTGCTGGTGGCCGACGGTCGCCTGCTGGACTGCTTGGGGGACATCGACACCGGACCGCTGCGTGCCGTGGTTGTCGTGGGCCCGCAGCGTCTCGCGCAGCCGACGTTCGTCCAGCACGACCGGCAGGTCCTGCTCGGGGCATGCTCGGCACTGCGGCCGCCGGCGAGACCGCTGCAGCCCTGGGACACCGAGTGCGTGATCTTCACGTCGGGTACCACCGGACCCTCCAAGGGGGTGCTGTGCTCGTATCGGCACACGCACCGGGCAGCCCTCGAATTCCGCCATGTCGGACCGGGCGACACCAACCTCGTGGCGCTCCCGCTGTTCCACATCGGCGGCATCCTCGGCGTGAACTTTGCGCTGATCCACGGGGGCACCGCCGCGGTGATCGAGCGCTTCCGCACCCAGTCCTTCTGGCAGACGGTGGACGCCTTCGGTGTGACCTCGGCAGGACTGCTTGGCACCATGGTGCAGTTCCTCATGCAGCAGCCTGTCGCGCCGCGCGAGCGCGAGCATCCGCTGCGCCGCGTCGTGATCGCGCCCTACGGCGACGAGGCGCTGGCTTTTGCGCAGCGCTTCGGCGTGGAGGTGTTCACGGAATTCAACATGACGGAACTTTCGGTGCCGCTGTGGGCGGGTCCCAACCCGACCGCTCGCGGCACCTGCGGCCGGCCACGCACCGGCGTCACGCTGCGGCTGGTCGACGCCTCCGACCACGAAGTACCGGTCGGTGCGGTCGGCGAACTCATCCTGCGCTGCGACGAGCCCTGGACGCTCAGCCACGGCTACCTCAACGACGCGGCCGCCACTGCCGCCGCCTGGCGCAACGGCTGGTTCCACACCGGCGATCTCTTCACCCGCGACGCCGACGACAACTACTACTTCGTCGACCGCCTGAAGGACATGATCCGGCGGCGCGGCGAGAATATTTCGTCATTCGAGCTGGAGGCGGAATTGCTGGCCTTTCCCGGTGTACAGGCGGCTGCGGCGGTGTCAGTGCCGGGAGATGGCGGCGAAGACGAGGTCCTGGCCGTGCTGGCTCCGCAGCCCGGTCAGCAACTCGACCCGGCCGCGCTGCTCGACTTCCTGCAACCGCGTATGGCCCGCTTCATGCTGCCGCGCTATGTGCGGGTGATCGCCGCGCTGCCGCTGACGCCCACCCAGAAGGTGGAAAAGCATGTGCTGCGCGCGCAGGGCGTGACGGCCGATACCTGGGACCGCGAGCGCGCTGGACCTGGCGCGTCGGCCCCGCTCCAGCCGCGCTCCGCCCTGCCGCCACCGCCAGTGTCCGCGTCTGCCGCGGCAGCACCGGTATCCATTGCGCGCGAGCCTACGGCCCCGGCACCCGCCGGCCCGCCGCCGGCAGCCGCAGCCGCCCTGCCATCCCCGCAGGGCCCGCTGCTTGGCTTGCGCGTGCTGGAGTTTGCCGGGCTCGGTCCGGCACCGCACTGCGCCATGCTGCTGGCCGACCTGGGTGCTGACGTACTGTGCATCGACCGGCCTGGCAGCCGCTACGGACGCTACGAGGTAGAAGCCCGCGGGCGCAGCCGCGTGACGCTTGATCTCAAGCGGGCCGAGGACCATGCGCAGGCACTGGGCCTGCTGGAGCGCGCCGACATTCTGCTGGAGGGCTTCCGGCCCGGCGTCATGGAAAGGCTTGGCCTCGGTCCGGAACCGGCGCTGCAGCGCAATCCGCGGCTCGTCTACGGCCGCATGACCGGCTGGGGCCAGACCGGTCCGCTGGCGCAGAAGGCGGGGCATGACCTCAATTACCTGGCGCTGACCGGCGCGCTCCACGCCATCGGGCCTGCCGAAAAGCCGGCGATTCCTCTCAATCTCATCGCCGACATGGGCGGCGGTGCGCTGTACCTCGCGCTCGGCGTACTGGCCGCGCTGCGCCACGTCCAGTGCGGCGGCAGCGGGCAGGTGGTGGACGCCGCCATGACCGACGGCGTGCTGTCGCTGATGACCATGTTGTGGGGCGATGTCGCCGACGGGCGCTGGCAGGACGCTCGCGGCAGCAACATCATCGACGGTGGCGTGCCCTACTACGACGTCTACCGCTGCGCCGACGGACGCTGGCTGAGTGTGGCGGCCCTCGAACCGGCGTTCTATGCCGCGCTCTGGGAAGTGCTCGGTGGAGAACTGCAGTGGGATGCCGAGGCCAGAGCCCGGCAGTGCGCCCAGCAGCAGGACCCGGCGACCTGGCCCGCGCTGCGGTCGACCTTTACTGCGCTGTTCGCCCGCCACCCGCGCGACGTCTGGGTAGCGCTATTCGCCGGGGTCGACGCCGCCGTGGCCCCGGTACTCACCTTGCTGGAGGCCGTGCAGCACCCGCACAACCAGGCCCGCGGCAGTTTCGTCACGCACGGCGGGGTACTGCAGCCAGCGGTGGCGCCGCGCCTCAGCCTTACCCCCGGCGCACTTGGCGCACTGCCCGAGCAGCCGCCGCTCACAGTGGCTCAGGCGCTGCAGCGCTGGCGCTGAGGCCACCACGGCCGCGAGCGCGTTCGCGGCCGCTTCACGCAAAACCTCGCAAGTCCTCACCGAATCCTCCGCAACGTTTAACCCTCCGCGGCGGCCGCCTTAACACGTGACTGCTGTCGGAGGCCTATAAAGTCGGCACCGTTCCGAGGTTACCCCATCATGCCGAAGCCCCTGCTGCACCACGCGATTGCCCTGTCCCTGCTCGTGCTCTGGCCCCTGGCCGGGCATGGTTTTCCCGCCGAAGTGGAGCGCAGCAGCGATCTGCTGACCGTCACCTGGCAGGCCCCCGCTGCCGCGCCGGTCGATCTGTGGATCGAGTACCGCGACGATACCGGGCAGCCACGTCGCCAGCTGCTTTCCCCGCAGGATGCCGACGGGCGCCATGCCATGGCAGCCGGCCCGCAGCGCCCCTACTTCGTGCTGACGACGGCAGAGGGCGACGAGCAGGTGGTCGCCGAGCGGCTGTTGCCCCTGCAGGGTGGCAACAACTTCCGCGACCTCGGCGGCTACGAGACCGCTGATGGCCGCACCGTGAAGTGGGGCGTGCTGTACCGCTCGGGCACCATGGTCAAGCTCACGCCGGACGATTATCGCTATCTCGGTCAGCTCGGTATCCGCACGATCTGTGACTTTCGCAGCAGCGAGGAGCGCCACAACGAGCCGACTGACTGGCTGGCCGACCCGCCACCGGCCCGCCAGCAGCGTGACTATGTGCTCGACACCACCAACCTGATGGGCAGTATCGCCCGCCCCGACGTGACGCCGCAGCAGGCAAAGGCCGTGTTTGCCGACTTCTACCGGGACGTTCCCTTCAGCTACGCGGACCACTACCGCACGCTGTTCGCCGAACTGCTGGCCGGCCGGGCGCCGCTCGCCTTCAACTGTTCGGCGGGCAAGGACCGCACCGGCGTGGCAGCGGCCCTGCTGCTCAGCGCACTCGGCGTCGCGCGTGAGCAGGTCGTCGCCGACTACCTGTTGTCCAACCGCTACTACAGGCCGGCACAACCCACGCCGGGCGCCAACGACAGCACCAGTCGCCTGCTGGCCAGTCTGCAACCCGCGGTGGTGCAGGTACT
The DNA here is from genome assembly GCA_947457195.1 of Gammaproteobacteria bacterium. Taxonomy (GTDB): domain Bacteria; phylum Pseudomonadota; class Gammaproteobacteria; order Pseudomonadales; family Pseudohongiellaceae; genus CAILUG01. Next base: position 50,771 of record CANGUU010000011.1, read on the forward strand.
GATGGGGGTGGACGCCAGTTACATCGAAGCGGCCCTCGATGCCGCCACCCGGAAACACGGCTCACTGGAGGCCTATTTCGCCAACGAGCTGGGCGTGGATGCCGCAGACCTGCGTCAGCTGCGCGACCTATACACCGACTAGTCATCGCCAATTCATCGCCAATCGTGAGGTACCGGTCACGCTGCGGCCGGCACGGTTTTCCGTTTTTTTTCGATAGTCACCGAGGATTTTCCATGAGCACCTCTCCCTTCCTGTCTTCGCCCCCGTCCGTCTCGCGTTCGCTGCCTGCCCAAGCCCCCCGCCCTCGCCGGCTGCAGAGCGCCATCCTGCGGGGTCTGGCCGGCCTGCTGGCGGGCGGCAGCGCGGCGGTTCTTGCCCAGCCGACGCCGCCACCGGCTGTCGAAGAAGTCGTGGTCACCGGCACCAACATCCGCCGCAACGTCAACGACTCGACGGTTCCGGTGTCGGTGATCAGTGAGGAAGCGATGGAGGTGCGCGCAGCGCTACTGCCGGTAGACCTGCTGACCTCCCTGCCGTCGGTGGTCAACCTGCCCGAGAACGAAACGCGACTCGGCTCCTCCGGTGCGCGCGGCGACAACGCCAACATCAACCTGCGCAACATGGGCGCCACGGCCACGCTGGTGCTGGTGAATGGCCGCCGCATGTCGATCAACCCGATGACCGCCGGCCTCTCGCAGGCCGTCAACGTCAACCAGCTGCCCACCCAGGGCGTCGAGCGCATCGAAGTGCTGCGCGACGGCGCCTCATCGATCTACGGCTCGGACGCCGTCGGTGGCGTGATCAACTACATCATGAAGCGCGAATTCGACGGCGTGGAGGTCTCGCTGCAGCAGGGGGGCACCGAGCATGGCGGTGGTGCCAACACCTTGCTGGCATTCACCTTCGGCTCCACCTCGCTGCTCGACGGACGCGCCCGCTTCATCGGCAGCGTCGACTGGCTGCAGCGCGACAGCGTGCGGCTCAGCCAGCGCGACTTCAGCCGCACTGCCTTCAATTCCGACCGGGCGCCCGCTCCCTGGAACAGCCCCGGTGGTGCCTTCGATGGCCGCTCTTCGCGCGGCTACTGGCCGACTTTTCGTATCGGCAGCGCCACGGCCAACAACTTCTTCCGCCCGGTCAACGGCACCCCCACACTCACCACTGTGGCACCCAACCGCGCCAGCGACGCCGATTTCTTCCTCGATCTCAACCAGTTCGGCTTTGCCTCGCCAGAGGTCGCGCGTGGCAACCTGTTCCTGGCGGGTGAGTACGACCTCAGTCAAAGCGTGACTGCCTTCGCCGAAGTCGGCTACTACCAGGCCGACTCGACCATGCAGCGCCAGCCGCTGGCACTCAACGGCCCGACGTCCGACAAGAATCTGGTGCTGCCGATCGACAGTCCCTATAACCCGTATGGCTCGCGTTTTTTCCATGTCAGCGGCCAGCCCAACGCCGATGGTTCGGCGCGCCTCACCGGGGCGCCGCGCACGGTCAGCATCACGCAGATGACCGTGGCCGGCCTTGGTCCGGAAGTGATCAGCACCAAGAGTGATGCGTTCCGCTTTGCCAGTGGCCTGAAAGGCACGCTGGGCAGTGACTGGACCTGGGAGGCCACGCTGTTCTACAACGAAGTCAACGGCGACGATCAGGCTTACCCGGATGTGCGCGAGAGCCTGCTGCAGGCGGCCGCCAACCGCAGCGATGCCAGTGCCTATAACCCGTTCGGCTACACCTTCAAGGTGCTGAACGGCGCGGTGGTAGCCGATGCCCCCTACCGCAACGCGCAGTCCACCGTAGACTCGTTCAGCGCCATCTACGCCCGGCTTGCCACCAGCTACATAGCCAGTGGCGATGCCCGCGCCTCCGGCACCCTGCTCAGTTGGTGGGGAGGTGACATCAAGGCCGCAGTCGGTGCCGAGCACCGCCGCGAATCGCTGGAGGACACGCGTCCACCCTTCCATGGCGAAAACCCGGCCAGCTCCGGCCTGGAGACCACCAACAACGACTTCCTGCTGCACCCGCCGCGTCCCGACGTGTTCGGCGCCCGCAACGTCACCAGCGTATATGCCGAGTTGAGCGTGCCGCTGGTGAGCCCGGCCAACGCGGTACCGCTGGTGAATCGTCTGGAACTCAACGTGTCGGCCCGCAACGAGCGCTACAGCGACTTCGGCAACACCACGAGGCCCAAGGTGGGACTCAACTGGAAACCGGTGGACGCGCTGATGCTGCGCGCTTCCTACAACGAAGGATTCATGGCGCCGAGTCTGGCGGCGCTGTACACCAGCCCGCGCTGGAGCATCACGGCCGGCGCCGGGGACACCGACATCTACCGCAACCCGGCGCTCAACGAAGGCCCCTATGTGATGCGCACCTACTTCGGCGGCAACCCGCAGCTGCGGGCGCAGGAGTCGGAAGGGACTACCTTCGGCTTCGTGCTCGACGTGCCCTTCGTCGACGGCCTCAGCGTCAACGCCGACTGGTGGCGCATCGAGCGCAGCAACCTGCTCGGCCAGCGCTCCACGGCCCAGATCAACGACAGCGATGCGGCGCTGCTGCGCGCGTTCACGGCCCAGCAACTGGCCAGTGGCGTGCCGGTCAACCAGATCGATCTCGGCAGCGGCACCCCCAACTACAGGGGCGACCCGGACGTGGTGCGCTTCGAACTCACGGCCGAGGACCGCGCCGCCTTCGCCGCCTACAACGCGGCCAATCCAGGCCGGCCAGTGGCTGCAGCGGGTCGCATCTTCTCGCGCAACCAGCCGTTCCTGAACCTGTCGAGCAGCGAGCACCGCGGCATTGACCTTGGTTTCCGCTACGAACTGCCGGAGCTGCCGATTGGAGACCTGGTACTGAGCTCGGAAGTGGCCTGGCTCGACAAAGCGCAGTCCACACTGTCGCCGGCCAACGTGGCGCCCATCGTAAACAACCTGCTCTATGCCGCTGGGGCGGCCGAGTGGCGCAGCACCACCAACCTGTTCTGGCGCAAGGGCAACTGGAACGCTGGCCTCGGCATCTACCACGTTGGTGAAACTCATGACGCCGGTGCCACCACCACAGCGGCCGTGTGGCAGGGTCTGGGCTACCCCGACTACATCGAGCCGTTCCAGACGCAGGGCACCACACTGTACCGACGCGTGATCGACCGCTTCATCACCTACAACGTCAATATCGGCTACACCTTTGCCGAGGCCAGCAGCGACCTGCTGCGCGACACCACGCTGCGCTTGTCCATCGTCAATCTCGGCGACAAGGAGCCCCCGCTGGCCGCCGATGCCTTCGGTTATGATCCATCGGTGAGCCAGTCGCTGCTGTCAGGCCGCAGCTGGATGGTCGAAATCGCGAGGAAATTCTGATGCTGACGCGACGCAAGATACTGGCGGGCATGGTGGGCACGGCGGGGGCCGCTGGCGCTGGCGTTGCCGTGTTGGCCGCCGATGCCGTGGACACCGAGGCACGGCGCGCCGAGTACCGCCGCTGGCTTGACTCGCTGCCCAAGGCGCCGGCACCGGTGTTGGCCGATCACGGCCTGGTGGCCAGCGAGCGCGGCCGCTGGCGCATCCTCGAAGCCAATCAGGGCGTGTGCGTGGATGCCGAGCACTTCTATGGGATCGGTAACCATGCTCTGGTGAAGCATCGCAAAGACAGTGGCGAGCGGGTGGCACACTGGTTCGGCCCCACCGGCGGCCCCATCATCCACATCAACTCCGGCTGGGTGGACGGCGACCGCCTGGTGCTGTCGCATTCCAATTTCTCGCAGCTGCCCATGGCCAGCTCGCTGGAGTTCTACGACAAGCACACGCTGCAGCCGAGTGGCAGCTACAGCTTCGGTATCCGGCTCGGTTCGCTGACCTGGGCCGTGCGCCATGATGGTTTCTGGTGGGCCTGCTTCGCCAATTACAACGACAGTGGTACCACGCCCGGCTTCGATCAGCGCTGGACCTTCCTGGCGCAGTTCAGCGACGACTGGCAGCAACTGCAGTCGTGGTTGTTCCCACCGCAGGTGATCGGTACCTGGCACGAAAGCTCCTGCTCAGGCGGCGACTTCGGCGATGACGGTTTTCTGTACGTGACCGGCCACGACGAAGCGCTGTTGCACGTGCTGCGCCTGCCCACGCAGGGCGTGACGCTGGAATACGTCACCACCATCAAGGTCCCCTTCGAAGGTCAGTCCTGGGCCTGGGACCGCAGCGCGGGCCGCGTCATCTACGGCATCAGCCGCGCGCGTCAGGAAGTGATCGCCGCGAACATTCCGGTACTACCGGCCGGACTTTGATGCCCCTGCCGTTGAGTGGACCGCGTGCGGCGCCACGATCCCTTGGCGTGCTGGCAGGTCAACACGCAGCAACTGCGAGGGTTGAGCGGGGTCATCAGCGTCGGTGACCAGCAGCAGCGAAAGCGCATGGTCATCGCCAGGGTTTGCCAGGGCCACGCCCTCCACCTTGGGATTGCCTTGTAGCCGGTACAGCGCGCCGAGTTCATGTTCGGGCGTCATCACGGCAAGCGCCGACGCTACGCAATGCCCATCCTTGACACTGTCATCGGTGTCTTCCGCAACCAGCGTGACGACCCAGTAACCATCCGCCAGCAGCGTGGCATCGGTGGGGCAGAGCGGTACACCGGCAACCTGACCGAAGTCGAGCGGATGAACTGCCTTCAGCGTCGGCACACGACGCCGACTGCCGGCCAGCCACCCGAGCCACTGGTCGGCATCGAAGCACAGGCAGGCGCTCCGGGCCACGGTTGCCTTGTTGCCGCGCTGCAGCAGGGTCAGCGTCGAGTCGCTCAAGAAGGCGCCTTCGATATTGAGGTCGGCGAATTCCGCCTGCAGCGGGGAGAAGAACGCGGTCAAGTCGTGTACCACCACGGCGTCAGCCGCCACATCACCGTCGTTGCGGAGCGGCATCTCGAGCGCGCGCCGTCGGTTAGCCTTGCCGCCTGACCCCAGGCAGAGCAGACGGCCCTCGGGCGCTGCGGCCGTGGCAGGCAGCAGCAACACACTTTCGAGGTCGGGCTTTGCCTCCTTGCGGGCCTTGGGTGCGGTAGGCAGTTCGCCGGGCAATAGCCGCACAGCTTGCAGCGGGGAAGCTGTCTCGTGGGGACGGTTCACATCGAAGGCGACATGGAAGAGATGGTGGGCGTCGTCGGCGATCACATACAGCCGACCCTTGGCGTGCACGAGCCCGCTGGCGGCGCTCAGCCAGCGGCTGGGTGTAGCGTCTCCGGCGGCTGGAAGCATGAGTGTGCGCAGCAGTTCTGGTGTGAGCATGGTCGAGGGAACGTCGTAGCAAGGCATCGGTGGGTCGTCATGGTAGCCCACTTGGAGGCTGTCCCCCCGCAGGGGATCGGCACCTGCCACGCAAGCTCCTGCCCCGGCGGCTTCAGCCACGCAGGGCTCCTGCCGCCAGCGTGAATTGGATAGACTTCAGGCTTCACCTCCTTGGGGGTTTTTCCCATGCTGTCTCGATTTCCTTTTCGCCTGCTCGGGGTTGCCATCGGCTGCCTGTGGTTGTCGTCCACGCTCGCGCAAGGAACGGCGGCCACCAGCATCGCCGGGGCCCGTTTTGCTGCCGATGCATCCACGAGCGCACGCTTCTCGCTGGGTCTCACACGCGACGGCGGGCGGACCTTCGACACCAGTGCCGCAACGACCGACAACCTGCGAGTGATCGGTACGATCGAGCCCGAGGCCAGCCATCTGAGCAAACCCGCCACCATCTTCGTGGTGGCCGAGAGCGCTGGCCGGTATTTCATGCGCGATGCCACCGGCGCCTTCGTGCCGTGGAATGGCAACGTGGCAGCGCTGGCACCGTTTCGCACCAACGAAGTGCTCTCTGCCCGCCATCCCGTGGACTTCCTGACTGGCAGCATTCCCCTCGCGGGTCGCTTCAACCTGTTTCTTGGCTACCGCGGCAGCGACAATGTGCTCGTGTACTCGAGCACCCCCTACGCAATCCTCATCATGGCGCCCGGTAACACAGCCGGTGGCGGCACGACCGACGGTGGTCAGTCCAGTGGCGGCAGCAACACAGGCGGCAGTGGAAGCACGACAGGCGGCAGCGGCGGCAACACGGGCGGCAGCGGGTCGGTCGTGGCCACCGAGCCACCGTCGCAGGCCAATGGTTACACAGGCATCGTGGCCGACGTGCTTCAACTGCAGCAGTTCGAGTGCGAAGCCCGCAGCGAACACGAGTGGTACCGTACCGACCGCACGCTGGTCATCGACCCCAAGAACCCCAACAACCTGTACGTCAGCGTTGAGCACCGCGGCATCTTCAAGTCGGTGGATGGCGGCAAGACCTGGCAGCTCAAGTCCAAGGGCATCAAGGTCTATGCGCGTCAGGACAATCCCAGCAAGGGTTGCTACGGCGAGTACCCTGTCATCAAGATGAACCCGCTCGACCCCTTGCACCTGGTGGCCGGTCTCAGCGGGCCCGGTGGCGGCTTCCTGCACCCCACGCTGCCCAACTCGCAGGTGGGCGGCGTGTACCAGAGCTTCGATGGCGGTGAGAACTGGCAGTTGATGATCACCGACAGGATGAACGTCTATGTCACCGACGTGGCGTTCGACCCCGTCAACCCGAACACCATCTACTACTCGACCGGCTCGCTGCCAGCCTCCTGGGGTGGTTCCGACCAAAGCAAGCTCTACGTGGACAAGGGTCTGATCTACAAGACCAGTGATCGTGGCCAGACCTGGGAAGAACTGCCCACCGGCATCGGCCAGAACACTACCGTCAGCAGCATCCTGATCAATCCGCTGCAGACCAACCAGATCAACGCGCCCACCTTCTCGGCAGTTCGGCAGTCGGCCGACGGCACCGGCACTGGCATCAGCACCGGCAAGGACACCACTGTCGCACAACTCGGCGTGCTCACCACGACCAACGGCAGCACCTGGCTGTCACAGAAGCCCGGCGACAATCCTGCGCTCATCAAGGGCTTTGCCTCGAAGAACAACTGGCAGTACCAGTATTTCGTGCCCGCGCAATCGGGCACGTCGGGCGAACCGAAGGGCTTTTTCAGTGGTGATAGCGGCAAGACCTTCACGCCAACCTCCTACGTCGACATCGTTGCCTATGACCCCTACGACGCAACGGGCGCACATGCACTTGGTTACTCCACAGTCCTGTGGCGGCCGAGCGACCCGTTCTACACGCTTTATGAGTCGCTGGACGGCGGAAAAACCTGGAAGCCATTTGGCCGCCTGCCGAGCGATATTCCAAACCCCAACGACGCCAAGACACGCCCAAGCCAACTGCAGTGGGGCCCAGAGAACAACAAGACGCTGTACATGAATGGCGCGGGCGGTCTGGTGTGGAGGTCCACCGACCTCGGCAGCACGTGGACTCGGCTGTTGGAGTACAAGCAGTTGTAGCGGACAGCAGCCGCCCCGAGCACCGCCCCGCAAGCCTTGCTGTCACATCGTCCGTGATCATTGATGAGTTTTTTGCTCACTCGTCGTGCAGGGACCTATGGGCGCTTCTTTGCACCACCGCCTTTAATCGGAATTTGATCGAAGAGTAGCGAAACCCTCGGTGTCCTCGCGGCGTTCCTTTATTCCTGTGGTGTGCACGGGCACGACAATGGCGCGCGCTGACTTCCCACTGCTCTAGAGGACTCCATGCACAAAGCCATTACTGCGTCGCTGCCCCAGCGCGCGCTCGCCCTTGCCATTAGCTTCGCCCTGCTGCCCTCACTGGCCAGCGCCCAGCTCGAGGAAATCGTGGTCACGGCCGAACGGCGTGCCACCAACCTCCAGCAGACAGCGATTTCAGCCTCGGTGCTGAGCGACCTGGCGCTGTTGGATCGCAAAGCCATTTCCCTTGCCAACCTGGCCGACGGCTCGATTCCCTCGCTACGCGTCTCGCCATTCGCGACCCGCACATCGGCGTTGGCCATCGGCATTCGTGGTATCGGCGCGGCGGGTGATCCGAACCAGCCTGCGCGTGACCAAGGGGTTGGCGTTTATGTGGACGGCGTTTTCCTCGGACGCGCGCAGGGACTTGGCACGGCACTCTACGACGTGGAACGCATTGAGGTGCTGAAGGGGCCGCAGGGCACGCTGTTCGGCCGCAATACCGAAGGAGGCGCCGTCAGCATCATTACCAAGAAGCCGACGGGTGTGTTCAACCTGGATACCACATTCGGTGTGTCCAACTACGACGGCTACAACAGCTTCCTGCGCATGGACCTGCCGAAAATTGCCGGTGTCGCACTCAAGATCGATGCCCTGCAGACTCGCCGGGACGGCACCACCGACAACCCGATGCGCGGCGAGGAGAATTTCAACTCGTTCAACAAATACGGCGGGCGGCTCAGTGCCCTGTGGGAACCCAGTGACGCTTTTTCGGCGTTCTATGCCGTGGACAGTTCTTACGACGGCAGCACGCCATACCACACCCAGTTGCTGAAGGCAGGTGCTGCCATGAGTCCACTGCAAAAGGCCGGGGTCTCGCTCAGTCGCCGCGATTCGTCGATTCTCGGCGGCCCGCTGGAACCGAGTGTGGGCGAGACCAGCGGGCACTTGCTGACGCTGGATTGGCGGCCGCTGGACACTCTCGCGCTGAAATCCATTACGTCCTATCGCGAACTCTCCCAGGGCCAATTCGACCAGGGCCTCATCGACGGCATCTCCTTCTTTACGGTGCCGAACGGGCCATTCGCTCGCTACAGCCTTGCGCACTTCGACCAGCACCAGTTCAGCGAAGAAGTGCAGATCCTGGGCAATACGTCCGAGATCCAGTACGTACTCGGACTGTTCTATTACACCGAGTCCGTCTCCGACAACGCACAAACCCCGTTCATGAACCTGTGGAACGCCGACGGCACGGGCTATACGCTGAACCCCGCCACCAACCCGTTGAATCTCAGCCGCGTGACGGTGGACCGGGCCAGCAGCGCCTGGACCGACAGCGTGGGCCTGTTCGGTCAGGCCACGTGGACGCCCTCAGCCATAGACAACCTGCACCTGACGATCGGCGGGCGCCAAACCAAGGACGACAAGCGCGGCCAACTGCTCACACTGAATGGTGCACGCTCGACGCTGGCCTTTGACGCCTCCTGGGACCGTTTCGATCCGATGGTCAATGTGGCCTTCGACGTCAGCGATGACATCATGATCTACGCCAAGTACAGCACCGGCTTCAAAGCCGGTGGTGCCAATTCCCGCTCGCTCACCTATCGCCCGTTCAGCCCGGAGGAAGTCACGG
>CANGUU010000012.1 GCA_947457195.1 Gammaproteobacteria bacterium
TCCGTCGCCTCGATCAGGCGCTGTATGGCGGCGGGGAGCAAAGTCTCGAGACCGCCAGTCTGTACGAAGTGGCCGCGCGTCTCACCCGGCAGGGCGCTCCGCGCCGCGGCAGCGGCGACCCCTACGCCCTGCGCGCACTGTACTGAGGCGGCAAACCCCGCAGGCGCCGTCGGTCTGCCGAACCACCCCGTCTGCACAAAGCACCGGAATGGCGGTGTCAGGCCGTTCCATGGCTGCTAGCATCCCGGAGCGGTCCTGAGTGCCTGCCGGCACCGCTGGCTCGCCCCAATCCAAAAAGTCATCAGAGGGGAAATTCCATGTTCGTTCCTGCAGTACGCCCTTGCGCCGCCCCGCGGCACCTGTTGTCGATGGCGGTGGCCTTGAGCCTGACGGCACCGGCACTGCCGGCACTGGCCCAGTCCAGCGCCGCGGCACCAGAAGAAGTCACCATCACCGGCAGCCGGATTCGCCAGACCTCCGGCTTCACTACCCCGGTGCCGGTGACCACCATCTCCTCGGTCGAAGTCTTCCAGTTCGAACCGGGCAACAACATTGCCCGCCAACTGAGCGCCCTGCCGCAATTCTTCGGCAACGTGTCCACCCAGAACGTGGGTTCGGCGCTGGTCTCGACGTCCGGGACGTCTTCGCTGAACCTGCGTAGCCTCGGCGGCAACCGCACACTGGTGCTGCTCGATGGCATTCGCGTGGTGCCGGCGGCCAAGGATGGTCTGGTCAACGTCGATGCCTTCCCCACGGCGCTCATGCGCAGCGTCGACGTCGTCACCGGCGGCGCCTCGGCGGCCTACGGCGCCGATGCCGTCGGCGGCGTGGTCAACTTCGTGCTCGACCGCGAATTCCAGGGCTTCGAAGTGGATGCCGGCACCGGCATGAACGAGTTCGGGGACGGCAAGATGTGGAACCTGTCGATGGCCGGCGGCGTGGCCCTGCTGGACGACAAGCTCAACCTGATCGGCTCGCTCGAGGCCCGCGAGATCGACCAGATCCAGCGCCTTGCCAGCGAAGTACCCGAAATGCAGCGCCTCGGACTGGTAACCAATCCGAAGTGGCGCAGCACCGACCCGGCCGGCACCAACCCGCGGCAGATCACCCTGCCTTGGGTCACCTCCACCGCCAGCTCGCCGTACGGATTGATTCTGGCACCGGGCACACCGCTGGACCGCATGCGCTTCACTCCTGATGGCAAGTCGATCACCCCCTTCGGGCTTGGCAGCATTTCCTCCGTCAGCGGCCCGGGCAGCACGCAGACCACCTCGGGTGGTTCCGAAGCGATGATCGCCAACGACGCCTTCGGCGGCGGCATCAACGGCGAAGGGGTGCGCAACCAGTCGGCTTTCTTTGCCGCGCAGTACCAGGTCAGCGACAGTTTTTCGGTGTTCGGCCAGTTCCTGCTCGGCCGGACCGATGCACGCTCCACGGCCAACCGGGGTGGTTCGCTGCTCTACAGCATCTGGGCACCGCAGATTGCGGTGGACAACGCCTATCTGCCGGAGAGCGTGCGCAGCGTCATGCAGCAGCGCAATCTGGCCTTCATCAACGTCCACAAGAACGGCGCCTTCGCTGGCCTCAACGACTATGGTTACGACCGCACCAACAGCAAGGTCCTGACCACACGCTCGTTCGCTGGCGGCTTCGACTGGGACATGGGCTTCCGCGACTGGCATCTGCGCGGCATTGCCCAGGAGGGCAAGGCAGACCGCCTGAACACCTTCGGTCAGCTGTGGCGCGTGGACCGGGCCTTCTTGTCGATGGACGCGGTGCGTGACCCCAACACGGGCGCGATTGTCTGCCGGGTAAACCTCCCACAGTTCCGACCCACGCCGGCGCAGCTGGCGGCCTCGCCGTCGATCCGCGGACTGATTTCACCGCGCTCCACCGCCGGCACCACCAAGCCGACCGATCCCGGCGCCTTCCCGGTCCTGTCGCCCATCGGGCTGGACAACTCGGTGCGTGACTGTGTGCCGCACAACGTGCTCGGCGCCGGCAACCTCAGCAAGGAAGCGCTCGATTACATCAGTGGTGATCCGAAGTTCGGCTTCGGGGAAGTGGACCAGACCTTTGCCGAGCTGCTCCTGAACGGCGAGTTGTATGAGGGCTGGGGCGCCGGCGCCATCGGTTTCGCCGCCGGTCTCACCTACCGCGACCAGAGCTTCTTCGATGATGCGGGTCCTTACGACATCACCACGCTGGTGAGCGGCCCCCGCAATGACCCGGCGCTCGGCATCCGCGGTATACCGAGTGGCTACACGAGTTCCACCAACATGCATTACATCTCGACGCTGCCGATCATAGGTGGCGATGCCCGGGTCTGGGAAAGTTTCGCGGAAGTCAGCGTGCCGGTGCTGCAGGCCAATCTGGGCGGCCAGACCCAGACCCTGGACGCCGACCTCGCCTTCCGTCGTTCCGACTACGACCGCAGTGGTCCGGTCGACAGCTGGAAGTTCGGTCTCGACTTCCAGCTGCTCGACGACCTGCGCCTGCGCTACACCAAGTCGCGGGACGTGCGGGAGCCCACGTTCTCTGAATTGTTCGATGCCCAGGGCACCAACGGCGCCTTCCAGGACCCGCGCTTCGATCGGCGTGAATTCCAGATCACGCTCACCCAGGGTGGCAACCCCGATCTGGCGCCGGAGGTCGCGGACACGGTAACGGCAGGTCTGGTATTCACACCGACCTTCTGGAAGCTCGACGGACTGCAGATGTCCGCCGACTGGTACGACATCCAGATCCGCGGCGCCGTGGGTACGCTCGGCGCCCAGCGCATCGTGGATGAGTGCTTCATCAACAAGGTGCAGAGCCTCTGCAACCAGATCCAGTTGAACGCGCAGAACGAGGTGACACGCATCGCCAATACCTTCCTGAACGTGGCGCAGGCGCGCGTGCGGGGCATCGACTACGAACTGGCCTACCGGATGGAGCCGGATTTCTTCGCAGGCCGCAACGAGAGCTTCTCGCTGCGCACGCTGGCCGGCTATGTGGCAGAGCGCAGCGATACTCCGGCAGGAGGCCGGCCACTGGACGTTTCCGGTGGTCTGGGCACACCGGAGCTGACCGGCGTGCTGACCGCCAACTACAACGTGGGCCCCTACGGCATCTCGCTGCAGGGTCGTTACCGCAACGAGTCGATCATCAACACGATGTGGGTGGAGGGGGTCGATGTGGATGACAACACGGTACCGGCCTACACCTTCTGGAACCTGATGCTGAACTACAACGGCGAACTCAGCAGCGGCGCCCGCTGGCGGCTGGGGCTCAACATCCAGAACGTGCTGGACGAGGCGCCGGACCCGGTACAGAACGTGTCGACCCGTTTTGCCATCCAGGGCCTCACCGGCGACCTCTACGGCAGGCGCTACAACCTGAACCTCAACTACAGCTTTTGAGTAGCCACCGGCCCTTGCAGGTCGAGAAAGCCCGAGGGCCCGTCACGACAGTGGCGGGCCTTTTTTTTGCTGCGGTGCGGGGCCAATCCTTCTGGAACCCATCACGCTCAACCGGCGAAAATTCCCGTAACATGAGGCCCTGACAGCTGTCGCCAACAACAGAAGGTATGACGATGAGCAAGCAGTTCGTCCTGGCCCTGGACCAAGGCACGACCAGTTCGCGCGCGATCATGTTCGATCATGCCGGGAACATCTACCGCATCGCCCAGCGCGAGTTTCCGCAGATTTTTCCTGCCGACGGCTGGGTGGAGCACGATCCGCTCGAAATCTGGCAGAGCCAGCTTGCCGTGATGGCCGAGGCGATCACGGCAAGCCGCTCGAACGGCAGCGACATCGCCGCCATCGGCATTACCAATCAGCGGGAAACTACCGTGGTGTGGGACCGTGCCACCGGTCTGCCGGTGTGCAATGCCATCGTGTGGCAGGACCGCCGTACAGCCGCTTACTGCGACCAACTGAAGGCCGAGGGGTGGACGGAGATCGTCCGTGACAAGACCGGGCTCATCATCGACAGCTATTTTTCCGGCACCAAGGTGCGCTGGATTCTCGAGAACGTGCCCGGGGCGCGCGCCAAGGCCGAACAGGGCAAACTGGCCTTTGGCACGGTTGACTCCTGGCTGGTGTGGAACCTCACCGGCGGCGGATCGCACGTGACTGATGCCAGCAACGCCTCGCGGACCATGCTGTACAACATCCGCCACAAGTGCTGGGACCAGGAACTGCTGCGGCTGATGGATATTCCCGAATCGATGCTGCCGCAAGTCAGATCGTCCAGCGAAGTCTATGCCTTTGCGAAACTGCCCGGCATCACGCAGGACATTCCGATCGCCGGCATCGCCGGCGACCAGCAGGCGGCGCTTTTCGGCCAGCTCTGTCTGCAGCCGGGCATGCTGAAGAACACCTATGGCACCGGTTCGTTCATCATGTTCAACACCGGTGAGCAGCCCGTGAGCTCCGCCAACAACCTGCTGACGACAGTCGCGTGGGACCTGCAGGGTAAATACACCTACGCGTTGGAAGGTTCCATTTTTGTCGCCGGCGCCGTGGTGCAGTGGCTGCGCGATGGCCTTGGCCTCATCAAGAACTCGGCCGACGTCGAGCGGCTCGCGCTTACCGAGCGCGACAGTGGAGGGGTATACCTCGTGCCGGCATTCTCGGGGCTGGGGGCGCCGCATTGGGACCCGCGTGCACGCGGCGCCATGTTTGGTCTCACCCGCGGCAGCACGGCCGGGCATCTCGCGCGCGCCGCGCTCGAAGGCATCGCCTGTCAGGTGAGTGACGTCCTGACGGCGATGGCTGCCGACTCCAGCATTGCCCTTGCTGAACTGCGCGTCGACGGCGGTGCCACGGTCAACGATACGCTGCTGCAGTTCCAGGCCGACATCCTGCAACTGCCGATCGTGCGGCCCAAGGTGCTGGAAACTACGGCTCTGGGCGCTGCCTATCTCGCAGGGCTTTCTACCGGGTTCTGGGGCAGCGCGTCAGACCTCGCGCAGCAGTGGCAGGAAGAGCGGCGCTTCGAGCCCTGCATGACTGCTGCCTGGGCAGCGGAGCGCCTGCAGCGCTGGCGGCTGGCGGTGGAAAAGTCGAAGGCCTGGGCGGACTGAGGAGTCAGGAGTGAGCATGGAACTTTTTGTCGGCGAGTTGTTGGGGACCTTTCTGCTGATCGTGCTGGGTGCGGGCGTTGTGGCAAACGTCGTGCTCAATCGCACCTACGGGCAGAACAGTGGTTACATCGTCATTACCTGGGGCTGGGCCATCGCGGTATTCGTGGCGGTGTTTGTCACCGGCAACATCAGTGGTGCACACATCAATCCTGCCATCAGCATCGGTCTTGCGGTGGCCGGCAAGTTTGAATGGAGTCTTGTCCCCCTGTATCTGGCGGCCCAGTTACTCGGCGCTTTTCTGGGTGCCGTGTGCGTGTGGCTGCATTACCGCCCCCACTTCGATGTCAGTGACGATGCAGACCTCAAGCGCGCCATTTTCTGCACGGCGCCTGCCATTGCCGACGCCGGCGCCAATTTCTTCTCGGAGCTGTTCGGCACCTTCATTCTCGTGCTGGCAGTGCTGCACCTGGCAGACCCTGCCGTCGGACTCGGTTCGATAAGCGCACTGCCGGTGGCCTTGCTCGTGCTCGGTATCGGGCTGTCGCTCGGGGGTACCACGGGCTATGCGATCAACCCGGCGCGTGACCTCGGCCCGCGCATCGCGCACATGCTGCTGCCCATCAGGAACAAGGGCGGCAGCAACTGGGGCTACGCGTGGATTCCGGTCGTCGCGCCGATGGCCGGTGCGGTGCTGGCAGCACTCGTGTACCGCCTGCTCGCCTTCTGATCGGCGTCAGCCGGTGGCGGGCTTACTGGGCTTCCTTGTTGGAGCGGTAGCCCTTCGCCAGCCAGTCCTTCCACTGCGTCACCACGCTCTCGTCGGTGCGGCAACCGCCGTCGCTCGGGATGAGGAAGCTGCCATCGGCTACCTTGACCCAGCCAAGAGCCCCCCCCGGGCGCTTGTCGACCAAGGGGCAGTACATGATGGTGAGCTTGTCACCGGGTTTGAGCGAGTTGCCGGTGATACCGCGACCGATCAGCTGCGGCGGTGCCGCCGCCTCGAAGCCCCACAGGGTTTCGCTGCCATCGTCGTTCTGCACCTTCAGGTAGAGCCAGGTGTGAGGGTTGTTGAAAGCCCAGCGCTCGACCGTCCCCTCGAGGATCTGCTGGGTGCCCCGATCGAACATGCTGAACGAATGGTGGGCAAGTACTGGCAGACTGGCCAGCAGAGTCAGTGCGATACCTACGGTGCCAACGGTTGTTTTCATGGGAAGCTCCTCTCATTCCGCCAGTTCGGTGTTGTAGATGGGATCGCGTGTCTGACCCGGCAACTCGGGAAACAGCGTGGCACCGCGAGCATCCTTGTAGCCTTCTTCGCCGGGCAGCCGGAAATTGGTCATGCCGTTCTCGTCGAGGTAGCTGTTGCTGCTGTTTTCGCATTCCCAGTGCTGTGGCCGGTGCCCGGCCTCCATCAGTGCCGTAGCATGCCGGAAGGCATAGACGGCACTGACCGGGCGGGTGAACGCGTAACGATCATAGAAAGTCGCCTGCACCTCGAGCCGCGCGATACCGCCGGGGTACTGCTTCAACTCCCAGATTTCCACGCTTTCGAACTGGTTGCTGGTCATGGGTGACCAGCGGGTGAAGTCGGCGGGCAACAGATACTTGGTGTGCATGACGAGCCGGTCACCTTCCCAGAAGCCCACGGTGTCGCCCAGCCAGGAATGTGTGCCGTAGAGGTTCTGGTGCGGTTGCCCGATGTAGATGCGCCGGATGGAGTTGGCAAAGTCGTTGATGAAATAGCTCTGGTCGGGCAGGTTGACGAATTCGTGCGAGTATGGCTCCAGCAGCCAGCGCGGCAGGCCGGCCGGCTCACAATGCGTCAAACGGTCGTAGCGTACCTGCCCTTCTTCCTGCTGCTGGCGCCAGCGTTCCCGGTAAGCGGCCTCGTAGGCTGGCGTCAGCACACCGGCAATGACCTTGCCCTGGAAATTGCCCCCCTCGATGAACAGGTTCATGTGCGTGTTGCCGGCGGTTTCCCACAGACCGTCCCAGCGCGGCACGCTGTCGATGGTGTGGCGGGTGCCACCGTTGGCCGCCGCCAGCAATGCGGCATAGTGGGCATCGGAATCCGCATACACCTGCGCCGGCGGCTCCACCGCCAGTGGCGGCCCGTAGCCAGCACCGAAAGTGCCTTGGGCCTGTGCGCTGGAGACCACCGCGGTGGCAAGGATGGTTGCAAGGGCGACGCCGTTCGCGACGGCGCGCCAGGTGAGTCTGGCCTGCACGTGTTTCCCCTCGTGTTGTTGTTGTTATTGTCAGCGACGTTTCTACGGGGAATGCTTTTGGTGAGTCAAGGTGTTTCTGCAGTCATAAAGAAGCCCCCGTGGTTGACCACGGGGGCTCGCGGAAGGTCGGCACTGCGCTGCCGCGGCGGACCCGCAGCCGGTTCAGTGGCTACGCGGTGCGGAGGGCCCTTGCGTTCAGGCGGACTTGAGGAACTGCTGCGGCTGGCTCACCACGCTGTTGATAGGGATCTGGCGGGGTTTCATGGCTTCCGGAATTTCCCGCTGCAGCGCGATGTTGAGCAGGCCATTGTTGAGCGTGGCCCCGGTGACCCGTACGTGGTCGGCCAGCCGGAAACTGCGCTTGAAATTACGCTCGGCGATGCCCTGATGCAGGAAGGTGCGCTTGGGCTCGTTGACACGGTCCTGCCTGGCAGCCGCGACGGTCAGCGTGTTGTTTTCGCTGGTCACGTTGATTTCGTCTTCGGTGAAACCGGCGACCGCCATGGTGATGCGGTATTGGTCCTTGTCGATCAGTTCGATGTTGTAGGGCGGGTAGGCTGGCTGGTTGCGGTCGTTGTTCATCACGGAATCGAGCAGCGTGGCCAGGTGGTCGAAACCCACGGTGGAACGGTACAGCGGGGCAAAATCAAAGCTTGTCATTGCACTTTCCTCATCAAGCGACAGTGGTTGGGAATCACAGCCTGGTCGTTCGGTTGAACCGACCAGCGGTCCCGTTCCTCGGCGAGCGAACGGGACACCGGAAAGATGGGAGCGCCGTGCGGTTTTTCAAGGGTCTTGTCCCAGCGCTCTCGCCTCAGGGCGAGCCGAGCAACTGCGGTGCCACGTGTACCTCGAGCCGCAGACCGTCCGGGTCCCAGAAACTGAAACCGTTGGGCAGCAGGTCCTCGACGATGCCGCCAGCCGCGAACACCTGCTCAGCCGCCTCGGCAAGATCGGTCTCCGAGATCAGCACGGCAATCGAGTGCACACCGGCCGGTTGACCGACCGGTGCCTGACTGAGCCGCAGGCGCGAACCTCCCAGATCGAACCACAGCGAGCCGGCCTGCGCCTTGCCGGTCCGGCCCAGCAGGCGCGCGTAATGCAACGAGTCGACCTCGAGATTGGAGACCATCACGTAGACCTCGTCGAGTCCGAGCGGGTTGAACAGCGGTGCGCGTGCCGCACCCGTGGGCAGGGCTTCGCTGGCCGGCAGCAGCCGCTCCAGACGATGTTCGTCAACGAGATCGACCAGCGTGCCATCGCGGTCGGCAACGCGCAGATCGCGCCCGTCCGGCAGTCTCAGTGCAGCGAGGTGCTGGGCGGCGAGGTAGCGCTCGACGCTCGGCGGATCGTAGGCGGTGATACCGAAGCCGATACGCTGCACGCTCGCCGGCGCCGCTTCGGTAAGCGCCAGAAATGCCTTGCCCAGCGACTGATAAACCAGCGGCTGCTGGCGGTCACGCCACAGCGATGCGCCGAACAGGCGGCGGTAGAACTCCTGCGAGCGGGAAAGATCCGAGACCTGCAGCACCACGTGATCGAGACTGTGGAAGGCCGGCGCCGATTCGGCCAGCACGGCGCCCTGCCCTGGACCCAGCAGCCAGCCAGCCAGTAGACAGGCCAACCCTCGTCGGCAGCGGCGGGCAATCAATGTCGTCATGTGCAAACCCTCTACAGATGGCAGGCCATAATGCCCTGCGCGG
Organism: Gammaproteobacteria bacterium; assembly: GCA_947457195.1. GTDB lineage: Bacteria > Pseudomonadota > Gammaproteobacteria > Pseudomonadales > Pseudohongiellaceae > CAILUG01. Next base: position 9,000 of record CANGUU010000012.1, read on the forward strand.
ACGAGAGGCATTATAGGATCAGGAAACTGGGCCGGGTTGCCGCGGGCGCAGCCCCCGCCTAATTGCCGCCCCCCTGCGCACGGGCTATCTTTGCGCCAGTCTGCCGTGCCATGCTCGCCGCGTCGCGGCGCCCTCTCCGAACCCGGGGCTCCCACATCATGTATTTGCCGCCGCTGCCTCGCTGGCGTTCCACCCTGCTGTTCGCGCACCGCTGGCTCGGCATCGTTCTGGGCCTGCTGTTGCTGCTATGGGCTGCCTCGGGCGCCATCCTGCTGTACTACGGCATGCCGCACTTCACGGCCGGCGAGCGCCTCGCGAGACTGGAGCCGCTCGACCTGGCCACGGCACGGGTCGAGCCGGCAGCAGCCCTTGCCCAGGTGGACGGTGTGCCGCGTCGCCTGCGCGTGTCGATGCATGACAGCAGGCCGGTCTACCGCGTCAACAGCGGTGAGGGCTTCGGGATCTGGAGCATGGTCTACGCCGATACCGGGGAGTTGCTGCGCTCCCTGGATCAGGATGACGTGATCTTCGCCATGGTGAAGCTGTACCCCGAATACGACGAGACCATGGGCTATGAGCGGCACTTGTTCGCGCCGGACCAGTTCACCCACCTGCCGGCCCTGCAGGGGCACTTTCCCCTGCACCGCCTCAACATGGGCAACGGCGACGAGTACTACGTGTCGGAGCGCTCCGGCGAGATCGTGATGCGCACCACCTACCTGAGTCGGGTGCTGGGCTTCTTCGGCTACAACCTGCATACGTTGGGTTTCTGGCGGCAGCAGGCCTGGTGGGGGCCGCTGCTGCGCGGGGCGGGCTGGCTGGGTGTCGGCCTGGCAGTTCTCGGCCTGCTGGCGAGCATACGACACGCGCCGCAAGCCGCCGCACCTGTTGCTGGCCGCAGGCTACCCTGGTCAGAGGAATTCTGGCTGCATTGGCACCACCGCACGGGTCTGCTGTTCGGCGTGGTGCTGCTGATCTGGCTGTTGAGTGGCCTTGTGGCCCTCGGCGCCTTGCCGGGCCTGCGCGGCTTGCCTCCGTCGGCGGCACAGCTGGCGGCAGGTGCGCGCACCGCAGAGGGCCAGGGAGCCGCGCTTGACTTCAGCCCGCTCACGCTCGATGCCCTGCGCGAGGCTGTTGACAAGATCGGCGCAGAATTCCCCGTGAAGGAACTGGAATTGCAGATGGTGAATGGCGAGCCCTACTACCTTGCTTATCGCCCCCCCATACCCGAGGAGCAGGCCAACTGGGCCTCGCAGAGTGTGCTGGATGCCCTGGCTCCGATGCTGGCGTGGGAGCACCGCTATATCTCGGCGACCAACGTGGTAGCCCGGCCATTCGCCGCCTTCGGCGAGGCTGACCTGCTGGCCATGGCCACGGCAGCCATGCCTGGTCTGCTGCCCGGCGACACCGAGTGGCTGACCGAGCCCGATGCCTACTATCAGCCCACGCTGGACAGCCTGGCCGCCGCACTGCCCGTACCCGTGCAGCGCTTACCGGTGCTCAAACTGACTTACCAGGATGACGAGCGCACCTGGCTGTACCTCGAGCCTTCCCACGCGCAGTTGCTCAAGGTCGACCAAGGTGATCGGCGCCAGCGCTGGTTCCTCAACGGCTTGCACGGTCTTGATCTTCCTTTGCTGCGCAACTACCGACCGCTGTGGGACAGCGTCGTCCTTCTGCTCCTGCTGGGTTGTCTCGGGCTTTGCCTGACGGCCGCACAGCCGGCGTGGCGGCGGCTGAAGGGCATCCACCAGCGGCTGCTCGATCTGCTCGGCGGACAGTCCTGAGGCGGCGGCAGCGCGGCCCCACCCTACAACTCTGGAGTAGCCATGGCCTCTCTCAGCTTCATCGGTGCAGCACAGCAAGTCACCGGCTCCTGCTACCTGCTCGACTCGCCAGCCCTCGGCCGCTATCTGCTCGACTGCGGTCTGCATCAGGGCATGGACGAGGACTCAATCGACCGGCTCCCGCACTTTCACTTCGACCCGACCAGCCTTGATGGTCTCATCTTGTCGCATGCCCACATGGATCACAGCGGCAACATCCCCAAGCTGGTAAGTGCCGGCTTCAAGGGCCCGGTCTACTGCACGCGCGCCACAGCGCGCATGCTGGTAGTGCTGTGGGAGGATGCCCTCGGGCTTTACGAAAAAGACCTCGAATACGAAAACCTGCGCCGCGCGCGCCGCGGGGATCCAGCGCTCCAGCCGGCGTGGACGCACGCCGATATCGTGGCGGCCCTGCGTCTGGTGAAGCCCGTGGCCTTTCGCGAGTGCCGCCGTCTCACTGCAACCGCGACGCTCTGCTTCCACGACTCCGGACACATCCTCGGCTCGGCCATCGTGGAGCTGAAACTCACGGAGCATGGCACCACGCGAACGCTGGTGTTCTCCGGCGACCTTGGCAAGCGCAACGCCCCCCTGATGAACGACCCCACGCTGCTGGAGAGCGCCGACGTGGTGCTGATGGAAGGGACCTACGGCAACCGTGACCACCGCTCCCTGCCGGCCACCATCGCGCAGCTGGAGGAAATCCTGCACGAGACCTGGGCCAGAAAGGGCAATGTGCTGATACCGGCCTTCGCCATCGGGCGCAGTCAGGAACTGCTCTACCATCTGGCCAGGCTACACGCCGAGGACAAGCTGGACCCTTGGCAGATTTTTCTCGACAGCCCCATGGCGGTGCAGATCACACGCATCTACGACGAGTGCTACGAACTGCTGGACAAGGAAGACCTGGCACGTATCCCGCCGGAGCATCGGGCCTCGCTCAAGCAGTTTCTGCCGAAGCTGCGCTTTGCCCAGGCAGTGGAGGAGTCACTGGCCATCAACAACATCAAGCATGGCGCCATCATCATCGCCGGCAGCGGCATGTGCACGGGGGGCCGAATCAGGCACCACCTGAAGCATCGCATCTGGAATGAGCGCAATACCCTCCTGTTCGCCGGCTTCCAGGCACGCGGCACGCTGGGACGTGTGATCGTCGACGGCGCGCGCATGATCCGGCTGTTCGGTAGTGAGTTCGTGGTGCGTGCCCGCATCGAAACGCTGGGGGGCTTTTCCGCCCATGCCGGGCAGAGCGACCTGCTGCACTGGATCGGGCATTTTTCTCCGCCGCCCCGCGTGCTGCTGATCCATGGCGAGCCGGAGACCCTCAAGGTCCTGCAGAAGACCCTGCGAGAAAAACTGCAGCTGGATTCGGAAATTCCCGAATTGGGTTCAACCATCCACTTCTGACGGCAGCAGCCGGGGCTGCTGGCGGGTCGACGATCTGCGGAGCAGATACGGGCGCGATGGCAGCGAGCGCTACGTTCTGCCGCGCGCGGGTTCCCTTGCGGCAGTCAGCAGAGGTCGCAGCATTGCCGGCAGAATTTGTGGCACAGTGCGGGGCCTCGGGCTCTCGGTGCGGAGGCGCTGCATGCTCAACATGGATTTCACCCAGCGTGTCGTGATCGATACCCACGCCCAACCCTGGATTCCCAGCCCTCGGGCCGGCGTGTGGCGCAAGCCGCTGGCGCGCGAGGAGGCGGAGCGCGGTCATGCGACGTCCATCGTGCGCTACGATGCGGGCGCCAGCTTTCACGGCCACAACCACCCCGGCGGCGAGGAAATCCTGGTGCTGGAGGGCACTTTTTCCGACGAAACGGGGGATTTCCATGCCGGCACCTATTTTCGCAATCCCCTGGGATTCCGGCACGCCCCGTTCAGCCGCGAAGGTTGCCTGATCCTGGTGAAGCTGCATCAATTCCAGGCCGACGACGACCTGCGCCTCGCCATCGAACCCGCCACGGCGCACTGGCAGCCGCTGGCGGACGGCAGCCGCGAGGCCGTGCTGCATACCCATGGCAACGAACGGGTCACGCTGCTGGAACTGCCGGCGGGGACGGGGTTGGCAGGGCACGATCACCCTCGCGGCGAGGAGCTGTTCGTACTGCGTGGCCTGCTCAGCGACGACCAGGGCAGCTATCCGGCCGGTACCTGGCTACGACAGCCGGCCGGCAGCCGGCATGCGCCGCATGCCGACCAGGCGACGCTGCTCTGGATCAAGAGCGGCCACCTGCCGCCAGCAGACGCCCGACCCACAGCAGCAGGCAGAGCGCCGGGATGACAGCCACGGTGGTGATAACGAAAAACAGCGCCCAGTTGCCCTCCAGGCTGTCGACCAAGGCACCACTGTAAGAGGCGAGCGTGGTGCGACCGAAGTTGGACAGTGCCGTCATCACGGCGAATTGCGTGCCGGTAAAGGTGCGCGACGTGAAATAGGAAATGAACGACACGGCTGCCACGGTGACGAAAGCGCCGCAAAAATTATCGATCAGCAGTGTCAACAGGAACAGCCAGGGTTCCGGGCCTACCACGGCCATCAGCGCATACAGCAGGTTGGCGGACGCCATGGCGATACCGCCGACCAGCATGCCCCGCACGATGCCGTAACGCAGGTTGATGACCGCACCAAGCAGCGAAAACAGCACGGTGGACAGTCCGCCGAAAAACTTGTTGTAGAACGCGATCTGGTCGGTGGAAAAACCGAGGTCATCGTAAAACACCAGCGACATGCGACCGAGCATGGCCTCCCCGATGCGGAAGCTGAACAGGAACAGCAGGATGGCGCTGCCGAGCTGCAGGCCGCAGCGCTGGAAGAATTCACGAAACGGCGCCAGCAAGGTCTGTCCCAGCCAGTCGCGCAATGCGAAGGACGCCGTGGACGGCGGCGGGCCTGGCGTGAGCGCTGAGGGTGGCTGCGGAGCAAACGGCCCCTCTTCGAGTTCGGGCAGCAGTGCCACCAGCACCAGCACCACAGAGGTCAGCAGCGCCAGCACGCGGTACACCGCCGCCCAGCCCAGCCCCACGGTTTCGCCGCCGAGGAACAGGGCGAGGGAGCCGCCGATGAAGGCATAGCCCGCCCACCAGCCAGCGGTGGCCAGCGCCGAGGCCCACGGCAGCTTGCTGTCCTTCTCCTCGGGCCTGAACAGCAGCACGCGGTAGGAGTCGATGGCGATGTCCTGTGTCGCCGACACGGCCGCAAAACCGAGCGACACCGCGGCCATGCCTGCCAGCGACTCCCGCGGATCCATGCCGGACATGAGCCACATCAGCAGCACCAATAAGGACTGGCACAGTAGCAGCCAGCTGCGGCGTTGCCCGAAACGAGCCGTCAGCCAGGGTAGACGCACCCTGTCGACGAGGGGCGACCAGAGCCAGTTGAGGGCATACAGCGTGCCAACGGCACCGAACAGACCCACCGTGGTGCGCGTGAGTCCTTCGCTGCGCAACCACAGGGTGAGCACCGATCCGTGCAGCACCCAGGGAAAACCGCTGCAGAAACCGATCAGCAGGACGACGAGCAGCCGCCGGTCGGCGAGCGCAGCGAGTGGCGGCCAGCGTCCGGCCTGCAGCGGCATCATGGGTTCGATCCTCGCGCGAGGCCGCTGTGGCCGCCCGCGCCGGCACGCCAGTGGTACTGTCTCAAGAAAGCACTCCTGCGTCGTCCGGCCATGATCTCACCCGCCCCGCCCGGCGGCTGCCCGAAAAGCAAAAACCCCCGCCGGGACCGACAGGGGTTTTGGCAACCGAGGCCTCGCAGCCTCGAGGGTCGTGCGTTTACTTGAGCGCTTCGACCGCGGCCAGTGACTGCAGCACGTTGTCTTCCGGCGAGACTCCGCCAACCGTCTGTACAATCTTGCCGTCCTTGCTGACGATGAAGGTTGTGCGCTCGGTGAAGCCATGACCGATTTCCACGCCACGGGTGTCTTTGGCGCCCTCTCGCGCATCGCGCACCTGCAGGGCGTAGGACTTGGCAATGGCTCCGTCGGCGTCCGACACCACCGGCAACTTGCCGGCACAGTATTCGGGATCCTTGGAGAAATCATTCAACCGTTCGATGCTGTCGAGCGACACACCCACCACCGACGCTCCCACCGCCTCGAACTTTTCCATGTTGATGGCGAAGGTGTGGGCCTGGACGTTGCAGCCTTGGGTGTAGGCGGACGGGTAGAAGTAGACCACGGTCGGGCCCTTGGCCAGCGACTGTTTCAGGGAGTAAGTGAAGGCCTTGCCATCCAGCGAGGCCTGTGCCGAAAAATCCGGCGCGGCAGCGCCCGCTTCGAGTGCAGCATGGACCGGCAAGGCAACGAGACCAGCGATCAGGGTGGAAATCAGTGCGCGTTTCATTGGAGAGCCCTCAGGGTTGGGGAAAGTCCGGCAAAAGCCTCTGCATGATAGGCCACGCACTCCCGCGCAGACAATCTCCGCTCGCCGCCGCAAACAGGTTTTGACTTGGTCTGCGGCCAAAAATAAGCTGCAGGTCCCTCAGCCGTTCCGGAGTGAGCCATGACGTACGTCCCGCGTGTCCTTGCCGTCCTCACGTTCAGTGCCCTGCTGCAAGCGTGCGGCGGCGCCGGCGAGGAGGCGGCGGCCCCCGCCGCCACACCGGCTACACAAGCAGCGCCTCCCGCCCCCGTGGTAGCCGCTCCCGCCAGCGAGGCGGCCTACCGGGATCTGGCCGGCAACCCGGTGGACATCGCCGACTTTGCCGGCAAGAAGGTCTTCGTGAATTATTGGGCCACCTGGTGCGCACCCTGCATCAAGGAAATCCCGTCCATCAACCGGGCCGCCGCCGCCCTGGCTCCGGAAGGCGTGGTGTTCCTGCTGGCCTCCGACGAAAAACTCGAGACGATCAACGACTTCCTGCTCGACCGTGGCTTCGAGGGTGCCTTCGTGAAGCTCAATACCTACGTGGGCGCCATCGGCATCAACGTCATGCCGACCTCGGTGCTCTACGACGAAAGCGGCCAACTGTTACGGACCTGGGAAGGGGCCTTCGAGTGGGACAGCGAAGAAATGCTGGCCCAGATCCGCAATCCCGGCTAGGCCAGCGCCAGCACCTGGAAGCGGTCATTGCCGTCAAGTCGCCGTACCTCGCGAAACAGCGCAGTGGCTTTGCGTTCCAGCGGCACGAAGCGGTTCGCCACGAACAAGGCCCGACCTCCGGGCCTGAGCAGGCGGCGCGCGGCCTGCAGGAAACGCTCGGTCAACTCGTGCTCGACTGCAAAGCCTTGGTGAAACGGCGGATTGCAGAGCAGCAAGTCGAAATCACCGCCCAGACTGCCACCGCAGTCGTCCGCCACCACGCGGGCCTGCCCGGCCGCTACCCGCCGCTGCAGGGTGGCGAGGCTGGCGCTCATGGCGGCCGCGTTGTTGTCGGTGGCTACCACCTCGGCACAGCCCGCTTGACAGAGTGCCAGCGCCAAGAGGCCAAAGCCGCAGCCGAGATCCACACCGCGCAGCCCTGTTGCCGGTCGCTCGGCCAACCAGCCCTCCAGGGACTGCAGCAGCAGCGTGGAACCTTCGTCGAGACGATCCCAGCCAAACACGCCGGGCTTGCTGTAGAGGGGCTCGCCATGCCAATCGGCGATTACCTGCAGGCGGTGGTAATCGGCGGCCTGCAGCGACTGCGGCGGTGACTGCGACTTCTGCACCCGGTAGAGGTGCAGGTGTCGCTCCCCGCGCTGCAGTTCCGGTACCACCTGCCAGGCAGCGGCCAGACGTGCAACAAAGGTCTTGATGCCCTCCTCCTTGTAACCGGCCACCCACAGCACACCGCCAACCGGCAACCACTGCCAGGCCGCCTGCAGTACCTGCTCGACGACACGCTTTTCCTTGGAGATCCGGTAACGCACGTCCGCACAGGGTGGGCCGAGGGCGGCACCAAACGCGAAATCGTTGAAAACCGCCGTCCAGCCCGCCCGCCCGGCCATCGTTGCCACGTCGCAACGATTGGTGAGCACCCGCGACGACGGCTGGCGTGGTAGCGGCAGCGCGCCCGCCTGCTCGTCGAGGACGAGCAGCAGGGGCTCGTCACCGGTTCCCACTGCCAGCAGCTGCTGCAGCGCCGTGTCATGAATCACGCAGACTCTCCACTTCGTCTGCCGTGAGTTCGCGCCATTGCCCAGCCGCAAGGGACGGATCGAGCTTGACCGCGCCGATGGCCTCGCGGTGCAGCACCTCCACCCGATTGCCGCAGGCGGCAAACATACGCTTGACCTGGTGATACCGGCCCTCGGCCAGCCAGAGCCGCGCCTGTAGCGGGCTGAGCAGTTCGAGTCGGGCCGGCAAGGTCGGCCGCGGCTCGTCGCGCAGCTGCAGGCCGCCGGCGAAACGCTGCGGCACTGCGGGGTCGAGTGGATGGCGCACCGTAACGAGATAGGTCTTCGGGCAGGCGCGCCGCGGACTCGTCACCGCATGGCTGAACTGCCCGTCGGTGGTGAGCAGCACCAGTCCCGTCGTATCAACGTCGAGCCGCCCGGCGCAGTGCAGGCGGCTGCCGAGCGGCGCCGGGACCAAACTGCTGACCAACGGATGCAGAGCGCTCTTGCTGCTGCACTCGTACCCTGCGGGCTTGTGCAGCATCAGGTAGTGCTCGCGCGGCCACTCCACCGCGTTGCCCTCGAGGGCCACCCGGCAGTGCGGGGTGACGAGGAATCCGGCATCGCGTACCGTCCGGCCTTCTACCGACACCGCCGAACGCAGCAGCAGGCTGCGCGCCTGGCTGCGCGAGCAACCGGTGGACTCCGCCAGCAGACGGTCGAGTCGAAGGACGGCTGGATTGGTCCCTGTCACGCGCATCGGCGCCTACTGCACACGCGACCGGCGAAGCCGTTGCCCACGCAGCGCCGCCCCGTCCTAGCCGATCGGCTCGAAGCGGTAGCGCGGCAGTCCCTGCAGGATGAGTGCCGCAGTAATCAGGACGCCGGCGGCGGCGATGAGTCCCACATCGTAGTTGCCGACGCTTTCACGCAACCAGGCCATGGCGCTGATGCCGAGGCCGGTGCCGAGATAGAACATGGAGAAGATCACGCCGTAGGCTTTGCCGTAGGCCCGAGTGCCGTAGTAGCGCTTGATGAGGAATGCAAGCACATCGAATTCGGCACCCAGCAGGAAGCCGAGCAGGATGGCGCTGACGATGGCCAGATCCGGCTGCACCGCATACAGCACGCAACTCAGTGCGCCGCCGAGGGCGACGGCCTGCATGACGCGGGGTGCAAACACGTGGTCGAGTACGAAGCCGACGGTGACCCGCGCGCAGAGCAGCGCCAGGCCGAACACACTGGCCACGAGCGAGCGAGCGGCCTCAGGACTCCAGCCAGCCTCGGTCAACAGCGGCACCTGCTGGTTGACGAGACTGGAGGCGGTGAGACCCAGCATGAAGAAGCCGACGTTCAGCAACAGGAACGAGCGCTCCCCTTTCAGCTCGGCAAAGGCAAGACCGGATCCCGCCGCCGCACCGGGCAGGCGAATCTGCGTCGATTCCCGCAACAGCCACCACACCAGCGGCCAGCTCACCACCACCACCAGGACACCCAGCGCAAGCAGCGCCCCGCGCCAGCCAAACGCCGGGATCAACAGAGCGGTAAGCAGCGGTACCAGCGTGCTGCCAAGACCAATGCCGCCATTGGCACAGCCAAGCGCCAGGCCCAGACGCCGATCGAACCACCCGGAGACGGCTTGCAGGTAGCTGAGCGGCCACAGTCCTAGCGCCAGCACCGGTAACAGCGCCCACAGCAGGTAGTAGACGGCCAGATTGGCCGGCGTGAAATACAGGGCCATCAAGCCAAGCCCGAACAGCGGAATCGACGTCAGGATGGTGCGCCGGGGCCCGAAGCGGTCGACGAACCAGCCCTGCAGTGGTGAGACCAGCACGATCATGTAGGCGACCAGCGAAAAGGCCAGCGACACCTGCGGACGGGTCCAACCGAATTCCTGCTCGATGGGTTGCACGTAGCTGCTCACGGTGAGCACCGCCAACACGCTCGGTCCGAGCGAGAGTCCAAGCATGGCGCCGGCGGTGGTACCGACCGAGTCGCGGTTGATTTCGCTGTGAGGGGTGCTTGCGCTGGATGTTGTCATGGGATGCCCGGAAGAGTGGCGTCAATCGCCGGCCGCCGATTCTGCTGGAACGCAGCGGGCAACGCCATGGTCAGGCGCGACCTGGCAACAGCAGGATCCGGTACAGGCAGTGGCGCCGGACCGGGTCCTGTGGCGCCAGCTAGCGCACGCGGCAGCAATCAGCGCAGCCGGGACGGGCGGCGCATGCACGAGTCAGAAACTGTAGCGCACGCCGGCCCAGGCCGTGCGCGGCGCACCAGGTGCCAGGAAGGTCGAATGCTGCAGCGGCCGCTCGCCGTCCGGATTTGCCGGAAAGGGTCGTGCCTGAAAGCGGTTGGCGGGCGTGATGCCCACGGCCCCGAGCTGCGCCGCTGTCGCGTACTGGCGATCGAACAGGTTGTTGACCTGCACGAACAGCTGCAGGCCCTGCAGCGGCTGCCAGTCGGCGCCGAGGTTCAGTACGGCGAAGCCTCCGGTACGGCCTCTGCCCAGATAGTAGTTGCCATCGGGTTCGTGCCGGTTGTTCTCGTTGCCACGTGCAAAGACGCCCTCGAGGGCAAGCAGATCAGCCGTCAGCGAAAGCGCCGGCGTGACTGGCCACTCGGCAAAAAGCTTGAGCATCTGCCGCGGCACCAACGGAATCCGGTCACCCGCCTCCACCTCGATCTCGCCTTCGAGGCCGGGACTGCCGGCTTCGGCGGCCTCGTTGCTGCTGTTGGCCTCGCCGCCCAGCACTTCCTCGCTCTGGTAGGTGGCCGCCACCACGCTGTAGTTGGCCCCGAGCGTGAACCCGCCGATCTCGGTGCCGATCCCCGCTTCCACCCCCTGGCGGCGCGTCTCGCCAAAGTTGCGAAAGTAACCGTAGCCGGCCGTGTCGTCTGCGACGAACAAAATGTCGTCGCGGCTGTCGGTGCGGAAAATCCCGACATTCCACCGCAGGGCTTCGGCTTGCCGCAGACCGACCTCCGCCGTGGTCGCCACGACCTGCGCCAGCGGCGGATCACCGGCCATGGCGTTGGGAAGCTTGCAGGGGCTCTCGGGATCGGCACAGCCGAGTTCGATGGCCGAGGGCGCCCGACTGCCCTGGTTGAGGCCGGCATAGCCCACGAGTCCGTTGGCAAAGCGCCGCGTGAGTCCGAGGGCAGGATTGAATCGACTGAATTGATGGTCACCGTCGAGCGAGCCCTTGCCACCGCCGGGCGTGATGGCATCGCGGCTGCGCACGCGCGTACGGTTGTAGCGCCCGGACACGGTCAGATCGGTCACCGCGTCGAGCGACAGGGTATCCGCCACGAACACGCTGAAGGTGCGGGTGTCGGCTGTGAGGTCCACGCGGGCATCGAGGGGTTCGCCATCGACCGTGCCAGCGCTGCGGCCGTCGGCGAGCACCCCCAGTCCGACTACGCTACGGTCCTCGCGCAGGTAGCCGAGTTCGGTGTTCTGTACGAAAGACACGTCGCTGCGATCGATGCCGCCACCCACCACGAACTGGTTGGCCAGACCGGCCAGCGGGCCGCTGTGCGAAAACTGCAGGTTGAAACCCGCATGGTCCTGCCCAGCGTCGGAGGTGTTGAGCAGGCCGGTACATTTCTCGCCGGGCTCGTCCTTCAACAAGATGTTGGCGATGCAGCGCCAGCGCGGGAACGCCGTGTTGGCCGTGCTTTCACCGGAGACGGGAACCCCGGAGTAGCCGGCCGCAGCCAGGGCCGTCCGCTCGGCTGCAGTCGGCTGGAACAGGGACTGATCCAGCGTATCTTCGTTGATGTCACCATTCAGGGTGGCCGTGTCGAGGCGACGCTGCCAGCCGTTGCCGGCCACACTCCACCCCGCGCCGAGCCGCCAGCTACCGTCCACGTTGAACAGTACGCCGCGATTGTCGGTGAAATCCGGCTTGGTATAGACCGAGCGGTAGTCGGCACTCAGCAGGCGCGACTCCTGCAGTCCGTTGCCGTACAGGTCATTGTCGGCCCAGGCAACCGCGGCGTTGAATCCGCCCTCCTCCCTTGCCAGACCTACCTTGGCATACAGCTGGCGGACGTCGCTCGGCGAGTCGACCCGCCAGCCCGTTTCCTCGAAGCGGTTGCCCGTCACGAACCAATGCAGACCGTCATCGCGGTTGCCCCCATGCTCGAACTCGACCGCATGGCGGCCGAACTGGCCACCGAGCGCCTGCAGCGTAGTCCCGGCGTGGCTGAGGCCATCCTTGGTGCGGACATTGAGGGCGCCACCGAGGGTGTTGAGACCGAACAGGGGATTGGAGCCGGGCATCAGGGTCAGCGCAGCGATGGCACTGCGCGGGATGAGGTCCCAGCTCACCACGTCACCGAAAGGCTGATTGAGCCTTACACCGTCCAGGTACACGGACAGGCCCTGCGCCGTCCCCAGCAGTGGCGAGGCGGTAAAGCCGCGGAAATTGACATCGGGCTGGAACGGATTGTTCTGGATCTCGTTCACATGGACGCTGCCGAGGCGACGCGTCATGAAGGAGGCCAGGTCAGCCGCATGGCTGCGCTGCAGATCAGCGGCGGTCGCCGTCTGCAGATTGGCGGCCAAGCGCTGGCGTTCGAGCACCTGCCCCGGCACGGGCGTGACAATGATCACCTCGAGCGGTGCGTTCTGCGCAGCAGCTGCCGCTGCCATGACAGCGGCCATCGCAAGGGAAAGCCGGGCGGCGAGCAAAGGTACGGCGGGGCGGGACAACATGGAGCAGCTCCAGCAGGCAAAGCCGTCATGCTAGCCAAGTCCCGCGTCGACGCTGAAGGGAATCGGTCCCGTCCGCGCGGGAGTTTTTCCCGCGAGGCAGAGGCGGCCGGCACTCAGAGGGCAGCGAGCCCCTTGCCTAGCGCCAGACGAACCAGCTCCGCAGTGCTACTGACCTGCAACTTCTCCTTGATGATGGTCAGGTTGTTGGCCACCGTTTTGCTGCTGACACAGAGGGTGGCGGCGATGTCCTCGACGCTCCGTGCCTCGGCAAACAGGCACAGGATGCGGAACTCGCGCGGGGTCAGCCCGGCCAGTCGCTCGTCGCCAGCGGGCACCTCACCGACCAGCAGGGCCTGCGCCAGTTCACCGTCGATGTACTTGTCTCCGGCCGCGATACGGCGTACCGCGCTGACCAGCATCTCCGGCGAACTGTTCTTGCTGATGAAGCCGGCGGCACCCAGCTGCAGTACATGGTCGACCAAGGCCCGGGTCTCGTGCATGGTGCAGATCAGTATCCGGCTGTCAGGCCAGGTCTCGCGCAGGCGTTGTAGTACCTCGCGTCCGCTCATGCCGGGCATGCTGAGATCGAGGATCACGACGTCGGGGACCGCCGCCGCATAGGCCCGCAGCGCTTCCTCGCCACACCCTGCCTCGGCAACGACCTGCATGTCGTCGAGGCTGTCGAGCAGGAACCGGTAACCGGCACGCGCCACGGCGTGGTCATCGACCAGCATCAGGCGGACGGAGGCTGCTTTCATAAGAGGCCCCCTTGCTTGCTGACAGACTGGCCTGCAATGCGGAGGACGAGTCGCACACCCTGCCCCGGCGCAGTGTCCAGCGTGCTGTGGCCACCAAGCGCCTGGCAGCGCTCTCGGATACCTCGCAAACCCATGCCGGCGGGGGTAAGCCGTGCGTCGAAGCCACGGCCGTCATCCGCCACCTCGATCAGGAAATCCGTACCGACCGTCAGCCGCAGCAGCACCACGCGGGCGCTGGCGTGCCGGGCGACGTTGGTCAGCGCTTCCTGCACGATGCGGTAGACATGGATGTGCTGCCAGACCGGCAGTGCGGCAAATGCTTCGTCGGCCTCGAGCCTGCAGTGGCAGTCGCGGTGGGTATCGTTCCAGTCCTGTACCCGCTGCTGCAAGGCTGGCAGCAGGCCCAGTTCGTCAAGTACAGCTGGGCGCAAACGCCCGAGCATGTTGCGAACCTGCGCACTCATGGACGCGGCGATGTCGCCGATGCGCTCCACCCCCTCTCGCAGCGGCCAGTCTTCTGGGTCGTGACGCTGGCGCAGCGACCAGGCGATGGCCTTGATGGCGGTCAGTGCCTGTCCCATCTCGTCGTGCAGTTCGCCCGCGAGGTGCCGCCGCTCCTCCTCCTGAATGTGCAGCGACAGTCGACTGAGCCGCTGATTCTCTGCCTGTTGGCCGCGCAGCACGGACATGAGCTGATTGAGCTTGGCCGTGATGGTACGCAGCTCCGGCAACGAGGCCTCCGGCACGTCCAGACTGAAGTCGCCGTGCTCGGCCCGCGCCAGACTGTCGACGATGCGCGGCACCGGGGCCAGCCAGCGCCCCACCGTGATGTAGAGCATGCCATTGAGTCCCACCAGGATGAGCAGCAGCAACAACAGGAAGTTCTGCCCCTCCTTCCAGGCCTCGGCGATCTCGGCGTCCGGATTGCTGCGCAGCACGAGACGCTGGCGACCCTCGGCATCGAGCAGGCGCTGTCGCTCGACCACCGGGACCTGCACCAGTTTCTGGAACCAGGCTGGCGCCGGCGCGTAGTCGGCCGGCAGTCCCACTGCATGGTAAGCGGTGTCAGCGTCCAGCAGGGTGATCTGCAGGTGCCGCATGGCTTCGATGCGCTGCAGGTTTTCGAGCTGGCGGCGCGCCATGCCGTCACCTGCCGTGGCGGAGGGAGCCGGCAGGATGGCGGCCAAGAGTTGGCCGGCCATATCCATGGCAGCCTGCAGCTCGTTGCTCACCCGCTGTCTTGCCTGCAGCACCTGGAATCCAAGTCCGAGCAGCATGCCGATCAGGATCAGCACGCTGCTCACCAGGGTGAGCCGGATGCGCAGGCTCATGACAGATCAGGCAGTGATGACGGCATGCAGTTCACCCAGACGATCGATACTGAGCACGATGCGATCACCCGGCACCACCGGCCCCACACCGGCAGGCGTGCCGGTGAAGATCAGGTCGCCCGGCTGCAGCAGGAACAGGCGGGAAAGTTCGCTGACGATCTCCTGTGTCTTCCACAGCAGATCGCTGAAATCAGCGTCCTGACGCACCTGGCCATTGACCGTAAGCTGCAGGCGACCGCTGGCAAAATGGCCGCACTGTGCCACCGGCGTGATCGGCGACAGCGGCGCCGAATAATCGAAGGCCTTGCCGGTATCCCAGGGGTGGCCCACCTGACCTGCTGCCGTCTGCAGATCGCGCCGCGTCATGTCGAGACCGAGCGCGTAGCCGAAGACATGGTCGAGCGCCTCGGCGGGGGCGATGTTGCGACCACCCTTGCCGATCGCCATCACCAGCTCCCCCTCGTAGTGGAGATTGTTGGTGCCCGGCGGATACGGGACGCGCCCGTCGAGCACGATGGCATCGTTCGGCTTGAGGAAGAAACACACGGCATCACGCCCTGGTCGCGCGCCCATTTCCTTGATGTGCGCCGCATAGTTCTTGCCGACGCAGTAGATGCGATGCACAGGGAAGTGCTGGTCACTGCCGACGATCGGTACGGTGACTGGTGCGGGAGCGGGAAACGGGTGGAGCATGGCTTGGTCTCCTCTGGCGAGTTTGGGTTTATGATGACAAGGCGTCTTCCAGAGCAGCTCACGAGCAGCCCATGAACAGCAGCACCCTGAAGAATCTTCTGCAGAAACTGTCGAGCTTCGGTCTGGAAACGCTGGAGCTGTTCAAGACGAAACCACGCCAGGATTTTAGCGCAAGCATCCAGAGCCTGTGCCAGAGTCTGCTGGGCCTGCAGGGCGAAGCAGCCTCCATCGCAATCGCCGAGGAAATCATTCTCAGCTACCAGCGCGGTACTGCCGAGGAGAAAAGCCGGTTTTTCCGCTACCTGCACGACACGCTGGCCGCCGATCCGGCAGCCACTGCAGCGGCCATCGCCCGCTACCAGGCAGCGCCGAGCCAGGCAAACCTGCAGGCGCTGGCGGCGGCCTGCGAGGCCCCGCGATTGGCGTTGCTGCGCACGCTGAATACCGCCCCGGGCGGTACCATGGCACTGATTTCCATGCGCGAAGATCTCCTCAAGACCGGGGGCGCGGCGGCGGTCCGCGACATTCTCGATGCGGACTTCGCCTCGCTGTTCCGTGCCTGGTTCAACCGCGGCTTCCTGCAGTTGCGCCGTATCGATTGGCAGACACCTGCGCTGATACTCGAAAAGCTCATCGAGTACGAGTCCGTTCACGAAATCAAGGGTTGGCCGGACCTGCGACGGCGCCTGCAGCAGGACCGGCGCTGCTTCGGCTTCTTCCACCCCGCAATCCCCAACGTGCCACTGATCTTCGTTGAAGTAGCGCTGACCCACGGCTTCAGCAACAACATCCAGGAACTGCTCAAGCCGGCAGCGACGGAGGCTGCCGACAAACCTTTCAATACTGCCGTATTCTATTCGATCAACAACTGTCTGTTTGGTCTGCGCGGCATTTCCTTCGGCAACTTCCTGATCAAGCAGGTGGTCGAGGATCTGAGTCTCTCGAACCCGGAGATCCGCCACTACATCACCCTCTCGCCGGTGCCGGGTTTCCTCAAGTGGCTGGCCGGCAAGCCGGAGGTCCTGCAGCGCTGCCGTCCGGAGGAGCAGCAGGCGATACAGGCGCTGCTGCCGGCGCCCCAGTCCAGCCAGCTGCGCCTGAGCCCGGTGCTGCCGTCACTGCTGCCGCGTCTGTGCGCGCACTACCTGTTGAATGCCAAGAGCCGCGAGAAGCCGCTGGACGCCGTAGCCCGCTTCCACCTCGGCAACGGCGCCCGACTGGAGCGCATCAACTGGCTGGCAGATGTCTCGCCCAACGGTCTGCAGCAAAGCGCCGGCTTGATGGTCAACTACGTGTACGATATGGCCACGGTCGCCCACAATCACGAAGCCTACGAGCAGCGCAGCGAAGTGATCGCCTCCGGGGCGGTACGCAAGCTGCTCGAGGCTGGTCACCAGGGTGCTACAGCACTTCCTTGACGATCTGCCGGAACTCGGCGTCGGTGATGATGGTTTTCTTTTTGATGCCGAGCGCCTTCACACGGTTGAGGATCTCGGTAACCTTGTCGTCCGGCGTGTCGTTGATCCCCAGTTGCTCCAGGCTGAACGTCACCGAACGCTTGCCGCTCTTCTTGCCCAGCACGATGTCGCCGGTGCGACCGGTGAGCGCCGGGTGCGTTCCGAACATGGCCAGTGGCTCCTTGATCACGAGGTCGACGCCGATGCCCGATTCACGGGTGAAATTGCGGGAGCCACCCACCGGTTTGTTCTGGGCGATGGGAATGTTGGCCATTTTCGACACCAGCGCGAACAGCTCTGGGAATTTCTTCATGTTGTAATTCATCGGGATGCCGTACAGCACCTCGAGCGCCAGCACCAATTCTTCCATGGCCGCGTTACCGGTACGCTCACCGAGGCCGTTCACGCAGGAGTGCACTACGGTGGCGCCGGCTTCCACCGCCGCCAGCTCGGTGGCCACGCCAAGGCCGAAGTCGTTGTGGGTATGGATCTCCACAGGCAATTTGGTCAGATTCTGCACCAGGCGCACCATGTACTTGATGGCCTCGGGCAGGGCACAGCCCATGGTATCCACCACGCCGACGGAATCCGGCGGCGACTCGTTCATCACCGCATTCAGGAGGTTGACGAGGTCTTCCTCGCGGGCCCTCGTGGTGTCGTAGGGGAAGAACACCGTGTAAAGACCACGCTGCTTGGCATAATTGATGGCGTCCCGGCTCTTCTTGAAGACATCTTCCCAGGTCCAGTTGAACTGCCACTTCAACTTTGGGTACCCGATGGGCACTTCGATGATGACCCCATGCGCTCCACAGTCGACCGCGGCGTCCATGTCGGCCTGCATCGCGCGGGCAAAGGTAAAGATCTTCGACTTGAGACCCAGCTTGCAGATCTCCTTGATGGCGCGATAGTCGTCGGGCGAAACGGCCGGCATGCCCGCCTCGATTCGATCGATGCCGACATCGCTCATCATCTCTGCCATCGCAATCTTGTCTTCCGGACTGAACACCACGCCCGGCGTCTGCTCGCCATCACGCAAGGTGGCATCATGGATCTCGACTTTCTTCGGCAGATTGAAGGTAGAGGTGACTTCCGGTTTGACGTTGAAGGGGCTCACCCACCACTCGTCTTGTTTGTGGTATTGCGCAGTCATGCAGACACCTTTGGAGGTTGCTTTCGGGAGGGGCGGTCAGCTTACGGCGCGCCTCCGGGTCGGTCAACGGAGCGGCACTTTGCCCGCGGGATAAACACCGGCTTCCGGTTAAGTCAAACACTGGCTGCCGATAACCCCGGCTTTCGTGGAAAAATGCTGCATCTGCTGCATCGAACCCTCAAGGTGCCCCTATGGCCAAGGCCGTTTTGAACAAGCGATTGTTAACCATCTTGTTGGCAACAAGCGTTCGCGCCTTTGCGGCAGAACCGGCTCAGCTTCACCTCGACGTCTACACCTCCTCCGCGCACGGCTACGCCGTGACCTCCACGCTGGTCTACGGCGACAAGGAGCTGCTGCTCATCGATCCGCAGTTCCTGCTGAGCGAGGCCCGGGAGGTGGTGGCCCGCATCAAGGCCACCGGACGCACGCTGACTACCGTCTATACCACCCACGCGCATCCTGACCATTTCCTTGGTGTCGCTGCCATTTTGGAGGCCTTTCCCTCTGCCCGCTACGTGGCCCTGCCGCAGGTGCGCGAGCGGATGGTGACCGCCTGGCCGGCCCGCCGTAATTTCTGGTTTCCGACCTACGGTGACGACCTGCCTTCCGAGCAGGCCATCCTGCCGGAGACTCTCGCGACGCCAGAGTTGCAGCTGGAAGGGCAGCACCTGCCCATCACCGGCGAGCAGACCGGACTGGATGGCCAAGGCAACTCCTTTGTCCATATTCCTTCGCTGCGGGCCGTCGTCACCGGCGATATCGTCTTCAATTCCCACCTGCGTCCGCCGGCCGACACAGGTCCGCTCTACGAGACCCTGGCGCGCATCGCCGCACTCGATCCGCTCATCGTGGTGGCCGGACATCAAGCCCAGGGCGCCAGCAGCGATGCGTCGGTCCTGCAGTTCATTCCAACTTACATCGACGAGTTCCGGGCGACCCGCCAGCGGGTCGCCTCGCCGGAGGCCCTGATCGCTGCCATGAAGGCGCGCTTTCCCGGCCTTGGTCGCGAGGATGCGCTGGAGCAGGCTGCCACGCAGGCCTTTGCTCCGCCCGCGGCGGCAGCCCCAGCGCGCTGACACCGAAGCCCCCTGTCCGCGACTGACCCCCCGAGGGCAACGACCATGCAAGCGCACCCCCAGTCGAATCACCGCTACAAGCTGGACAACGAAGTGTTCAGCGTCGAAATCGAGCCGGCCGACCAGAAGCACTACCGGGCCAGCCATGAAATCGCCGTGCTCGGTGCCCTCACCCTGGCGCGCGTGAGTACCAACAGTGCAGTGATCTCCCGCAAGAACGAAGACTATGCAGAACTCGGGCACAAACGCTTCAGCTTCCTCTACATCGAGGACGGCGACATGGTGCTCTCCCATCGGCTCGGTACCGGCCTGATGAAGACCGGAGACTTCACGCTGATGGACAACAGCCACCAGCGCAAGATGTTCGTGTACGAGCGCGTGGTGCTCTTCATAGTCTCCGTGCCCTACGAGGCGCTGCAGCGCTACCTGCCGGTACCGGAAGTCGTGGAGGCGCAGATCATGACGACCCCCCAGCCGGGGCAGGAGTCGGCCCAGGTCATCTTCAGCCCGCTGCTGAACATGTGGGACCAACTTCGCCAAGGCAGTTTGCGGGAGTTCGCGCCGGCCATCTCCGAACGCCTGCTGACCTCCCTTGCCAAGCTCTACAGCAGCCAGTTTCCGGGCCTTGGCACGACCGCCGTACGGCGCGTCGTGGAAGCCAAGCAAATCATCGAGGCGCAGCTCAGTAGCCCGGATCTCAGTGTGGAGTCGATCGCCGCCAGCATGCGGGTAAGTTCCCGCTACCTGCGCGCGCTGTTCCGTGACAGCGAAAAGCTCTCACACTACATACTGCGGCGACGGCTCGAGGAAAGTGCCAACCTGCTGCAGAATGCCGCGCAGCAGTTCACTTCCATCACCACCATCGCCTTCCGCTGCGGCTTCAACAGCGCCGCGCATTTTTCCCGGGTGTTCCACAAGCACTTCGGGGTAACGCCCAGCGGATTCCGGCGGCGCCAGTTATTGGCTGCCGAGTCGGCCGCGCCGGCGACCCCGACGCTGCGTGCCCCTCCCGTTGAATAAGCAGTAGGCCTCTGCTTTACTCGCGCCTCCCGCTCAGGAGATCGCCCCATGTCCAGAAAAATAAGAACAGCGCTTGTCGGCAGTTACGCCCAGCCGGAGTGGCTCATTGACCGTCATGCCCTAAAGACGCGGCTGCCGGCCAGGATTATCAGCAACGAGATGTGGCGTATTGCGCCGGAGCTCCTGCGGGAAGCCCAGGACGATGCCGTGCTCAGCGTGCTGGAAGACCAGGAAGCGGCCGGGATCGACATCGTCACCGATGGCGAGGTCCGACGGGAGAGCTACTCGGCACCGCTGGCCAACGCGCCGGAGGGTGTCAACCGTGAGAAGTACGAAACCCTGGTGGGCCGGGCCGGCAAGCCCAACAAGGTACCGCTGATCTCGGGGCCCTTGAGGCTGACCACCCCCGTGCATGTCGATGACGTCAAGTTCCTCAAGGCGCACACGGGTCGCACCGTCAAGGTCACCATTCCCGGTCCCTTCACGCTCGCCCAGCTGGCGGTCTCCGACTATTACAAGAGCAATGAAGAGCTGGCCATGGGCTATGCAGACGTCGTGCGCGCCGAGATGCAGGCCCTGTTTGCCGCCGGAGCCGACATCGTCCAACTCGACGAACCCTACCTGCAGGCCAAGCAGGCGGATGCGGCAGAGTACGGGGTCAGGGCTGTTAACCAGGCACTGGAAGGGGTCGTTGGTACCACGGCCCTGCACGTCTGCTTCGGCTACGCCGCCATGGTCAGTGACAAGAGCGCCGACGGCTACTCCTGCCTCCCGCTCGTAGAGCAGATCAACGTACAACAGGTATCCATCGAAGCCGCACAGCCACAGTCCCTCAACCTCAAGGCCGCCCTCGAGGCGCTGGCCAGCAAGACCGTAATGGTCGGCGTGATCAATCTGGGTGACGAGACGCCGGAAACCGCCGAATTGGTGGCCGAACGCCTGCGCAAGGCCCTGCAGTTCCTGCCGCCGGAGCGACTGATCGCGGCACCGGATTGCGGTCTGAAGTACCTGCCGCGGGCCTCGGCACGCGCCAAGCTGCGGGCGCTGGCCGCAGGTACGGCACTCGTCAACAAGGAACTCGGCCTCGCTTAACTGCGACTGAACGTCTGCCGCAAAAAGTCACGGAAAATCCGCACGTTGGTTCGCCCACCTGGGCGAACCAAACCGTCCGGTAATTCTCCTTTTGACTTAATCAGCGCTTTACTTTGCCTTCCCCGGCTTGCGAACATCCGCGCGCGAATCGCTCACTGGTCCGCAACTCAAATCCGCAATAGGGGAAATTATGATCAAAGACTCTCACCTGTTTCGTCCGAGCAAGCTGCGTCTGGGCGTCAGCCACTCTGCCCGGTCTGCAGCCAGATCCCGCACCCTGAGCCGTTGGCTCTGGGCCCTGACTCTCACCTCCGGCGCCCTGGTCAGCGCCTCCTTCGGCCAGGAGGGGGAACTGGAAGAAATCCAGATCACCGGCAGCCGCATCACCCGCACCACCATGGAAACGCCGACCCCGGTCACCACGATCCAGGCGGAAGATCTGGCCAAGATGGCGCCAGGCAACCTGATCGAAGGTCTGAGCCAGATGCCAATGTTCTACAACAACCAGAACCAGGAGCAGGTCAACGGCGGCCAGAACTCCGGGGGATCCAACGTAAACATGCGCGGCGCTGGTACCAACCGTACCCTGACGCTGCTCAATGGCCGTCGTGTGGTGTCGAGCAACCGCTTCGGTACCGTCGACGTCAACCTGTTTCCGGAAGACCTGCTGCGCAGCGTCGAATCGGTGACCGGGGGCGCGTCCGCCTCCTACGGAACCGATGCCGTCGCCGGTGTTGTGAACTTCATCCTCAACAATGATTACACCGGCCTGAAGACCCATGCGCAGACCGGCATCAACGAAATCGGTGACGGCAGCAACTACGAAGTCGGTATCGCTGGTGGCATGGACATCACCGACAAACTGCACATCATCGGCTCGCTCGGCACCTTCGAACAGCGTCCGATCAGTTCCTTCAAGGGCCTGACCGAGCGCCCCTTCCTCAAGCAGTGGGCCCGCGTCACCAACCCGGATGCCAGCGGCCCGACCGAAATCGTGCGCCCCTATGTGAAGCCCACCAACTTTACCAACCAGGGTGTGTTGGTCGACCCCGCACGCCCCGGCGTCAACCGCCTGGAATTCCAGCGTGACGGCTCGCTGAAGCCCATCGCCTTCAGTGGCGTTGGCGTGATGAACACCGGCTGTTTGTGCTACGCCGAACCGTCGCAGACCTATGGCGTGAACAGCGACGACGAAGTGGGCAACTACTTCCGCCGCCACAATGCGTTCGTTTACACCGACTACGAATTGAACGAAAACGTCACCCTGTTCGGCCAGGTCATCTTCGCCCAGAACCACGCCTCCGATCAGCGCGAGAGCATTTCGCTGCTGTCCGGCTGGCAGGGCCGCATCTACCCCGACAACGCCTTCCTGAAACCGGAAGTCGCTGCGCTGCTCACCAGCAACGGCGTCAACAACGTGACCGGCATCAACTACGGCTTCTTCGGTCTCAACGTGCCAGACACACCGCTCGGTGAATCCCGCCAGAACACCGTGAACGAGATGTACTCCTTCACGACGGGTTTCGATGCGGAACTCAGCACCGGCGGCTTCCTTGATGGCTGGTCCGTGAACGGCTACGGCCAGTTCGGCAAAAACGTGCAGGATTTCGTCACGGAAAACGGTGTACGCGTCGATCGCATGCAGTTCGCCATGGATGCAGTGCGCGACCCTGCCACCGGCAACATCATCTGCCGCGTCAACCTGCCGCAGTTCACCGGCTCGATTGCTGCTGGCGGTAATGGTGGTCTGTTCCAGGACTGCGCCCCGATCAACACCTTCGGTGGCGTACAGAATATCTCCAAGGCCGGTGCCGACTACATCATGGACCGCGACGGCAAGATTGCCCGTCAGTGGACCGACCAGTGGGTGTACGAACTGTCCGCCAACGGTGAGCTCTTCTCCGGCTTCGGTGCGGGTTCCATCGACGCAGCCGTCGGTGCGTCTTACCGCAAGGAGTCGCTGGACCAGCAGACCCTCGATGTGGGTGACGAGTTCCCCGCCCAGGTCGATGGCACGCTGCTGAGCGCCCAGGGCATCGCGCCCTGGGGTGTTCGCGGTGTGATCCCGCAGGGCAGCACGGTGATACCGGGTTACAACGGCATTCCCGGTCTGCGCTTCGTGCCCGCCGGTTACCTCGGCGATGCCAACTCCAGCTCGGTGCTGTTCAGTTCGCTGCGTCAGATCGCGGGTAGCTTCACGGTCAAAGAAGCCTTCGGCGAGATCAACATCCCGCTGTTGGCTGATGTCGCCTTTGCGGACTATGTCGAGATCAACACGTCAGCCCGCTGGGCCGATTACTCCGGCTCCGGCAATGTCTGGGCCTGGAAGCTGGGCCTGAACTGGACGATCAACGACCAGCTGCGTTTCCGTGCCACGCAAAGCCGCGACGTGCGCGCTGCCAGTTTGCGCGAGCGTTTTGACCAGACCCGTGGTGGCATCAACGTGCGCAATCCCTGGGCCAATAACGCGCTGGTCTCTGCGGCATCGCTGTCGGGCGGCAATCCCAACGTCACGCCGGAAGAAGCCGATACCACGACAGTCGGTTTCGTCTACCAGCCTGCCCTCCTGGAGAACTTCTCCGCGTCCGTCGACTGGTATTCGATCGACATCCAGGATGCCATCGCCCAGCTGGGTTCGCAAAACATCGTCGACAGCTGCCGCAATGGCGACGTCACCCTGTGCCAGTACGTCATCACGCCCACTGGCCCGGTCACCAACCCGACCACGGCCACCGGGGTGCAGATCGACCGTGTGGAAGCCCTGTTCATCAACCTGGCCAACCAGCGTATCGAAGGCGCCGACATGGAGCTGACCTACCGCACCGACATCGATCTGTTCGGCAGCGGCACGGAGCAGCTAGGCTGGCGCTTCCTGTACTCCTGGCTCGACGAGAACTCCATCCAGAACCCGGGTGCCTTCCGCGATGATCGCGTCGGTCAGATCGGCGGCTTCGGTTTCGCCCGCAACAAGGTGAATACCAGCTTTACCTACAGCTACGACACGTTCTCCGTGTTCCTGCAGGCACGCTGGACCGACGGTGGCTTGCTCGACCGGACCTTCGTGGAAAGCTCAAGGGTGCTGCCGAACACGGCACGTCCGTCGCCGATCGTGACGCTGTGCGGTACCAACACCTGCACCATCGACGACAACAGTATCGCGTCCATCACCTACGTCGACCTGCGTCTGGGCAAGACGTTTGGTGACAACGACCAGCTGGAAGTGTACGGCAACGTCAACAACCTGCTCGATCGTGAACCCAACATCACGGCGGGCGCCGTTGGCCGCACGGGTGTTGGCCTCGGTGTGAACGCGGGCCTGTACGACATCCTGGGTCGCCGCTATACCATCGGGGTAAACTACGAGTTCTGATCTCTCAGCCACTCGGGAAAAAACGGGGAAGCTTGCTTCCCCGTTTTTTTTGCCCGTCTTGTTCGCCGAACGACTACTTCACAGCGGAAACGATCGAGTAATACCCGTAGGTCTGGCGTGCTTCCACGCTGTGGAAGCCGGCCTCGAGCAGCAGCTCCCGCAGCTGCCCCAGCGTGAACTGCTGGCCGAGCGTCCCCATCGCCATCAGCACGGAAAACGCTACGGCGGGACGCGGTGTCAGGCTGCCGTCATCGAGCAGCAATTCGTGCAGCAGAATCCGCCCACCGGTCGGCAGGGCGGCGTGGCTGCGACGCGCGAGATCCAGACAGGTTTCAAAGCTCCAGTCGTGGAAGATATTGCTGAAGAAGTGTGTGTCGTACTCCGTGGGCCAGGCGGCCCTGAACATGTCCACCGTTCGCGTATCGACGCGGTCGGAGACACCTGCCTCCGCGATGTAGCCCTTGGCGAGTTCGCAGATGGTCGGCAGCTCCATCACCGTGCAGCGCACCTCGGGATCGGCCTGTGCCACCGCGATGGCAAAACAGCCGGAACCGCCCCCGACATCCAGAAGACGCTTGGTCTTGCTGAAGTCGAAGGTGCGTGTCATGCCGATGGCAGCCGCCATGGAATGGCTGTGCATGTAGGCGGTGACGGCGCGCGCCAGCTCCGGATCGACGTGACCACTCTCCCAGCTGTCGGCCGGACGCGTCTTTGCCGCGTTGGCGCGCTCACCATTCACCGTTTCCAGCAGCAGCTTGTGTGCTGGCAGCGACTGGCTGAGTCGGTTCAGCAACCCGCCCCAGTAGAAGGGGCTGGACTTGAGCAGGTAGTGACGTGTGGTCTGTGTGATCTGGTAGCGTCCATCCAGCAACTGCAGGTATTGCATCTGCGTCAGCATCGGCAACAACGCGCGCAGGCCGCGCACGTCGAAGCCGCGACGCTGCGCAAGACCCTCGGCGGAGTCCGGCTCGGCATCCAGAGACTCGAACAGATCGAGTGCCAGTGCCACCGTCAGTGAGGGCACCTGATACAGCGAAAGCCAGGTGTCCCACAGCGCTTTGTCGTCGACGACAGGCAGTTGGTAGGTCATGAGTCATATCCCCTTTGCATGAAGTAAAAAACCGCGACGAAGGTACGCGTTTCTGCGATAACAAGGAAGAAAAAAGGAATGCCGGCAAACGACTTATCCCATATCAACGGGGACGAAAGCGTGTGCAGCGGCGCGCCGGTTTTTACTTGTTCGGTACAGGGCTTTTCGTTAACTTTGCCGGCCATCCAATTCACCACGAGGGAGACCACGATGGATGGTTTTTTGCTTGCCATTGAAGAAAGCGCGCTGGGTGTCTACATCCGCGAAGACGCTTGGGGTTTTGCCATCGCCCTGTCCGTGCATGCGGTAGGAATGGCGATGGCGCTCGGTGTGGTGATGCTGGTCAACTTCCGCATACTCGGCGTGCTGAAGCAGGTGCCGGTGCTGGCTCACTCGGCGCTGTTCGGTACGGCATGGCTGGGGTTCATCATCAATCTCTTGTCGGGCATCGCGCTGTATTCGTCGCATGCCACCGAGTACACCTACCAGAGCGTGTTCATCCTCAAGATCACTCTGCTGGCGATCGGCGGCTACCTGATGAAGCTGACCATGGAAGCGGTCGAAGCCAGAGGCGACGAAGGTCGTATCAAGCTGTATTCCTTCGTGACCATTTCCTGCTGGATCGGTGCCGTGATCACCGGTCGCCTGATGGCCTATTTCTGAGGAGACCCCGGCAATGATCGATTCGTTTCTGACCCTGCTTTCCGATTCCTTCGTCGGCAATCTCATGCGCGACGTGTTCTGGATGTGGCCCTTCACGGAGAATCTGCATTTCATGGGTTTGTGCGCCCTGTTCGGCGGCCTGCTCGCCATCGACCTGCGGGTGATCGGCGTCTGTCGCTTCATTCCGATGTCGGCCGCCCTTACCCTCATCCCGTACGTCATCGCGGCATTTGCAGTCAACCTCGTCACCGGTTTCATGTTCTTCTGCGGCGACCCGTTCCGCTACTTCTACAACCTGGCCTTCCAGTGGAAGATGGCGCTCGTACTGCTGGCCGGCATCAACGCCCTGTGGTTCTGGTTCGGCGAACATGCCAAGCTGTCCAAGCTGGCCGATGGCGTGGAGGCCGACTTCGGCGCCAAAGTCATCGCTGCGCTGTCGCTGGCGATCTGGGTCGGCGTCATCATTCTCGGCCGCCTCATCCCCTACCTCGAGTGAGCCGTTGCCGTGATCACACCCTGGCTTGAATTTGTTTTCACGGCAGAAGCCAAGCTGGCTGATCCGATCCAGATCGGCCAGACCTACGAAGGGCAGCGCCGCATCATTCCCATTCTGGAGGGCACGTTCGAAGGGCCGACTCTGCGTGGCACCTTCGTCAGTGCCGGTGCGGCCGACTGGCAGCACACACGCCACGATGGTGTCACGCAGGCAGATGCCGTCTATGCCTTGCAGACCGACGATGGCGTGATCTTGCAGGTGGAAAACTTCGGCCTGCGACATGGGCCCCCGGACGTAATCAAGCGGCTGTTTGCCGGCGAAGATGTGGACCCTGCGGAGTACTACTTCAGGACCACGCCGCGCTTCAAGGCGCCGGCCGGCAAGTACGACTGGATGAGCAAGACGCTCTTCGTGGCCAGCGGTGCCCGCTACCGCAACGGCATCAAGCTATGGTTCTTTGCGGTGCGCTGAGGCGCCGCACCCCGCGTGCTGGCGCGGCTATCCGAATCATACCCACCCTTTACCCTTCAGACCGCGACAGCTCCGCAGTGAGCCCTTTGATTGAATCGGAAGGGCGTGCTCGTTTACCATCCGGGGGACTTGGTAGCAGGTGAAACCCATGTATTTTTCACGCCTCGGCAGTCCTCTTGCCTTCGCTGCAACCCTGATGTTGTCAGCGTCGGTTTCCGCCCAGCACGCACTGCCAGCCGACTACGCCGCTCTGCTCGATACCTACTGCGCCAAGTGCCACAACGCCGAGGACTGGGCAGGCAGTCTGGACTTCAGTCTGCTCGATCGCAGCAACGTGCTGGCCGATGCAGCGACGTGGGAAAAGGTCATGCGCAAGTTTCGCGGCAACATGATGCCGCCCCGCGGGCAGGAGCACCCGCTGCCCGAGCAAAAACAGGCTTTCGTCAGCTGGCTGCAAAACACCATCGATACGGCGACCTTGGCAACGCCGCAGCCCGGCCGCAGCTCCCTGCACAGGCTCAATCGCGCGGAGTACGGCAATGCCGTGCGCGACCTGCTGGGACTGACTGTCGACATCAGCGAATTCCTGCCGGCCGACGACGAAGGCTATGGCTTCGACAACATCGCCGATGTGCTGCGCACCTCACCTTCGCTGCTGGAGCAGTATCTCGGCGCCTCGCGCAAGATCAGTGAACTGGCCGTGGGTGATCTGCAGACGCTGCCGGTGAGCACCGTGTACCGGGCCCCTGCCGACTCCCCGCACTTCACCAATCTGCCGGGCCTGCCGCCCGGTACGCGCGGTGGCTTGCTGATCGAGCACAACTTTCCGCTGGACGCCGAGTACGAGTTCAACAGCTACCTCGTCCGCAACATCGTCGGCTACATGACTGGACTGGAGTGGCCGCACACCTTCGCCATCAGCATCGACGGAGAGGAAGTGTTCAGCGCGCAGGTGGGCGGCGAGGAGGACAATCTTCGTTCCGATACGAACTTTGCCGAGGCCGCCGACGCCATCGATGCGCGCCTGAAAACGCGTATTCCGGTGAAAGCCGGGCGGCATCAGGTGGCCGTGACGTTTTACGACAAGAATGGTGCCGAAACCCACGAGCCACTCGAATTGTATAGCCGCAACCTCGACCTGCAGGACATGGTCGGCATGCCGATGCTCGACTACACGGACATCATCGGGCCTTTCAACAGCACGGGGCGGGGCGACACGGCAAGCCGCCGTACGATCTTCAGTTGTCATCCAAAGACCACGGCGGAGCAGGAACCCTGCGCGCGCGACATCCTCTCCCGCATCGGCCAGCGCGCCTATCGTCGCCCGCTGGCCGACACCGACCTTGCTCTCATGATGAGCTTCTACCAGGACGGTCTGGCCAAGGGCAGCTTCGACGACGGCATCATGACCGCACTGCGGTTCGTGCTGGCCTCGCCGCAGTTCCTGTTCCGCAGCGAGCCCGATCCCGAGCAGGTCGCGCCCGGTACCGTGTATCCGTTGAGTGATCTGGCGCTGGCGTCCCGTTTGTCGTTCTTTCTTTGGAGCAGCCTTCCCGACGATGAACTGCTGGAACTGGCAGCGGCCAACCGTCTGCGTGAACCCAAGACCCTGGATCAGCAGATTGCCCGGATGCTGCGGGATCCACGCGCCGAGGCGCTGGTCGACAACTTTGCTGCCCAGTGGCTGTTCCTGCGCAACCTCAAGAGCATCAATCCCGACACCCGCAGCTTCCCCAACTTCGATGACAAGCTCCGCCAGGCATTCCGCACCGAAACCTCTATGTTCATTTCCAGCATCATTCATGGGGATGCGTCCATCATCGACATGCTCGACGCGGACTACACATTCGTGAATGATCGCCTCGCCGAGCACTACGGCATTCCGCAGGTTTACGGCAGCCACTTCCGGCGCGTCCACATCACAGACCCCAACCGGCGCGGCCTGTTGGGCCAGGGCTCGGTGCTTACCGTGACGTCCTATCCGAACCGCACCTCGCCGGTGTTGCGCGGCAAATGGGTACTGGAAAACATCATTGGCGCGCCGGCACCGGCGCCTCCGCCCAACGTGCCTGCCCTGACGGAAAATGCACCCGGTTTGGCTGCACTCTCCGTGCGGGCGCGACTCGAGCAGCACCGCGAAGACCCGGTGTGCGCCAGCTGTCACGCCGTCATGGATCCACTCGGTTTTTCACTCGAGAATTTCGATGCCATAGGCAAGTACCGGGTGCGGGACGCCAGCGGTGCCATCGATGCCAGCGGTGAACTCGCCGACGGCACACCCGTTTCCGGTGTCCCCAGTCTCAACGCGGCCCTGCTGGAGCATCCGGAGTACTTTGCCGAGACGTTCACCGAGAAGCTGCTCACATACGCGCTCGGGCGCGGGCTGGAGCCTTATGACATGTCCGTGGTGAGGCAGATCGTGCGTCAGGCTGAACCGGACAACTACCGTTTCTCAGCCATCGTCAGGGGCATCGTACAGAGCGTTCCGTTCAGCATGAAACAGAAGGATGCCGACACCACCGTCGCTGCCGCAGCCCCCTGATCGGGGCAAGCCGGCGGCCAGCGACCACAGAGGAGGAAACCAGTCATGTTCATCAGCAAGAAACACTTGAGCCGCCGTCATCTGCTGCGCAGCGCCGGGGTTGCCGTCTCGCTGCCGCTGCTCGACGCCATGGTGCCGGCCCTGACGGCGCAGGCGCAAACCGCCGCCAACGTCAAGCCGCGCCTTGGGTTCGTCTATGTGCCGCATGGCGCCATCATGCGCGAGTTCACCCCCACGCAGACCGGCACCGACTGGGAATTCAAAACCATCCTCAAGCCGCTCGAACCCTATCGGCAGCGGCTGAACATCATCAGCGGTCTGGGCCACTCGGCCGCCGACAGCTCCGCCGTGCATTCGCTCAGCCCCTGTACCTGGCTGAGCGGCGTGCGCCCCAAGGCCACCCTCGGCAGCGATGCCTTCGCCGGCGTTACCGCCGACCAGTACGCTGCCCAGGTGATCGGGCAGGACACGCCACTGCCGTCGCTGGAGCTCGCCACCGAGGACCACAGCGGCCTCATCGGGGCCTGCGATCGGGACTATGGCTGCATCTACATGAACACGCTGTCGTGGCGATCGCCTACTACACCGAATCCCATGGAGATCAACCCGCGCAAGGTATTCGAGCGCCTGTTCGGCCAGGGCGGTACGGTGAAGCAGCGGTTGGCGCGCCAGCAGGAAGACCGCAGCATCCTCGACGCCGTCGTACAGCAGACCGGGCAGTTCAGTGCCACGCTGGCACGGCACGACCAGCAGAAAGTCAGTGATTACCTGGACAGCATCCGGGAAATCGAGCGCCGTCTGCAGCAGGCCGAGTCGCAGATCGCCCGCAACGCCGATCTCGTCATTCCGGAAGCGCCGGCCGGTATTCCCTTCGTGTACGAAGAACATCTTGCAATCATGTTCGAACTCATGACGCTGGCCTACCAGAGCGACATTACCCGCGTCGCCTCCTTCATGATGGCGCGTGAAGTCAGCAACCGCACCTACCCGCAGGTCGGTGTGCATGAGGGCCACCACGCCACATCGCATCATCAAAACGACGATGCCAAGATGGCCAAGAACACGCTCATTCAGACCTACCACGTCGCGCAGTTCCGCAAGTTCGTGGATCGCCTGGCATCGGTACAGGAAGGCGATGGCAGCCTGCTCGACAACGTGATCCTGCTGTACGGCAGCAACATGAGCAACAGCAACGCCCATGATCACTACCCGCTGCCGGCGGTACTGGTGGGAGGCGGCGCCGGCACGCTCAAAGGCGGCCAGCACATCAGGTACGACCAACGTACGCCCATGACGAACCTGTTGGTGACCATGCTCAACAAGGCCGGTGTGCCCATGGACAGGCTGGGCGACAGCACCGGGCTCGTGGCCGGCGTGTGAGACCCAAGGAGCCGTTCATGTTTACTTCCCCGTCAAACCACCTGCTGAAGGCGGGACTCACCGCCCTCATGGCGCCGCTCTTGCTGGTCGGTGCAGTCGCCAGTGCCCAGGACAGCGGGGCCCGGTTGCTGACTGCTGCGAAGGTGGGCAACACCGAGGCGGCCATGGCGCTGCTCGACAGCGTACGGCGCGTCGATTCCACCGAGCCCGATGGCATGACTGCCCTGCACTACGCGGTCCTCAATAATGAACTGGCGCTGGCAGAGGCACTGCTGGAAAAACAGGCCGACGTACTGGCCCGCACGCGCTACGGCGTTACGCCGCTCTACCTCGCGGCGCAAAATGGCGACCCCGCCATGGTCAGCGCCCTCTTGGAGGCCGGGGCCAATCCGAATGATGTTTATCGGGAGGGTGAGACAGTCCTGCACACGGCAGCACGCACCGGTAACACGGCTACGGTAGAGCTGCTGCTTGCTGCCGGCGCTGCGGTGGATGCCCGTGAAACCTGGCATGGCCAGACGCCGTTGATGTGGGCGATGGCACAGAAGCATGCAGACCTGTTGCCGTTGTTGCTGGCCCGTGGCGCCGACGTCAACGCGGTCTCCAAGCTGGAAGAGTGGGAGCGACAGGTGACCATGGAGCCACGCGACAAGTGGCTGCCACCCGGCGCGATGACACCGCTGATGTTCGCCGCGCGCGAGAACTGCCTCGCCTGCATCAACCCGCTGCTGCAGGCAGGCGCCGCCATCGACGCCGCCACTCCGAAGGGGCTCACCTCGCTGCTGCTCGCCGTCATCAACGGTCACTACGATGTGGCCTATGCGCTGGTAGAAGCCGGTGCCAACGTCAATCTCAATGACGATACCAATCGCTCCCCCCTCTATGCAGCGGTCGACTTCAACATCATGCGCGAGTCGAACCGCCCGTCTCCGGATGTCTTCGGCAACACCCACACCGCCTTTGAACTGATTGAACTGCTGCTCGACAAAGGGGCCGATGTCAACGTACGGCTGAGCAAGCCGCCACCATTCCGCCTCAAACTGGATCGGGGCACCGACAGCATGCTGATCGGTGGCACTACGCCATTTCTGCGTGCCGCCAAGAGCGCAGACCTGCCGGTGATGAAGTTACTGCTCGCGCACGGCGCAGACCCTGCTCTCAGCACCAACAACAACATCAATGCGCTGATGACGGCAGCCAATCTTGGCACCAAGGAAAGCGACACTACCGGTCGCTACAAGACCCAGCAGCAGATCATCGAAGCCATCCAGCTCTGTATCGAGCAGGGTCTTGACGTCAACGCGAAGGCCAAAGACGGACGCACGGCGCTGTGGGGAGCCGCCACTTTCGGCCTCGATCAGGTCGTGGCCTTCCTGCACTCGCAGGGTGCCATCGTCGGCTACAGTGACAACAAGGGGCTGACCCCCGTCGATGCAGCGCGCGGCAAGGCCGGTGGATTCGGCTTCCTTGGCGAAGACGGCGTGTTCTGGCCGGAGACGGTCGCCTTGCTGGAAGCTTACCTGGCAGAAGAGCGACGCACCTCGCCCTGATCCGCCTGGCGGCGGCAAGCCACCCAAGGCACGCACGACTTAGCCCCCAACGGATAGGATTGTTTCCCATGCGATTGACGACGCTCTGCAACAGCCTGACGCTTGCGACCGCGCTCACTGCCAGCCTGCCGCTGCTGGCGGCCGAGGCCTGTGACCGCACCTGTCTCGAAGGCTTCGTGGATCGTTATTTCGCTGCGGTCATCGCCAACGACCCCTCATCCCTGCCACTGGCGGACGATGTCCGCTTCACCGAAGACGGACAGCGACTCACGGTGGGCGACGGCCTGTGGAATACCATGAAGGGCATGGGTCGCTATCGCCTGTTCACCACCGACGTACCGGCCGGCCAGGTGGTCTTCCTCGGGACACTCTTCGAAGATCATCGCGACCCGGCGCAAAGCACCGCGGCACTGATCGCGCTGCGCCTCAAGGTTCGAGATCAGCACATCACCGAAATCGAGCAGGTGGTGGTGCGCAACGAGATGGCAGCGAAGAATGTCGATGCCATGAGCGTGCGTCCGGACCTGTTGGCGACGGTGCCCGCCGAGCGACGCATGTCGCGCGCTGCGTTGATCAGTCAGGCCAACAAATACTTCACTGGCATGCAGCAGAACGATGGCAAGGGCGACTACCCCTTCGCCGCAGACTGTGACCGCATCGAGAACGGCGGACGCGCCACCAACAATCCAACGCCGGCTGGTGAAACGCGTCCTGATCCCCGCACCGCCAGTGGCTACTCTGGCCAGTGGAGCTGCCTGGAACAGTTCCAGTCCGGGCTCATCCACTTCGTGCATCGCATACGCGACCGGCGCTTCGTGGCCGTTGATGAGGAGCGGGGACTGGTGTTCTCGTTTGCTTTTTTCGATCACCCCGGCGGGGCAACCCGCACCTTCCAGACCCCCGACGGCCGCACTGTGACGGCAGGACCGGTGCAACCGTGGACCTGGCAGATTGCCGAACTGTTCAAGGTCGAGGATGGCCTCATCCACGAAATAGAGGCCATCTTGCAGCGCGTTCCCTACGGACTGCTGTCGGGGTGGAGCAGCTGGGAGCAAGGCATGAGCGACCAGCTGCGCGACGTTACCGTGGAGTGACTGCTGTCGTCACGGCGCCGGCAGTGCAAATACCGTGATGGCGTTGGTACTGCCGCTGTTGTCAAGATTGAGCCGGATCGGTCCCATGGTGCCGGTGTTGATACCCGGATGTGACAAATTGTTGCCGGTCACCACGGCGACATACTGACGTCCGTTCACCGAGTAGGTGATGTTGCCGTTGGACGCCGGGCTGCTCAGGATGGTTTCCCACAGCACTTCACCGGTTTCGGCATCCTGGGCCCGGAAGCGCCGGTTGATGTCACCCCAGAAGATGAGATCCCCGGCCGTCGCCAGAATCGCGCTGGTCGTGGGAATGGGACCCGATGGCCACTGCGTGATCTCGCCGGTTTCCATGTTGACCCGCGCCAGTCCGTTCAACTGATCGTTCGACACGCCAGGTGCCGGAATGCCGATGCGGCTCTCCGGTTGCGCCGGGCTGGTTTCCGTTGCCGGCGCTGCAGCTGTCATGTTCAGACAGTTCTTGATGTAGGGCATGTAGATGCTGTTGGTGCGTGGGCTGTAGGCTCCGGGCCAGTAGGAGCGCGTGTTGAAGAAACACACGATGTTGTGATCGCCCGGAAAGTCCGCCAGCGAGTCACGATTGATGGTCGGCTGTCCCGTCTTCACGTCGATGTCACTCAGGATGAAATGCTCCGACTCGTTCGGGAACGGAGAGCCCCACAGGAATTCCCCAGTGTGCTTGTCGAGAGCCCAGATACCGCCCCCCTCGCCGATGTTGACGACGATGTCGCGCTCTTCACCGCGCTTGAGGTTTTC
This sequence comes from Gammaproteobacteria bacterium, assembly GCA_947457195.1. Classification (GTDB taxonomy): domain Bacteria; phylum Pseudomonadota; class Gammaproteobacteria; order Pseudomonadales; family Pseudohongiellaceae; genus CAILUG01. Next base: position 43,594 of record CANGUU010000012.1, read on the forward strand.
GCTGATCCATTTCACGTGCTGGGGGTCCGGATTGAGCCGTGTGCGCAGGATCGTGCGCTCCTCGTTCATGTCTTCGTCCCAGTCGTCGCCGGGCAGATGCTGGTAGTACCACTTCAACTTGCCGGTGGCGGGGTCGATGGCGAGCGTGGAGTTGCTGTACAGATCCACCGGGCCCTTCAAAGGCACTGCCTCAGCCCCACCATGCCGCTCGAGTCGCGTGTAGGGGCTGGGGTTTGCGACGCTCCACAGCAAGGTATCGGTCTCGGCATCGTAGGAACCGGGCAGCCCCCAAGACGATGCACGACGCTGGTCCAACGGCTTGCCAAACCAGGTATCGAAGCCAGGAAGCGGATCATCCGGTGCCTGGGTGAGCATGAACTTCCAGACCAATTCACCCGTACGCGCATCGTGTGCGGTGATGTTGCAGTTTTCTCGGGTCGCGTTACGCCCGCCCCCGCAGGTTCCGCTGGAAATGACCTTGCCGTCGACCACGATGGCACCGGTGGTGTTGCCGCGCCCGTCCGTCGGCGCTTCCCAGCGCACCGCTCCCGTTCTCGCATCGAGCGCGACAATGGTTTCGTCAGGCGCGGTGAAATAGATCAGGTCCTCGAAGATCGCCATGGTCTTCGATCGGCTGGAGCCACCTGCCCCGGCGTTGACGTATTCACGCTGGTAGAGCCAGACGGTGTCGCCGGTGGTGGCATCGAGGGCCGCCACGTTGCCACCGGGCATGGTCAGGTACATCACGCCGTTGTAGACGGTGGGAATGGTTTCCGTCATGCCGGCGGGCAGGCCTTTCGACCACGCCAGCCCGAGCTGCCGGACGTTGCTGCGGTTGATCTGATCAAGCGGGCTGAATCGCTGGGCGTCAGCCGTACGGCTGAACCACAGCCAGTCATTGGGCGAAGGATTCAGCAGCATCGCCTCGGTGACCGGCTCAAACTCCTCGATGCTCGGCATGGACGCGTAGCGATTGCGCGTGGTGTCGGTGGCGAAACTTGCATCGGCGGTGGTACTTGCCAGCAGTCGCAGATAAGCGAGCAGATCGCCAAACTGGTTTTCAGGGACGGCCGCCGGCGGCATGCCCTTCAGCGGGTTACCGACTTTGAGGAACTCCACCAGTGCTGCATCCGAATCTGCCGAGACCCGTTGCAATATCGAGGGGCCGAGCACACCACCCTGCGCATTGCCGCCGTGGCAGTGAGCGCAGGTGGCGTTGAAGATCTCGGTGCCGACCGCGACGTCCTGCGCCCACAGAGGCAGCGACAGCAGGACGGGTAGGCCACAGGCACTGACCAGTGCCGGGTGGGCATGCCGGTGTGTGGTGCGAAGTTTTCTCATGCAAGTCCCCGAATGCAGCACACGGACGGCGGCCGCCAGTAGTGTGTTTTGGTTATCGATGCGCGCCGCGAAGTGGTCGCAGACACGCTGCGAACGCCACCGAGGCGCCCTGCCACCGTGCCGCTGATTCTAGCGTCTGCACTGCCCATGGCAGCGCAGCGAATGAGAAAATTCTGTGCAGTCAACGCACAGCCTGCGCTCACGGACATCTGTCACGCCGGTTTGTGCCAATCGTGGATCATCTCGCAGCGAGCAGCCCTGCTGTGTCTGAACTTGCCCTCGTACCCGACGGAACCCGCACACGCTGGGAATGTCCTTGAGGTAATTTTCGACGTTGGCGCAGAAGTCGCGGATGCCCTGGGCGCCATGGTTTTTTCACGCAAATCCCGAGCGTTCCCCTATCCTTTTTTTTTGGCAGCCCCCTATAATCCGGCGCACCAGGGGCACACTGTCTGCTGCTTGCCGACACCATTTTCCTGGCCTGATGAGGGGCCCTCCCTCCGGACGGACTGCTCACGCAGGTCGTTCACCAAAACCATAACGACTGTCACTTACCGCAACCAACGAAAGGAAAACCATCATGGCTATCTTTACCCACGTATGTGTTGGCACCAACGATCTCGACCGCGCCAACAAGTTCTACACTTCCGCCCTGGGTGCACTTGGCATCAACAACCTTGGCGCCTTCGGCCCCACCGCCACCCTGTACGGCGCCGGCGGTCCTGAATTCATTGTGCTGAAGCCCGGCAACGGCCTGCCCTCCACCTATGCCAACGGTGGCACCATCGGCTTCGCCGCCCCGACCCGCGCTGCCGTACGGGAGTTCCATGCCAAAGGTCTGGCCAATGGTGGCAAGGATGAAGGCCAGCCCGGCCCGCGTACCTTCACCCCGACCTCGTACGCTGCCTACCTGCGCGATCCAGACGGCAACAAGATCTGCGCCTACTGCTTCAAAGACGGCGAGTAAGTCGCAGTTTCCGCCGGCCGCAGCGATTGAGCGAGACCCGGCGAAGCAGCTGACCAGTAAGCAAAAAGGCGAGAGGACTGCTCCTCTCGCCTTTTTTTTGCGTGCCCCTTTCTGAATAGCGTTGACACCTTAGGCCTTCAAAAAAGGAGACTGCTCCGTCTTGAATAGGGTTGACCTCTTGATCCTTCGAATAAGGCGTGACCGGTCCTGCAAAGAGCCGCTCTGGCGCCGGCAGGGGTCCGGGGTCGAGCCGCTACTTCTTCAAGTAGTAGACCGTGCCGGCAAACAGCAACCTTGCCGTGCGCATGATCGAGGTGCTCTTGGGCACCAGCACCGCCGGGTCTTCGTCGAGCACCACCTCCACGCCCATGGTGCCCGTCGGATGCTCGACTTCGCACACGCGCTGCCGGCCCGTGGGTATCACCGCCAGGTCGTGCCCGACCGCCCCGGGAATGTTGGCAGCAGTCGCCACGCTGGCAGCGGCCAGCACACCGACTGCATCGTGCACGCGGTGCGGTATGAAGCTGCGGGTATTGAGGATGCCGCCCGCCTTCGGTGCCGAGACGATCGTCATTTTCGGTACGGTCTTGTCTTTTACATCACCGAGATTCATCAGCGGACCAACGGCCAGGCGCAGCTGCTCGATGGTCTGCTTGAGCTGCGCATTGCTCTCGAGGGCCTCGATGCTCTCATCGCCTGTCAAGCCGAGGTCACGCGCATCAATCATGACCACCGGCATGCCGTTGTCCACCAACGTGACGCGGAGTCCGTTGACGACGTCGGTGAAGTTGCCGCTCGGAAACAAGGCACCACAACTGGAACCGGCCACATCGAGGAATTCGATCATGATGGGGGCATGGGTGCCGGGCACACCATCGATGCGGGCAGCCCCCTCGTACTGCACCCGGCGATTCGGGGTGAGGATGCGCTGCCTAGCGACACTGTCCGTGTTTTCCATGTACACGGTGACCAGGGTCTCCCCGTCCTCGGCCTGCACCAGACCTTTTTCGATGGCGAACGGTCCGACACCCGCCAGAATGTTGCCGCAATTCTGCGAGGTGGAGGCCTTGGCCTCCTCGACCATCACCTGCACAAACAGGTAATCCACATCGATACCCGGGCGCTGCGACTTCTTGACGATGGCCACCTTGCTCGTCAGCGGATGCGCGCCTCCTACGCCATCGATCTGCCGCTTGTCCGGCGAACCCATGATGCCGAGCAAGGCCTGGTCGCGCGCTGCCGGGTCGGCCGGCAGATCTTCCGCCAGAAAGTAGGCACCCTTGGAGGTACCACCACGCAGCAACATACAGGGGACGGCGACTTGCATGAAAAAGCCTCGGAAGTGTTGGCCAGAAATGGGCGCGGAGTGAACGGCAAACAGACGATTTGCGTCAATTGTGCGTGGAACAATGCAATTGTGCCAGCCTCTGGCCGGTGCCTATAATGCCGGCGTTTTTTCAGTCGGGAACCCCTTCCATGTTCAAACCTGTCGCCGTTCGCCACATCCCCCGCGCCGACCTCGCCGTCATCGACGATCTCGCCCAACTCGGCGTCGCAACCGTTCACGAAGCGCAGGGTCGCGTTGGCCTCATGGCGCCGTACATGCGCTCTGTATGGGGCCAGAACCGAATCGCCGGCAGCGCGGTCACCATCCTCGCCCACCCCGGTGACAACTGGATGGTCCATGTTGCCATCGAGCTCTGCCAACCCGGCGACATCATCGTGGTAGGTGTCACGGCAGACAGCACCGACGGCTTCTTCGGAGATCTGCTGGCCACCTCCTGTCTGGCACGCGGTGTACGAGGTCTCGTGATCGACGGCGGCGTGCGGGATGTGAAGGACCTGCGTGAGCTGGGTTTTCCCGTGTGGTCGAAAGCGGTCCATGCCAAGGGGACGGTCAAGGAAACCCTCGGCTGCGTGAATGTGCCCATCGTCTGCGGCGGTGCCTGCGTCAATCCCGGCGATGTCATCGTTGCCGACGAAGACGGTGTATGCGTGGTGCCGCGTGCCGATGCCGCCGCCGTGCGCGATCTCGCGCGGAAACGTGAAGCAGCAGAAGTGGCCAAGCGCGAAAAACTTGCCAAGGGCGAGCTGGGTCTCGACATCTACAACATGCGCGAACGGCTGGTGAAGGAAGGCTTCACCTATGTCGATTCGCTGGACGATCTCAAGTAATTCCTCCCGATTCCGTCACCAAGGGTCATTCACATGGACTACAAGGAAATCAAGGCTCTGAAGGCCAAATTCGAAGAAGTACCTGGCACCTACCTGTTCAACTGCGACCGCTGCCGGCAGGGCTACCACCTCAACATGTTCTGCTCATCGATGTCGAAGGAGGAAAACCGCAAGGCCTTCCTCGCCGACGAAGCCGGGTACATGCAGAAGCACTTTCCCAAGATGACCGACGAGCAGCGACGCTGCGTGCTGGAGCGCGATTGGCTCGGCATGATCAAGAGTGGCGCCAATATCTATTACATGTCCAAGTTCGGCGCCACGCTGGGGCGCTCCTTCCAGTACATGGCAGGGGAAATGACCGGTCAGGGCCAGGACAACTACCGCGCGATGATGATGGACGGGGGGCGCACCACCAAGGGCAATCTCCACAAGTCGCAGAATGGCGGCAAGGTCAGCTGCATCTCCAACAAGTCCGGCAAGGACTTCAGCAAACAGGCGTAAGACTCAGATGGCAAAAATCACTGCAGGTATTGGTTGTTCCCATGTTCCCGCCATTGGCGCGGCCTTCGATCAGGGCCTGACCCAGGAGCCGTATTGGAAGCCGCTGTTCGACGGTTTTGAACCAGCGCGCGACTGGATACGCAAGCACAAGCCCGACGTCGCCATTCTGGTCTACAACGACCACGGCAGCGCCCTCACGCTGGAGATGATCCCCACACTGGCCATTGGTGTGGCCGACGAGTTCAAACCGGCCGACGAGGGCTGGGGTCCACGGCAGGTGCCGGTCGTCAAGGGCCACTCGGCGCTGGCCTGGCATCTGGCCGAGACGCTGATCATCAACGAATTCGACATGTGTGTGCTCAACACGCTCGACGTCGACCACGGTCTGACCGTGCCCCTCAACATTACCTGTGGGAAAGTCGATGAGTGGCCTTTTGCGGTGATTCCGATTCCAATCAACGTCGTGATGTTCCCGATTCCTACCGGCGACCGCTGCTGGCGCATGGGTGAAGTGATTCGCAAGGCAGTAGAGGCGTTTCCGGAAGACCTCAACGTGGTGGTATTCGGGACCGGCGGCATGTCGCACCAGATCCACGGCGAGCGCAGCGGCATGATCAACCGGGATTTCGATACAGCCTTCCTCAACGACCTGACGCGCAACCCCCAGCGGCTGCGTCACATCAAGCACGAGGATTACACCACGCTGGCTGGCGCAGAAGGCATCGAGATGGTGATGTGGATGGTGATGCGCGCCGCGCTCGGCGACAACAATGTGCGCGAGGTCTATCGGCATTACCATGTGCCCGCGTCGAATACGGCAGCCGGTCTCATCATCCTCGAGAATGATGACCTTCATAATCCCAAGCCGGCCGGCAAGCCGCGAGCCGCACGGCCCAAGGCGAAGGTAAAGTCGAAGGTGAAGGCAAAGGCAAAAGCGAAGGCCACTCCCGCGGCACGGCCCCCCAAGAAGGGTAAAGTGCCGGCGAAAAAACTGGTCGTGAAGAAAGCGGCTGGCAAGCCAGCCCGCGGCAAAAAGTCCGTCAGGTCCACAGCGAAGGCCGCGCCCGCCCGTAAGAAGGCGAAAGTCGCCAGGAAAGTCCCGGCGAGGAAGCCGGCGGCCCGCAAGTCAGCCGCACGCAGCAGCGCCCGCAAGCGCTGAAACGGCAGGAGCAAAGAACATGACGATCAAGGTTTTGATGGTAGGCCACGGCGCCTTCGCCGAAAAACACATGGACGGCATCAAGAACATCCCCGGTGTCGAGGTGGTGTCGATCTGCGGCAGGCGCGAAGATGCCACGCGGGCCGCGGCTGAAAAGCGCGGCATCCCGCACCATGCAACCGATTTGGGTGAGTGCCTGCGGCAGGATGTCGACGCCGTGATCATCACATCGGCAACCCAGGTGCATGCTCAGCAGACCCTGCAATGTCTGGAAGCCGGCAAGCACGTGCAAGTGGAAATCCCGATGGCCGACAGCATCTCAGACTCCCGCGCAATTCTGGCCAAACAGCAGGAAATGGCCGGGCGTGGCAAGCCACTGGTGGCGATGGCCGGTCATACACGCCGCTTCAATCCATCCCACCAGTGGATTCACCGGAAGATCAAGGCTGGGGAACTCAAGGTGCTGCAGATGGACGTGCAGACCTATTTCTTCCGGCGCACCAACCTTAATGCAGCTGGCGGCGTACGCAGCTGGACCGATCACCTGCTGTGGCACCACGCCTGCCATACGGTCGATCTGTTTTCCTACCAGACCGGCGAACAGGTGAAGCATTGCTACGCACTGGAGGGCCCGCACCATCCGCAGCTGCAGATAGCGATGGACATGAGCATTGGCATGAAAACCGCCGGGGGTGCCGTCTGCACCTTGTCGCTGTCTTTCAACAATGATGGACCGCTGGGTACCTACTTCCGCTATATCTGCGACAACGGCACCTACCTGTGCCGCTACGACGACCTGTTCAACGGCAAGAACGAGCAGATAGACGTGTCCAAGGTGGATGTTTCGATGAATGGCATCGAACTGCAGGACCGCGAATTCTTCGCCGCCATCCGCGAAGGTCGCGAGCCGAACGCCTCCATCGCCCAGTGCCTGCCCGCCATGGAAACGCTGGATCGTCTGGAGCAGTGCCTGAACCAGACCAAGTAACGTCGGAGCGGGGCCTGCGGGCCCTGCCGCCGGCCTCAGACATTCTCGGCGCTTCGCCTGCCTGCGCGAGAACCGCCGCCAGCGCTTACTGTTCCGGAGATTCGATGCAAACCCGCAAGCTCGGTCATTTCACGGTGAATGCCATCGGACTTGGCTGCATGAGCATGTCGCATGCCTATGGCACACCCGATCCGGTCGAAGCCGAACGGACGCTCGCCGCTGCACTCGACATCGGTTACAACTTTCTCGACAGTGCCTATCTCTACGGTTTCGGCAAGAACGAGGAACTGCTGGGACGAGTGCTCAAGCCGCGCCGCCAGGAATTCGTGCTGTCCAGCAAATGCGGCATCGTGCGCGGTCCAGACGGCAAGCGACTGATCTGCGGCACGCCACGCAGCATCCGCGAGACGTGCGAGGGTTCGCTGCAGCGGCTGCAGACCGACGTCATCGACCTGTACTACCTGCACCGCCGTGACTTCAACGTCCCCATCGAAGACAGCGTCGGTGAACTGAGCCGCCTGGTGGAGGAAGGCAAGGTGCAGACCATCGGCCTATCGGAAGTGTCGGCCGACACCCTGCAGCGGGCGCAGCGCGTACATCCAGTCACGGCCCTGCAAACCGAGTACTCGCTGTGGAGCCGCAATGCAGAGATTGCCGTGCTGGACACCTGCAAGGCACTCAACATCGCGTTCGTGGCCTTCAGTCCACTGGCCAGGGGCTTTCTCACCGGCAAGCTCACGGACCCCAAGGCGCAACTGGAAGCCGCCGACATCCGCCACGGCATGCCCCGCTTCTATCCGGAGAACTACCAACGCAACCTGCAGCTGCTGCCCGGCTACCTGCAACTGGCGGGCGAGGTAGGCTGCACTCCGGCGCAGTTGGCCTTGGCCTGGCTGCTGGCAAAGCAGCCGCATGTCATTCCGATCCCGGGTACGCGCCACCTCGACTATGCCCGCGAGAATTTTGCTGCCGTTGACGTCAGACTCGAGCCAGCCCAGGTGGCGAGGCTCGACAGCCTGATCAACCGTCGCACCGTGGTCGGCGA
>CANGUU010000013.1 GCA_947457195.1 Gammaproteobacteria bacterium
GAACTGACCGCAAAGCTCACGGTGGACAGCATCATGGCCATGCTGAGTACCGGTCGTAACGCCATGCCCCCGTTCCGTGGCGTGCTCAGCGTAGAACAGATGCATGATCTGGCCGTCTGGCTGAAGGAAGATCTGATCAAATAACCAGTTGTGCTGGTATAGGCAGTAAAGGGAACTAAAGGGCAGTAGAAGGCAGTGGCGGTAGGAGGCAGTAGCAGGTAGCAGGTCAGGTAGCAGGTGTAGTAGACAGCAGAAGGTGGCGCACTTGGACGGAAAGACTTCAAACCAGATTTTTGAGGATTTGGCTCTCTGGAAGGCCATCCTCAAATAACCTGAACCCTGATATTCCTCTTCTTTTTGGGGTTCCCGCCCCGGGAACCCCTGCCGACTAGGGCGACTAGGCGGGGGTGAAAGGCTCAAGAAAAATTGCGGAGGGTCTGTTCCAAGCATAGCGCCAGAACGGAAACCGTCATTTTTCTTGAACCTGAGGGGGTGCAACGCCCTTGAATGCACTTAGGGTTTTCAGTGGACGTAACCTCCATTTTCTCTATGATGTTGGCAAACCCCATTGCAGGATCAAGGTGGACAAACAATGTTCAACCTGAAGAAAAAGAAAGTGTTAGCCCCCCAAAAACCACCGCAGAAGGCTGGATTTGATAATCCGTTGTCAGATCCCGCAGATGACAAATTAGGCAGGCGGAAACTTATAAACCAAATCTACCCGTACCTAACCAATCTAGAGCCAAATTGGTCAGTTCGCGTTGGGCTTTTGGCCCAATGGGGAGAGGGAAAAACCACCATATGCAAATGGATTGCTCAGCAGGCCATTAAGGACGGACATATTCCCGTATGGTTTAGTCCTTGGTCGGCTAGGACAGATGCACAGCTCTGGGTAGGCTTCTACTCCGCGCTAATACAAGCCTTAAAGGAATTTGATACTGAATTTGAGACCTCGTTTGTCTCGTTGGCCAACCTCAAGCACAGAACCTCATCTTTGGCTAATCAGGAATGGGCCCAGGATATTGGTCAGCTCCATCAATTTGGACAGTCGGGAATAAGTGTTGTCCAAAAACTAACGAAGATGAGCCCTCAAGATATTCAGCGCTTGCACGAAAAGGTGGGGAATAAACGGTTCATAGTAATTCTGGACGATCTTGATAGGGTTGACCCCACGCTAATTCCCCAGCTTTTGATGACCATTCGTGATGTGCTGGATTTAGGTGGTTTCTCATTCTTGCTGCCCTTTGATCTAAAAATCGTTGCCGATGCACTTGGTGCCAAAAATAACTCAGAAGGATTTGGTGAAGAGTTTCTGGGCAAAATACTTGATTTTCGTGTCCATTTAGAAAAGCCCTCTAAAGAGCAGCTAGCTTCATTTTTTAAAGAAGAGATGAATGCCCACTGCTCCTTCGTCACAGTTGCTGCGCTAGAAGGTCTTGAAGATTATTTACCCTCCAATCCCAGAAAGTTGAAATCTCTTATTAGAGGCCTGCGCATCTTTGATAGTGAGGCTAATAGACACAGAGACGGAGAAATCGATTGGAAAGCTCTCATTTTTGCGCAGATGATAAAGCAGGAATCAGCTCCGTTCTTCGATGTCTATGCAGTAAGTACGTTTGGCGATAACACAGATGATTATTCTGGTGATAATCCATGGATATCCGCCGCTGTTGAGCAAGATAAGGACAAAGCTGCCCAGGATGAGCAAGTGAGAATTAATAGTCTGCTAGATAAGGTTGGTATTACTGTTGCCACTAAAAGAGAGCGTTTACTCTCCCTGTGTGAGGGGTGGCGTGAATCTTATGGGGTATATGGCCAACATAAAATCACTTATGCCTTAAAACTATTGAGTCAACCCGAAGCCCTAACGTGGGCGGAGTTTGATAGCTTTTTGAAGGTTTGGAATGAAAAGAAGGATTTTTCCTCCCTTATTCTATGGTTCTCTGAACATGCAAAAACCACACAACAGCCCTTAGTAAATGTCGTAAAAGAAACATTGCTCACGCTTTCACAGCAATACGACCTCCACTTAGAAAGAGCCAGTTCAGTGCTTTTAAGTGTTGAGCAGGCAAAATGCGTTAAGCAAGCTGAAGATATTTTGCGTCTCTACGAGTGCTATTTAGAACAAGAAGTTCCTGGGGCTCCCTATACTTCAATACTTTCTGCGGCTGTGTTTGAAAAACTGCTCGGCTCTATAGTGAAATGGTTTCTTTTTAGAGGTAACGCCGCCGATCTAGCATTGCGAGCAACTGAAGAAACGCTATTAAAAAAATGGGTTCAGAAGGCTCAGGATAATGGCTTGGGTAAAGACTATAACGTTTTGCTAGCAGGCTTAGACAACAAACGGTTTGGTGATGAAGGCGAGATTGGAAAACTATATCAGGATCTATTGGGCATTGTTGATGCTGGAATGGAGGAAGTTGCCTTAAGAGCATTAGCAGATGAAGGCGGTATAAATGCAATTTATGCCGGCGGGGTTAACGAAGGGGTTAAGAAAGCGCTTCTGGATATCAATAGTGGTATCTGGAAACCAATCGGAACGTCAAAAGCGGAACAAATTCTATCTACTGCTTCTACAAACTCCATAGTTCAGGCGAACGCTCGTAACTTCCTAGACTTACTTCACCGAGCATCTAATCGCGGAGTGTGGGAGATGACACGGGAAGAAGTGTGTGAGTTTTATAAACATCCCCAACTAGTTGTTGCCGTGTGGAATGCCGCAATAGCAACAGAGCTGCAATTTCGGCACTTAAAGGAAACGAGGGATGTTCGGGATTATTTGATTGGCAAAGGGATTGCTGATAATCAACTTGCCACTCCTGATTGGCTTTTAGCGGAACGTAAAAAGCCAGTTCAACAAAATCCAGCTAAACCTCAACCCCCTAAAAGCAATTGATGCAATTGTCAGAGCTCAGGACCACGGGCCGGGGGGATGCAACGGGGGCGCGCTAGCGGGCCCCCTTGCCAAGATGTGCTGTAACACAGCACACATCTTGCAGTCAGCCTTAAACGCTTATTCTTCGGTGACTGAACCATAGTTGCATCGACGCGCTGAACCTTTTATGCGCTGGCTGACTGGTGTCACAGTTTCCCCGCTTTCACCATTCTTCGTTCATTGCTCCGCGTTTCCCGCCGCAGCCTTTCGCAGCAGCTACAGTCTGGCACGAATCGAAATTCATGTGCCGGAGAGACATGCTGCCTGATATCGACAAATACCTGATCTACCTTGACGAGTTCGATTTGAGCCGTGAGGAAAAGGCAGATTTGATACAGGCAGTATGGAGCGTGATGGAGACGCATGCAGACAAAGCATTCGGCCTGCATCCTAGCCAGCAGGTTTGTGGGTATCGAGACGAATTCAATTTACAGAGTCAGGACGGACTCCTAAAGTCGAAGTAGTCCCAACATAAACACCGCGAGGTCAGTCATGCAGTTTCTGTCTGCCCAAAATGCCGTTATCTATTGCCGTGTGTCTGGTAGCAAACAGCTCAAGGCGGGCGATGGCCTGAACTCGCAGGAAACGCGCTGCCGTGAATACGCCCGGATGAAGGGCTATGAAGTTATCAAGTCATTCCATGACGAGGGCGTATCCGGCAGTCTCACTGAGCGCCCAGCAATGCGTGAGCTGCTGGCTTATCTGCGCCAGCACAAATCCAAACATCTTGTCGTTATCATCGACGATCTCAGCAGGCTTGCGCGTGGGCTGGAAGCGCATTTGAAGTTGCGTGTTCTTATCAGCAAGGCAGGCGGCAAGCTGGAAAGCCCCACCGTCGAGTTTGGCGAGGACTCTGACAGCCAGCTTATCGAGAACCTTCTTGCCAGCGTTTCGCAGCACCAGCGGCAGAAGAACGCTGAACAAACCATCAACCGCATGAGGGCGAGAGCCTCCAACGGCTACTGGGTTGGTAGAGCCGTTGTCGGCTATCACTTCCAGCGGGTTCCCGGTCATGGCAACCTTCTGGTACGTGATGAGCCTGTGGCCTCCATCATCCAGGAGGCACTTGAGGGATTTGCCAGCGGACGGTTCGCATCGCAAATGGAGGTGAAGCGGTTTCTTGACGGACAGGCAGCGTTTCCGAAAGGCGTGGGCGGCGTTGTTTATCCCACTCGCGTGAATAACCTGCTTACCCCCGTTCTCTATGCCGGGTATTTCAGCTTCCCCAATTGGGGCATACATCTCATGCAGGGAAAGCATGAGCCTCTAATCAGCTACGAGACCTTCAAGCTGATACAGGAACGATTGAACGGCGCAGCTCCCGCTCCGTACCGCAAAGATACTTGCGAAGATTTTCCCTTAAGGGGCTTCGTACTCTGTTCCGACTGCAACAAGCCGATGACTTCCTGCTGGTCGACCGGGCGGCACAAGAAGTACGCCTACTACTTCTGCTTTGAGAAGGGCTGCGCCAGTTTCAAGAAATCCATTCGCAAGGAAACACTCGAAGGCGAAGTGGAAACGATGCTGAACAACCTCACACCGCCATTGAAAATCTACAGCATGGCAAAGGCCATGCTGTGCGACCTGTGGGACGTGAAGGTCAAAGGCCATGATGTGAACAGAAAAGCCTTGCAAACCGAGTTGGAGCAGCTTGACCGGAAGACCAGCGTATTCCTCGATAGGATCGCAGAGGCTGGCAGCCCATCCCTGATTACTACCTACGAAACCAAACTTCGCGAGATAGACGAACAGAAAATTGTTCTGCGGGAACAGGTAAAAAAACTGGAAGGCATTCGCCCTGACTTCGAGGAAGCATTTCGAACCGCTTTTGATTTCCTGTCCAACCCTTACAAACTCTGGGTTTCAGGCGATTTGGAGCGCAAGAGAACGGTGCTGAAACTCGTGTTCCCGGAGAAATTGGCTTATTGCAGAGAAGGGGGATTTCGAACCGCATCAAAATCCCGCCCATTCAAGCTTTTAGAGCAATTGAAGGGCGGGGTTTTTGATATGGCGCGCCCAAGAGGATTCGAACCTCTGACCTTTGCCTCCGGAGGGCAACGCTCTATCCAGCTGAGCTATGGGCGCGTGCAGTATTGCGTGAGTGCGTCGTTGGGCGGCGGCGTGGTAAGCCCGCGGCTAGGCCCCCGGAAACCGCGCCGTTGCGGCTCGGGCTGCAGAATGCCGGGGCCGGCATCATACCCAAGCGGCGACGGAATTTCACTCGAGGTGAGCGCTCGTGGACGGTTGTCCCAGGGGCGACGGGTGGCCACGTCGGCTTTTGACAGTGACATTACCTGCTGAGGCCACAGGGCATCGCGTAGAATGCGCGTCTTTCGAAGAAGGCCGCATGTCCCAAGCTTCCGAACACACGACCGCCGCTGCAGCCAAGCACGCGATGCCCAAGGGCTTCGAGGCGCTCGGCTGCCGGCCCTTTCGCTGGCTGATTGGTGCCCTCCTCTGCTTCTTTCTCGGCATGCAGGGGCAACTGCTGGTGCGCTCATTGCTGGCGTGGCAACTGACGCACAGCGAGTTGTCGCTCGGCTACGTGAATCTGGTGGTAGCGCTACCCATGGTCGGCATGTCGTTCCTTGCCGGCGCCATCATCGACCGCATCGAGCGGCGTCGCCTGTTGATCATCACCCAGGTCCTGATCATGGTGAACGAACTGATCCTGCTGAGCCTGCTGCTGCTCGACAAGCTCACCTTCACACCGCTGCTGGTCAGCTCGTTCGTCATGGGATCCCTGTTTCCCTTCGTGATGCCGACACGCTCGGCCATGGTCTTCGGCATGGTGGGTCGCGAACTGATCGGCTCGGCCATGGCGCTGCAAAGCGGCATCATGAACGTGGGACGCATCGTTGGACCGGCTGTCACGGGTGCCCTGATTCCCCTGCTGACACTGCCCGGCGCCTATGCTGTCGCCATCCTGCTGCATCTGGTGGCCACGCTGACGACCTTCATGCTGCCGCGTTCCTCCCCCGAGCAACAGGCGCGCAAATCCCTGCTGGGCGACATGCTCTACTCGTTCACCTACATCGGTCAGCACCGACCGATCATGCTCGTGCTGCTGTTCGGCCTCTTCCCCATCCTGCTCATGCTGCCGGCCCACAGCATGTTGGTGGTGTTTGCCGAGGATGTCTGGCAAGTCGGTGAAGACGGTCTTGGTCTGCTGATGGCCATGGTGGGAGCCGGCGGCATCAGCGGGGCCTTCATCGTTGCGCGCTTCAGCCAGGCCACCACCCGCGCGCGCTGGATGCTCTGCACCGGGACTCTGTTCGGCGTTGCGCTGGCGGCGTTCAGCATGAGCCCGTGGTTCGGACTGGCACTGCTGCTCATGCTCTGCGCCAGCATGCTCAACGACATCACCCAGACCATGAACAACACCATCGTACAGTTGCTCGCGCACAACGAAGTGCGGGGGCGCATGTCGAGCATGATGATGGTATCGCTCGGCCTCACGCCGCTCGGCGTGCTGCCCGTGGCGCTCGCTGCCGAGCGCTTCGGCATAGCACCCACCATGCTGGTGGCGAGCCTGATCCTGCTCTGCATCCTGGCGCTGTTCTTTGCCCTCAGCCCGACGCTGCGCCGCCTCGACCTTACCCTGCAGCGTGCTGCCGCCGCACCATGACCGCCGCCGCCCCGCCACGCTCGCTCTGGTCGCCGCTTGGTATTGCCACCTTTCGCTGGCTCTGGCTGGCTACGCTGGTGTCGAACATCGGTGGCTGGATGCACGACGCCGGCGCTGGCTGGCTCATCACCGAACTCACGGATTCGGCGGTGCTCGTGGCTCTCATGCAGACAGCCACGTCCCTGCCGGCTTTCTTCATCCTGCTACCGTCCGGGGCGTTGTCGGACATTTTCGATCGCCGGCGCTACCTGATGCTGGCGAATATCGGCCGCGCCATGGTGGCACTCACGCTGGCCGTGCTGACGCTCACCGGGCTCATCGAAGCCTGGAGCCTTCTGGGACTCACCCTGCTGCTGGGGATCGGCATGGCAATGGTGATGCCGACCTGGCAGAGCATCATCCCGGAAACCGTGCCGCGCACGGAGTTGCAAAACGCCATCGGTCTCAACACGCTGGGCATGAACATGTCGCGGGTGATCGGCGCCCTCATCGCCGGCGAGATCCTGCGCCGTACCGGCAGTGGTGTGGTATTCGCCTGCAATGCCGTGAGTTTCGTGTTCATCCTGGTGGTGCTGTGGCGTTGGAAGCGTGTCCCGGAACCCACGAGGCTGCCACCAGAGCGCTTCCTGCCTGCCGTGACCACCGGGCTCCGTTATGCCTGGCATTCACCGGCACTGCGCGCCACGATCTATCGGAGTGTCGGCTTCTACTTCTTTTCGAGTGTGATGTGGGCGCTGCTGCCCTTGATCGCACGCGATCTGCTGCAAGGGGATTCGACCACCTTTTCCAATCTCTACGCCGCCATCAGTGCCGGCGCTATAGTCAGCGGTTTTATGCAGCCCAAACTGCGCAAGAAACTCGATACTGACCAATTGCTGACAGCGGCAGCCGGTGTTTTTGGTGTGGGTATCGCGCTCACTGCCCTGGTGCCGCTTCCCGGTCTGGCCTTGCTTGCGCTGTCACTGTGCGGCGCTGCATGGATCACCGTCATGACCTGTTCGCAAATGTCTGCGCAGATGGCCCTGCCGCATTGGGTTCGCTCGCGGGGCATCGCCATCTTCCAAATGTTCTTCATGGGGTCGCTCGCCATCGGCCCCGTGGTCTGGGGCAGCATGACCGAACTGACCTCCCTGCCCACGGCCTTGCTGACCGCAGCGGCAGGGGTGGTGCTGGCCACCCTGTTCACCCGGCGCTGGCCCGTTAGCGGCAATGACCGTCTGGACCACACCCCGGCGCAGCACTGGGCCAAACCCGCCCTGCAAATTGCCGTGGAACCGGAGCAGGGACCGGTCATGGTGCAGGTCCGGTACCGCGTGCAACCCGCGCATACCGAGCGTTTCCTGCAGGACATCCGTCTGCTGGGCAAGGCGAGGCAGCGCGATGGTGCCAGCTTCTGGGCGGTCTTTGCCGATGGCCAGCAGCCAGGCGAGTACCTGGAAACCTATGTGGTCGCCACGTGGCTTGATCATCTGCGGCAGCATGAGAGAATTTCGCGCCACGATGCTGCCGTGCAGGAACGGCTGCGACAGGTGCTGCAGGAAGGCACCCTCCCCGAGATCCACCACTACATCAGCCCGGGCTGACCGAGACCGAGACCCATGAGTACCCCTACGCGCTCCGTTGCATCCAACTACCTGCAGGCCTTGCTCGACCGCGGCGTGGAGTACGTGTTCACCAACGCCGGCACCGACACGGCGCCGATCATCGAAGCGCTGGTCGCTGCCCGCAATGCCGGCATCAAGACCCCGGAATTTCTCACGGTGCCCCACGAGAACGTCGCCATTTCCATGGCTCACGGCTATTTCCTCGCGACTGGCAAGCCAGCAGCCGTCATGGTGCATGTGACCGTCGGCACCGCCAATGCGCTGTGCGGCCTCATGAATGCAGCGCGCGACCAGGCACCCATTCTCTTGACTGCAGGTCGCACACCAAGCACAGAAACCGGCCATATCGGCTCGCGCAATGCCTCGATCCACTGGGGTCAGGACAGCTTCGACCAGGGCGGTATCGTGCGGGAGTGGGTGAAGTGGGACTACGAATTGCGCCCCGGCCAGGCGCCGGACGAAATCGTCGGCCGCGCGCTCGACGTGGCCATGAGCGAACCGAAGGGGCCTGTGTACCTGTGCATGCCACGTGAAGTGCTCGGTGACCTGACCGACAAGACCGTTGCCCCGCCGCGGGAGCGCGCCCTGGGTGCCTTGCCGGCGACACCATCGCTGGCGGCTGTGAAGCAGGCCGCCGAGTGGCTGAGCGAGGCCAAATTTCCGCTCATTGTGAGTTCAAGCAGCGGCAGGGATCCCGCCAACGTTGGCCGCCTGGCACGTATTGCCGAGCAGTACGGTATCGGCGTGGTCATGCCGGGCGAGCCCGGAGCGCGGGAGCTCAACATTCCCACCACGCACCCGCTGTTTCTGGGAGTCCACCCCAACGAGGTGCTCGCCCGTGCCGACGCCGTGCTGGTCGTCGACTGCGAAGTACCGTGGTGGCCGAGCCGGGTGAGCCCGTTGCCTGGCGCCAAGCTGATTCATATGGCGGCAGATCCGCTTTTCGTCCGTTACCCGGTGCGGGGCTTTGCCATGGATCTGGCCATCAGCGGCTCTTCCTCGCAGGCGCTGGAACTGCTCGAGCAAGCGCTGGCCGCCAGCTGCGCCGGCAAGCAGTCTGCCGTAGCTGCGCGGCAGGCGCAGTTCCGCAGCATCGCGGTGGAGCGGCAGCAGCGTCTGCAGGCGTTGGTCGAGTCGGTGCGGCAGCGCTCGCCACTGCACCCGGCCTGGGTGGCGCAGTGCATCAACCAGGTGATCGACGACGACACGGTCATCGTCAATGAAATGGGTGTACCCATGGATTTCCTGGCGCTGCAGGCGCCGCGCTCCTATTTTTCCAGCAGTCTCGCCGGCGGACTGGGCTTCGGTCTCGGTGCCGCCGTTGGTACCAAACTCGGTGCTCGCCACAAGAAGGTGATCCTGCTCGTGGGGGATGGGTCCTACATGTTCGGGTGCCCGACTGCGGCCCACCACGTGGCGCGCATGTACGACCTTCCCACGACGACGCTGGTCATGAACAACGCGCGCTGGAATGCCGTTCACCGGGCGACTCTGGGCATGTACCCGGCGGGGCAGGCGGCCAAGGAGCCCCTGATGCCCCTGGTGTCGCTAGGAGAATCGCCCGCCTATGAAGGCATCATGCAGGCCTGTGGTGGCCATGGGGAGCGGGTGGAACGCCCGGAGGAACTGCCCGCCGCCCTCAACCGCTGCCTGGCCGCCAATGCCCGCGGCCAGGCCGCGCTCCTCAATCTCATCACCGGTGACTGAGGCCCGCGGCCGCGTTGTGTCGCTGTGGCTGCAGCCCGCTGCCCGACAGCCGCGGTCGATTTTGCGGCTTGTCGAGATAGGCAGAAGCCGAGGCGGCTCTTTATAATGCGCGGCCCGCCGCAGCGATTCGCCGATCCCTGCGGGCCGTTCGGTTCCAGCACCGCCCTTGGGCAGTGACCGTTTCATTCATCAGAGACCAGGATCACCATGGCTACTCCCGCAAAGAACACCAAAGCAAAAAATGCCCAGCCCCCTGTTGATGACTTTTCGAGTGACTCGATCGAGGCTCAGACCGCGCGCTTTCTGGCCTCTGGCGGCAAGATCCAGCAGATCCCCCTCGGCGTCAGCGGCCAGGTAGCCACGTCGGGACCCCGCCACATCACCTTGGGCAAGCGCCACCTGCAGACGCAGTAAGGTTTTCGCCCCCGTTTTGCTGCTTTGACCCTGCCCTCCGGCGGGGTTTGTTTTTTCTGGGGTACCGCGATGATCCCCCCCCTGTCTTTCGAACAATTCCAGCCCCTGCTGCAACCGCGTGAGCGCGACAGCCACAAGGGCAGCTTTGGCCATGTGCTGGTGGTGGGCGGCGATGACGGTTTCGGCGGCGCCGCCCTGCTGAGTGCCGAGGCTGCGCTGCGCTGTGGGGCAGGTCTTTGCTCGGTGGGCACGCACCCGTTGCACGCCACCGCCCTGCTCGGTCGGCGTCCCGAGTTGATGGTACGGGGTTGCAGGGAAGCCTCGGACCTGCTGCCGCTGCTGGCACGGGCCACGGTGCTGGTACTCGGCCCGGGACTCGGTCAAAGCGACTGGTCCAGAGCCTGTTTTGCCCTCGCGCTGTCAGCCGCCCGCGCCAAGGCGCTTCCGCTGGTGCTCGATGCCGATGGCTTGAATCTACTGCCAAGCGCAGAAGAACAAATTCAGGCGCCGTACGAAAAGTGGTTACTCACTCCCCATCCGGGCGAGGCGGCCAGGCTGCTGGGGACCGACACGGCGTCGGTTCAAGCGGACCGGGAGACGGCGGTGCGGCAAGTGCAGCAGCGCTTCGGTGGCTCGGTGGTGCTGAAGGGGGCCGGCAGTCTGGTCTGTACCAGCGCCGGGGGTCGGCAGCGCGTGGAGCGCTGCCAGCATGGCAACGCCGGCATGGCCAGTGGCGGCATGGGGGACGTGCTGAGCGGTGTGCTGGGCGCCCTGTTGGCACAGGGTTTCGACGTCCCGACCGGTGCGAGGCTGGGGACCTGTCTGCACAGCCGGGCGGCGGATCTGGCGGTCGCGAGCGACGGTGAGCGCGGGCTGCTGGCTTCGGATCTGTTTACCCCGCTGCGCCAGCTGCTCAACCGTCTGGCGGACTGACATGGTCGCCTCTCTGTTGCTGGCCGATGAAGCGGCAACCCTAGCCTTCGGGCAGACGCTGGCCAGCGTGTCGGGCGGCCGGGGCTTTTTCACGCTTTCCGGGCAGTTGGGCGCGGGCAAGACCACGCTTTGCCGCGGCCTCATCCAGGCCCTCGGGCACGGCGCTGCAGTGAAAAGTCCCACCTACACGTTGGTTGAACCCTACGAGCTGACCGGCGGGCTGGTGCTGCACTACGACCTCTATCGGCTCGGCGACCCGCTGGAGTTCTGTGAGCTGGGCTTCGAAGAGCAGCTGGGCGGAGATTCACTGCTGCTGGTCGAGTGGCCGGAGCAGGCAGGTCGCTGGCTGCCGACGCCCGATCTTGCGCTGACCTTGGAGCAGAGCAGCCAAGGCCGGCGGCTGACCTGGCAGGGCCTGACTCCTCGGGGGCGGCAACTGGACCTGCACTTGCAGCAGCGCTACCACGGCCAACTGACCGGCTAGCCCACGCGCACAATGCTCGAAGATTTTCTAGCTTTAATTCTCAAGCAATTGTAAATTATGAAATTATTGTCTGAGCTTCTCTGGACGATTCCACCCTGCAACGATGCGCATCTTGACCCTCCTCCTCAGCCGTCTGGTATTGGCAGTCGCCTGCCTCAGCCTCGTGGCGCCCCTACAGGGCGCTGTAGTGCAGGGCGTACGCAGCTACCGGGCTCCGGAGTACACGCGTCTCGTCTTTGATCTCGACGGTCCGCTCACCTACGAATTGTCCCAGCAGCTCGACCCTGCCACCCTCGTCATCACTCTCGAAGGGTCGAGCTTCGGTGGCAGCTTCGACAACCTCAGCCTGGCGGAAACGCCGATCAGCAGCATCAGCAGCAGCCGCGAGCCCGGCGGTGATCTGCATGTCACCCTCACGTTGCGAGCACAGGTCGAGCCCCGCGGCTTCACGCTGGGCAAGAACGAGCAGTACGGCGATCGCTTCGTCCTCGACCTCTACGACCTGGCCGGCATGACCAAGGCCCCCGAGACCGCGGACCCTGTCAGTGCAATCACCAGCAGTCTCGACGATGCCGGTCGTCGCGACATCGTGGTCGCCATCTCTGCAGGTCACGGGGGTGACGATCCCGGCGCCATCGGTCAAGGCAAGCTGCAGGAAAAAAACGTCACGCTCGCTCTTTCGCGGGAATTGGCCCGGCTGATCGAGGCCATGCCCGGTTACCAGGCCGTACTGATCCGTGATGGCGACTACTATGTGGGTCTGCGGCAGCGGACAGAACTCGGCCATAAGGCGAACGCCGATCTCTACCTCGCCATCCATGCCGATGCAGCCGACAACCATGAGGCACGCGGGGCCACGGTCTACGCGCTGTCGGAGCGCGGAGCGACCAGCGAACAGGCCCGCATGCTGGCAGACAAGGAAAACAATGCCGACCTGATCGGCGGCATCGGTACCGTGAGCCTTGGGGACAAAGATGCCGTGCTGCGCAGCGTGCTGCTCGACCTCAGCATGACAGCCAGCGTGGCAACCAGCCTTGAGATCGGCAGTGCGCTCGTCCAGTCGCTCGACAAGGTTACCCGACTGCGGCGGCGCAACGTCGAGCAGGCCGCCTTCGTGGAACTGAAGTCAGCCGACATCCCGTCGTTGCTGATCGAGGCCGGCTACATCACCAACGCGGCCGATGCAGAAAACCTTGATTCGCCCCAATGGCGCCGCCGCTTCGCCGAGTCCTTGGCCGACGGGGTGGCCACCTGGTTCGGCAAGCGACCGCCGCGCGGAACCCTGATTGCCTGGCAGCAGAAGCACACTACGGAGGGCCGTACGAGCGTGACGTCCTACGTGGTACAGCGTGGGGACGCCCTGTCGGTGCTCGCGCAGCGCTTCGATGTCAGCATGGACGAGATTCGCAGGGCCAACGGGTTGAAGCGCGACGCCATCCAGGTCGGGCAGACGTTGAAGATTCCTGCCTCACTGATCTTGCGGGAGCACAAGATCGAACGCGGTGAAACGCTTTCGCAGATTGCCTTCGAGTACGAAGTCACACTGGACGCGATACGCGCCGTCAATCAATTGAAGAGTGATACCATTCGGCCAGGCCAGATACTCAAGATTCCCACCTCATAAGTGTCCGCTTCACCTGCCACCGCTGCTGCCCGAATCCATCTGCTCAGCCAGCGCCTCTGCAACCAGATCGCCGCCGGTGAAGTGGTGGAAAGACCCGCCTCCGTGGTGAAGGAGTTGCTGGAAAATAGTCTGGATGCGGGTGCCGATCGCATCGAGATCGACCTCGAACAAGGCGGCGTCAAACTGATGCGCATCCGCGACAACGGCGGCGGCATCGAAAAAGACGACCTGCCGCTGGCACTCAGCCGGCACGCCACCAGCAAGATACGTTCTCTGCAGGATCTCGAGTCCATTGCCAGTCTCGGCTTCCGTGGTGAGGCGCTGGCCAGCATCAGCTCGGTTTCACGGCTTACGCTGATCTCCCGCACGGCGGCGGCAGACGCTGCGTGGCAGGTGGAAGCCGAAGGTCATGATATGGCGGCACAGCTGACGCCTGCCGCCCATCCGCCGGGAACCTGCGTGGAGGTCCGTGACCTGTTCTTCAACACGCCGGCACGGCGTAAATTCCTGCGCAGCGAGCAAACCGAATTCCAGCGTATCGAGGACATGGTGAAGCGACTGGCGCTCAGCCGCTTCAACGTCGGATTCCGGCTGTCGCACAACCAACGCGTGGTGCAGCGCTTCGAAAAAGCCTCCACCGCTGCCGAACGCCAGCGCCGCGTCGCGCAGGTCCTCGGTAGCGCCTTCATCGACGGTGCCCTGCATGTCGATTTCGAGGCCGGCGGTCTGCGCCTGGGGGGTTGGGTTTCGCTGCCGACCTTCTCGCGCAGCCAGCAGGACCAGCAGTATTTCTTCGTGAATGGTCGCGTGATCCGCGACAAGCTGGTCGCACATGCCATCAAGCAGGCCTACCGTGATGTGCTCTTCGAGGGTCGTCATCCGGCCTTCGTCCTGTATCTGGAACTCGACCCGGCGCTGGTGGATGTGAACGTCCATCCGACCAAGCACGAAGTGCGCTTCCGCGACGGCAGGCTGGTGCACGATTTCCTGTTCGGCACGCTCCACCGCGCGCTGGCTGCGGTGCGGCCGGCGGCCGCTGCTCTCCCCCATGAACTGGCTGCAGACAGCAGTACCCCGGCCGAGCCTGGCGCGCGACCGCTGGCAGACGCGGGGTCGCAGGCACGTCTGGCGCTGTTTGCCGGGCGAACGGTCGGCCAGAGCAGCGATGCTGCCATTTCCGCCACGCAGATCGGAGCCCAATTGGCAGCGTATGCCGACTTCCGACAGTCGCCCGCAAACTCAGCCAGCGGCGTCAACGAGCCCGGCGCAGCGCCGGCGACCGACGACGCCAACGGCCCCCCGCTCGGCTACGCCATCGCCCAGCTGCACGGCATCTACATCCTGGCGCAGAACGCGCTGGGACTCATCGTGGTCGACATGCACGCGGCGCATGAGCGCCTCACCTACGAGCACATGAAGGCAGCCGCCGACAACGAAGGTATCCGCATGCAACCCTTGCTCGTGCCTCATTCGATCGCGGTGAGCGAGGCAGAAGCTGATCTTGCGGAGCAGCTACAGGAGCAGCTGGCCTCGCTGGGTCTGGTGGTAGAGCGCCTGGGTCCGGAATCGCTGGGCGTGCGACAGATTCCCGCCATCCTGCAGCGCTCCAACGTCGAGCAGTTGCTGCGCGACGTCCTGTCGGATCTGCGCGAGCATGGCAGCAGTGATCGACTGCTGGCCGCACGCGATGAAATCCTCGCCACCATGGCCTGTCACGGCGCCGTACGCGCCAACCGTCAGCTCAGCCTGCCGGAGATGAATGCGCTGCTCCGCGACATGGAGCGGACCGAGCGCAGTGGCCAGTGCAACCACGGCCGCCCCACCTGGCGGCTGGTGACGCTGCAGGAGCTCGACCGGCTGTTCATGCGAGGCCAGTAGGCGCTTCTACCACCAATTCCTGATGCCAGTAGCGCTGCAGCAAAGCGCGCTGCACCGCCGCAGCACCACTGGTCACGAAGCGCAGCTGTCCCGGCGCGGGCAGACGCGAGAGCAGGCCTTGGTCTGCAAGCCGGCGCGCCAGCTCGCGTGCCACCGCCGTACCGGCATCGACGATGCCGACAGTGCCGGCCACTTGTTCGATCTGCGCCCGGATCAGCGAGTAGTGCGTGCACCCGAGCACCAGCGTGTCCATGCCCTGCTCACGCATCGGGGCGATGTACTGCTGCAGCAGGGCCTGCAAGGCGGCAGGGTCTTCCTCGGGTTGCTCGATGAGTTCGACGAGGCCGGTGCCGGCTCGCGTGAGTATCTGCACCCGGTCGCTGAAGCGGTCGTGCAGGTGGATGAACTTGTCGGAGACGATGGTGCCACTCGTGGCAAGCACCCCAACGACTCGGGAAAGACTCTGCTCGGCAGCCGGTTTGATGGCCGGTTCCACGCCGATGATCGGCAGTCGGTAGCGAGCACGCAGATCGGCGATGGCGGCGGCGGTGGCGGTGTTGCAGGCGACGACCAGCGCCTTGACACCCTCGGACAGCAGGAATTCGGTAAGCCGCTGGCTGCGGGCCCGAATGAAGGCTTCGCCCTTGGGACCGTAAGGGGCGTGGGCGGAATCTGCCAGGTAGAGCAGATTCTCCTGTGGCAGGACTTGCTGGATACCGCGCAGGATCGACAGACCTCCGATGCCTGAATCGAACACGCCGATGGGGGCTGACGACATAGCGGATGAGGCCCTGATCTCTGCAAACCGCGGCATTCTACCAGCGCGGCTGCCGCCGACAGCGAGCCGGCGCCGAGCGAAGCTCCGGTTCGCCGGCGAAAGGACGGTCGTGAGAATCAGCGGAGGCGGCACTAGAATGCCGGCAGCGCGCGCCGCCCGTGGCGACAGTCCCGACAGATCCCTCCATGAAACCGCTTCCCTCCGACCGCTTGCCGCCCGCCATTTGCCTTGCCGGCCCCACCGCCAGCGGCAAAACCCGCATCGCCGTCGAACTGGTGCAGAGTGGTCGCTTCGAAATCATCAGCGTCGACTCCGCGCTGGTCTATCGCGGACTGGACATCGGTGCCGGCAAGCCGGACGCGGCCACGCTGGCGCTGGCACCGCATCGGCTGATCGATATCCGCGATCCGGCAGCCCCCTACTCCGCTGCCGAGTTCCGCAGCGATGCCCTCCGGGAACTGCGACAGGTGCTGCAGGCTGGCAAGATTCCGCTGCTGGTCGGCGGCACCATGCTGTACTTCAAGGCCCTGCGCGACGGCCTCGCCGACCTGCCGCCGGCGGATCCGGCGCTACGGGAGCGCATCGCCGACATGGCCGACCGGCTGGGCTGGCCCGCCATCCACGCACGGCTTGCCTTGGTCGACCCGTTAACCGCCGCCAGACTCAACCCCAACGACCCTCAGCGGCTGCAAAGGGCGCTGGAAGTGTACGAGTCGACCGGGCGACCGCTCAGCGAATTCCACCGCCGTCACCGGGACGAGGTGGCAACCGATCTGCCCTGCACGCTGCACTTCGTCGGACTGATGCCGGCGGATCGCGCGGCGCTGCATCAGGTGATCGCCCAGCGCTTCCAGCACATGCTGGACGCCGGCCTGCTCGACGAAGTGAGAGCCCTGCAAGCGCGGGGTGACCTCTCCTGTGATCTGCCGTCGCTGCGCAGCGTAGGCTACCGCCAAGTGTGGGATTTTCTCGCCGGACACAGCGATCACGACATGATGGTGGCAAAAGCCGTAGCGGCTACGCGGCAATTGGCAAAGCGCCAGCTGACCTGGCTGCGTGGCTGGAAGGATCTGCAGGAAGTGCCGGCAACACTCACGGCTGAAGATGTAATTAATGTGAAGAGTTGCTTGAAATCAAAGCTCGGCATCTCCATGTAATGGCAGCCGAAATAGGCTTGTCCGTATACTCGACTACACTATTTTTTCGAACTCTGTGCAACAAGATGACCGCCATACGGTCCAAGCTGTCAGGGAGCGGTAAAGGCAGCAGCAAAGCGTCCGTCAATCGCACGGTGCAGGCTGTTTGATCGGTCATCGACGTCGCCGACGTACAAGATTCATCGTTAAAGCATCCGTTTCATTTTCAACTTCAAGCAGGAGATCAAGATGTCAAAGGGACACTCGCTGCAAGACCCTTTTCTCAACGTGCTGCGCAAGGAAAAAGTGCCAGTAGCCATCTATCTGGTCAGTGGCATCAAGCTGCAGGGCCAGATCGAATCCTTCGACCAGTTCGTCATCGTCCTCAAGAACACCGTCAATCAGATGGTCTACAAGCACGCGATCTCCACGGTGGTGCCTTCACGCCAGGTGCGCGTACCCATGATGGGACCCGGTGAGGGCGGCGTCGGTGTCGCCGAGGAAGACGGCACCGGCAACACGTTCTGATGCAGCCCAGAGGCGCCTGACGCAACCACGGTGTTTTTCGAACGTCCGGAAACGGGTGAAGTAGCAATTCTGGTGCATGTCGGTGCCGATCCGGCGCACGAAGAAGCTGAACTGCGCGAGTTCGAGGAACTTGCGCTGTCGGCAGGTGCCAGTCCGGCAGCGCTCATTACCGCCTCCTCGCGGCAGGCCACGCCGCGCTTTCTGGTTGGTTCCGGCAAGGTCGAGGAAATAGCCGCCGCCATCGCCCTGCACGGTGCCGCGCTGGTGCTGTTCAACAACACGCTGAGCCCGAGCCAGGAACGCAACCTCGAAAAAGAACTCAAGTGCCGCGTGCTGGATCGTACCGGCCTGATCCTCGACATTTTTGCCCAGCGCGCACGCAGCCATGAGGGCAAACTGCAGGTAGAACTCGCCCAGCTCAAGCATGCCTCGACGCGGCTGGTGCGCGGCTGGACTCACCTCGACCGCCAGAAGGGAGGTATCGGTCTGCGTGGTGCCGGCGAAACCCAGCTCGAAATCGACCAACGTCTGATCAGTGTGCGCATGGGCCAGGTTCGCAAGAGCCTCGAAAAAGTCCGCAGCCAGCGCGGGCAGGGGCGACGGGCCCGCCAGCGTGCTGAGATACCCACCGTCTCGCTGGTGGGCTACACGAACGCCGGCAAGTCATCGCTGTTCAATCGCCTGTGCGGTGAGCAGACCTACGTGGCCAATCAGCTGTTCGCCACCCTCGACTCTACGCTGCGCAAACTGACCGTGCCGGGCTTCGGACCCATCATCCTGGCGGACACGGTCGGCTTCATCCGTAATCTGCCGCATCAACTGGTGGACGCCTTCCGGGCCACGCTGGAGGAAACCGTCGAGGCCCGGCTGCTGCTGCACGTCGTGGACTGCAACAACGACGAGCGCCAACTGCTGATCGAAGAGGTGGTCAAGGTGCTCGCCGAGATCGGAGCCGACAAACATCCGACCCTGCTGGTATTCAACAAAGCCGATCTGCTCGCTGAGCCCGGTACCGTGGTCGAGCGCGATGCAGCCGGCAAGCCCTGGCGCGTGTGGGTATCTGCCCATACGGGCGCTGGCCTGCCGGAACTGCTGTCCGTCATCGCAGAATTGCTGGGGTCCGACACGCTCGCGCCGACGCTCACCCTGGGTCCTGCCCAGGGACGCCTGCGCGCACGCCTCTACGAACTCGACAGCGTGATGGAAGAAACCAACGACGAGCAGGGCAATAGCGTGCTGCGACTGCGACTGCCCCGCGCCGACTTCATGCGACTGATGGCGGAAGCGGGGGTCGATCCGCGGCCATGGCTGCCGCAAAACACTGAAAATGCTGCGGAATCAAGCGCCGCCGAGCCCAATCCGACCGTGTAAATGCAGGGCGATTCCGTTAGAATCTGGCGCCGGTTCCTCCGCAAGAATCCACCCTTGAATGCCCCTCAGCCCCTCAACGTTTTCCGGAGTTCGCATGGCTTGGAATGAACCAGACAACAACGACCGCAAGAACGATCCTTGGGGTACGCGTCCTGGCAAGAAAGACCAGGGCCCCCCGGATCTCGACAAGATGGCTGACGACATGCTCAAGAAACTCGGGGGTCTGTTTGGCGGCGGCAAGCGTGGCGGCAGCAGCGGTGGCGCAGACCTCGTGCCCGGAGGCCTCGTTGCCATCGTGCTGGCCATCGCGCTCGGCCTCTATGCCCTGTCCGGTGTCTATACCGTCAACGAGCAGGAACGCGGTGTGGTACTGCGCCTCGGCAGAGCCCTCGACAACGTGGTCCTGCCGGGTCTGCACTGGAACCCGCCGCTCATCGACTCGGTGAACATCATTAACGTCACGCGGGTCTACGACCAACGCTTCAACAACACCATGCTCACCGAAGACGACAACATCGTCGATATTTCCATGACGGTGCAGTACGTGATCACCGACGCCCACAAATACTTCCTGGAAGTCGAAGACCCGGAAATCAGTTTGCAGCAGGCGGCCGAGTCGGCGCTGCGCCACGTGGTGGGCGGCTCCAAGATGGACGACGTGATCAACACCGGGCGCGAAGTATTGGCGGTGGAGACTCGTGACCGCCTGCAAAGCTACCTCGACGCTTACGGAACCGGCATCACCGTCAACCAGCTCAACATCGCCCAGTCGCAGCCACCGCAGCAGGTGCGCGCAGCGTTCGACGACGTGATCAAGGCCAGCGAGGACAACCAGAGCACCCAGAACGAAGCCCGCCGGTATGCCAGTCAGGTGGTGCCGGAGGCCCGTGGTGGAGCCAGGCGGCAGATGGAAGAGGCCAACGCCTACAGGGAGCAGGTGATTGCCCGGGCCCAGGGTGAGGCCGAGCGCTTCGAGCGCCTGCTGGTGGAGTACAAGAAAGCCCCGGAAGTCACCCGCCAGCGGCTTTACCTCGATGCCATGCAGGATGTGATGAGCAACAGCTCCAAGGTCATGATCGACGTGGAGGGTGGCAACAACGTGATGTACCTGCCACTCGACCAGCTGCTGCAGCGCGCACGTCGCCCGGAGGGTTCGGCCCAGGGCGCCGTGGCTCCGCAGGAGACCCCCTCCTTTACCGTGACACCGCAACTGCGTACCCCTGCCCGCGAGGTGAACCGCTGATGAAAACCGCGAGTTTTTCTCCACTGCTGCTGTTGGCCGTGCTTGCGCTGCTTGCATCCAACTGCCTCTACGTCGTGCGCGAGATCGATCGCGCCGTGCTGCTCACCTTCGGTGAGGTCACCAACAGCGATGTGGCGCCGGGGCTGCACTTCAAGATGCCGGGTGTGCATACGGTGCGCGTGTTCGACGGCCGCATCCAGACCCTCGACGCCGACACGGAAAGCTACCTCACCTCCGAAAAGAACTATCTCGAGGTCGATTCCTTCGCCAAGTGGCGCATTTCCAACACGGCGCTGTTCTACACCGCCACCGGTGGCGACGAAGCCGTCGCCAACAACCTGCTGGCTCAGCGCATCAACACCGGCCTGCGCAACCAGTTCGGCGAACGCACCAAGCACGAAGTGGTGTCGGGACAGCGCGACCAGCTGATGCAGGAGCTGACCGCCTCGCTGAATGCCATCACGCAGCAGCAGCTCGGCATCCAGGTCGTGGACGTGCGGGTCAAGAAGATCGACCTGCCGGATCAGGTCAGCGAGAACGTCTATACGCGCATGGCCTCCGAACGGCAGGAAGAAGCCCAGGAGCTGCGCTCGACGGGTCGCGAAGTGGCCGAGGGCACGCGGGCCGATGCCGATCGCCAGCGCATCGTGATCGAGGCGGAGGCCTATCGCGATGCCGAACTCATCCGCGGTGAGGGCGATGCCGAAGCCGCCGCGATCTATGCCGCCGCCTTCAGCAAGGACCCGGAGTTCTACGAATTCACCCGCAGCCTCAACGCCTACCGCGAGACCTTCTCCAGCAGCGGCGATCTGTTGCTGCTCGGACCCGACAGTGAATTCTTCAAGTACCTGAAGGACGGCAAGTCCCCTTGAAGCAGTCGACCAGCACCAAGGCCAACCGCTGGCAGCTGCCGGACGGTGTCGATCAGGTACTGCCGCCGCGTGCGCAGCAACTGGAGCTGTTGCGCCGTGACGTGCTGGATCTGTGCCGGCGCTGGGGCTACGACCTCATCAAGACACCACTCATCGAATTCCTCGACTCCCTGCACATCGTGCCGAGTCAGGAGCTGGTGCTCAGCACCTTTACACTGGTCGATCAGCTGAGCGGTCGTGCCATGGGTGTGCGAGCCGACATCACCTCGCAGGCAGCCCGCATCGATGCCCACGTGCTGCAGCGTGATGTACCCACCCGTGTCTGCTATGCCGACACGGTGCTGCGCACGCGCCCGCAGGGGCAGCTGGGGTCCCGCTGCCCGCACCTAGTCGGGGCAGAGCTGTATGGGCACTCGGGCGTAGAGAGCGATCTCGAAGTGATCAGCCTGCTGCTGCACACGCTGGAAATCGCCGATATAGAGCGCCCGTTGCTCGCCATCGGCCACAGCAACATCTGCCGTGGCCTGCTGCAGGCGGCACGCCTGGCTCCTGCCGAGGAAAGCGCATTGTTTGCCGCACTGCAGAACAAGGCGACTGCCGATGTCGAGCGTCTGCTCGACGAGACGGCATTGGAACCTGCCCTGCACGAAGCCCTGCGCCTGCTGCCTGGCCTGCATGGCACAGCGGCCGTGCTCGTCGATGCACACCGTGTGCTGGCAGCCGCCGCACCACCCGTCCTGGAAGCCCTGCGCGAACTGGAAACGCTGGCGAGCGCCCTGCAACAACGTTTTCCCCAACAGCGCATCCACCTCGACCTCTGCGAACTGCGGGGCTACGACTACCACACGGGGGTCATTTTTTCGGCCTACGTGGAGGGGCATGGCGGGGCCATCGCCAACGGGGGTCGCTACGACGGGATTGGCGGGGCCTTCGGTCGTGCACGACCGGCAACGGGTTTCGATGCCGACCTGCTCACCTTGCTGCGCTTCAGTCGGCGGCCGGCGGCACCGGAGCCGTGCATCTATGCGCCGGCATCCGACGATCCCTTGTTGCAGGACTGTGTCCGCCGCCTGCGCAATGAAGGCCGGCGCGTGATGCAGGGCTTCGGTGACCCCCACGACAGCGCAGCAGAGTTCGAGTGCAGCGAGCAACTCAGCCGCGTAGACGGCATGTGGCAGGTCGTCCCTGTACCCGCTGTAGCCAGCCTCCCGCCACGATAAACACAGCCCCAAAAATCCAAGGCAGATCCATGAGCAAGATTCCATCCAGTCAAGGCAAAAGCGTCGTCGTGCTCGGCACGCAGTGGGGTGATGAAGGCAAGGGCAAGATCGTCGACTTGCTCACGGAGCGTGCCTCCCACGTGGTGCGTTTCCAGGGGGGGCACAATGCCGGCCATACGCTGGTGATCGGTGGTCGCAAAACGGTACTGCACCTGCTGCCCTCCGGCATCCTGCGTGATGGCGTGATGTGCGTGATCGGCAATGGTGTGGTGCTCTCGCCGGAGGCCTTGCTCAAGGAAATCGACGAAGTCGCCGGGCAGGGCATCGACGTGCAGGACAAGCTCCGCATCAGCAGCGCCTGCCCACTGATTCTGCCCTACCACATCGCGCTCGATCAGGCGCGCGAACTGAAAAAGGGCGCCAACAAGATCGGTACCACCGGCCGCGGCATTGGCCCAGCCTACGAAGACAAGGTGGCCCGGCGCGGTATCCGCCTGGGAGAAATGCTGCACGCCAAACACTTTGCCGGGCGACTCGCCGAAGTCATGGAATTCCACAACTTCGTGCTCACGCAGTACTTCGGCGCCAAGCCCATCGACTTCAACCACACGCTGGAAAGCAGCCTGCAGATGGCCGAACGCATTCGTCCGTGGGTCTGTGACACCATCGACCTGCTGCACAACGCGCGCAAGCAAGGCACGAACATCCTGTTCGAAGGGGCGCAGGGTTCACTGCTGGACGTCGACCATGGCACCTATCCGTTCGTGACCTCCTCCAACACCACCGCCGGCGGCAGCGCCACCGGCAGTGGCTTCGGGCCGCTGTACCTCGATTACGTACTTGGTATCACCAAGGCCTACACCACGCGTGTGGGCAGCGGGCCCTTCCCCACCGAACTGTTCGACGAAGTCGGGGAACAGCTGTTTCGCCGAGGCCAGGAAATCGGCGCCTCCACCGGCCGCCGTCGCCGCTGCGGGTGGTTCGATGCGGCGGCCGTCAAGTTGGCGATCCGCATCAACAGCGTCAGCGGCATCTGCCTCACCAAACTGGATGTGCTCGACGGACTGGAATCAGTGAAGGTCTGCGTGGGCTACAAGGGCAACGACACGACATCGATGTCGTGCCTCACCAGCGTCGACAGTTACAACTCGCTGGAACCGGTCTACGAGACCCTGCCCGGTTGGCAGCAAAGCACCTTCGGTGCCCGTGCGCTGGACGACCTGCCCGCCAACGCCGTCGCCTACATCAGGCGGCTGGAACAGCTGATCGAGGCACCGGTCGACATCATCTCGACCGGTCCGGACCGCGAAGAAACCATCCTGCTCAATCATCCTTTCCAATGAGTGTCGCCGCTGCCGCCGGCGGCCCGTAAGGCATCCACCGGTAGACGAGCGTGGCCGTGGTCCAGCAGATCAGCAAGGACCACACATCGTGCGAAAGGAAGTGGGCGCCACGCACCTGCTGTGCCAGTCCGAACACGCCGCCGACGGCGAGCACGGCACCGAGGGCCAGCCAGCGCCAGCGCGGGCGATAGGCGCGCACCAGGAAATAAAGGCCGAACCACGCATACCCCGCGCTGGCATGCCCTGCTGGAAAGCATTGCCCGTAGGCAAAGGTGCGCGGATGCGGCTCGAAGACCTCTACATACGGCAGTTCACCTCCATAGCGCAGCAGGTCCCAGGGACAGTCGACGTGGGTCAGCCGTTTGGCGATATTGACCAGGAGCGCGCCGACCACGGCCGTGCCGAGCACAGAGAGCAATGCGGCGCGCCAGGGTCTGAGGGCCGTGACCCACGCGCTGACCAGCGCCAGCAGCAACAGGCACAGCGCCAGGCTGGCCACCAGCTGACGTCCTCCCTCGTGCACCAGCGTCGCGGTGAGCCATGCATCCCGCCACGACCACTGCCCGCCGGACCAGGCGTAGAGGCGGTCCGCCCACCACAGGTCGACCTGCGCCAGTTCCAGCCACAGTGCGCACGGCAGCAGGAGCAGCGCAGGAAGCAGGAGATGGCTACGCAACATGCAACTTTCCGTCGGTAAAAGTATCGGCCAGCGTAGCGGTAAAAGCTTAAGCTGCCCTTAAGAATTCAGGATTAGGGTGCCGGGCATGTTTCCCAAGGCGGCCTGCCCATGCGCATTCCTGTTCTGCCCCGTGCCCCGTCCGGTGTCGGCATATCCTGGTTGATTGCGTTCACTGCGCTCAACTTTACCCTGCTTTACAACCAGGCTTTCTTCAGCAATGCCTGGCAAGTCTACGGGGCCAGCACCAAGGACTGGCCCTTCCTGCTGTCACTCGGCGTTCTGCTGTTCGCCACCACGCTGCTCGTGCTCTCGCTGCTGTGCATCCGCTTTCTGACCAAGCCGGTACTGATCCTGGTGACGCTGCTGGCGGCAGCCGCCTCACACTACATGAGGCAGTACAACATCGTCATCGACCCGACCATGGTCACCAACGTGCTGGAAACCGATTCCCGGGAAATCGCCGACCTGTTGTCAGTGGAGCTGTTACTGCGCTTCTGCATCTTTGGCCTGCTGCCAGCCTGGCTGCTATGGCGTACGCGCGTGACCTGTACCACCTTTGCCCGCGAAGTGCGCAACCGGCTGGGACTCGTCGCTTTCGCGCTGCTGCTGGCGGCCGGCGCCATCGCCCCATTCTCTGCGCAGTACGCCGGGTTTTTCCGAGAGCACAAGCTGCTGCGTTACTACGCCAACCCGGCCAACGTGGTCTATGCGCTGGTTGCGTCGCTGCAGGATTTCCTCGCCCCGGCCGCCTACGCCAAACCACAGGCGCTGGGCACCGGCGCCCATATCCCCGCCGAAGACGTCGATCGCGAATTGATTATCGTCGTGGTAGGGGAGACTTTGCGAGCCGATCACTTGTCGCTGAACGGCTATGGACGGGAGACGACACCGCGCCTCGCGGCGGAGGCCGTCATCACGCTGCCAGACTTCTGGTCCTGTGGGACCGCCACGGCCTGGTCGGTGCCCTGCCTGTTTTCCAATCTCGGGCATGACCACTTCGAGCCGGAGGACGCGCTCGGCACGGAAAACGTGCTGGATGTCCTCCAGCATGCCGGTATCAGCGTGCTATGGCGAGACAACAACTCCGACTCCAAGGGCGTGGCGACGCGGGTCCCGTTCGAGGATTTTCGCAGCCCGGAGCGCAATCCGACCTGCGACGTCGAATGCCGTGACGTGGGCATGCTCGCTGGTCTCGACAGCTGGATCGCCGGGCATCCGGAGGGAGACCTGACCATCGTGCTGCACCAGATGGGTAACCACGGGCCTGCCTACTTCAAGCGCTACCCCGCAGAGTTCGCCCGCTTCCAGCCCGAGTGCCGCAGCACTGAACTCGCCAGTTGTTCTCGGCAGGAGATCATCAACAGTTACGACAACGCGCTGCTCTACACCGATTTCTTCCTTGCCGAGACCATCCGCTTCCTCAAGAGTCATGATGACCACTTCGAGACCGCGCTGCTCTACGTGAGTGACCATGGAGAGTCTTTGGGTGAAAGTGGACTGTACCTGCATGGTCTTCCATACCCGCTGGCGCCAGAGGCGCAGAAGCATGTGGCCGGGCTGCTGTGGTTCGGCGAGGGCTACCGGATCGATCGGCAACGCGTTGTCGACAACACGCGGGGTCGCACCAGTCACGATGACGTCTTCCATACCCTCCTGGGCCTGATGGAAGTGCAGACCCCCGAGTATGACGCGGCTCGGGACTGGCTGCGCGACGCCCATCATTCACCCTGATCCAGCCTGACCATGCAGCGCGATTTTCCAAGGCAGGCAGCGCTCTGTCCCAACTGGCAGTTCAACTTCTACAGCCTGTCGGTGCTGCACTGCCTCTGGCTCACACGCGGCTTTCTGGCGCTGGCGCTACCGACCGCTGCTGTGGATTTCAGCACCCTGTTCCATGTCACAGCCTGGCTTTGCTACGGACTGCTCTATATGACGCCCGTGCCCCTGCTCGGCCGGGCAGCCGAGCGGCTGCTGCCGGCCGGCTCCGCGCTGCCACCCCTGCTGGTGCTGGCGACCAGTGCCGCCATCCTCATCGCGCTGCAGGCGGATTTGCTGCTCTACCAGCTCTACGAGTTTCACCTCAACGGCTTCGTCTGGAACGTGCTCACCACGCCCGGTGGTCTCGAGTCGCTGGGCAGTTCGGCCAGTACCTACCGCTCGGTGGCCGTTCTGATTTCTACCACGCTGACAGTGCAGGTACTGAACCTGCTGGCAAGTCGACGCGGGCTGCTGTTTTGCCTGCAGTACGTGCGCACCTGGCGCTGGGCGCTGACCCTCGGCAGCGTGCTTTTCCTCACGCAGGGCATTGTGTACGGCATCAGCGACCTGCAGCACCGAGGCGATGTACTCGATAATTCCAAGGCCTACCCGCTGTTCCAACGCGTGAGAATCCGCTCGCTCGCCGGGCGGCTCGGCGTCAACACGGCGCCAGCCACGAGCAACTCGCTGCAGCAGTCGCGGGCAGCACTGCGCTATCCCTTGGCAGCACCGCGCTTTGCCCCACCGTCGCCGCCGCTCAACATAGTGCTGCTGGTGGCAGAGTCGCTGCGCTGGGACCAGTTGACGCCGGAGACCATGCCAAACACCTGGCAGTTTGCCGCGCAGAATCTGCACTTCACCCGGCATTACTCCAGCGGCAACGGCACGCGCGAGGCGCTGTTCGGCCTGTTCTATGGCCTGTACGGCTCGTACTGGGAGGCCTTCCTGCACGCGCGGCAGTCACCCCTGGTGCTGGACCGTCTGCAGGAACTCGGTTACCAGTTGGATCTGCGCACCAGCGCCGCGTTCACCTACCCGGAGTTCGACAAGACGGTGTTCAGCAAGGTGCCGCCGCAGTCGCTGCATGAGGAGGGCGACGAGCTACCAGCCTGGCAGCGAGACCAGGCCAACATGAATGCCCTGCTGGACTTCCTGCAGAAGCGCAATCGCACCCAGCCGTTCTTCAGCTTTTTCTTTCTCGAGTCGACCCATGCGAGCTACTCCTTTCCCGAGGGGCAGGCGCTGCTGCCGGACTACAGCCGCAATGTCGACTTCACGCAACTGCACAAGCTCGATACGCGGACAGATGCCGGCCCCTTGCTGGCACGCTACCGCAACGCCGGACACTGGATCGACGCACAACTGGGGCGTCTGTACCAGGCCTTGGCCGAGCAGGGCTTGCTCGAGTCGACCCTTGTGATCGTTACCGGGGACCATGGCGAAGAATTCATGGAGACGGGCCGCTGGGGCCACAACTCTACCTTCGTGGAAGAGCAGACCCACGTGCCCCTCGTGGTGCACTACCCTGGCAGGCCCGCCGCACGCCGCGAAGAGCTCAGCTCCCATCTCGACATCGCCTCGCTGCTGCTGCAAACGCTGGGACTGCAGTCAGCGCTAGCCGAGGTCTCGCAGGGCCGCAATCTGTTGGAGGAGGGCGGCAGCGGCCCCGTCGTCCTGAGTGACTGGCACAGTCTCGCCGTGCTGACACCGGCGCTGAAATACCGCATTTCCTATTTGGCCACCACCGCGGAGCGCTGGCAGCCGACGGCAGCCGACGACACGGCGCTCGACGAGGATACGGCGGCCCGCCTGCTGTCGGAGCAGCGCGGCGCCATTCTCGGCGCGATGCAGGGATTTACCGCCTTTCGCGCCCGCGAGTGAGCGCTACGCGCCACACCCTTGTTTTGCCAAGCGGTCTGCGGCAGCGACTCAGGCGAGATAGCCGTGCGCATCGAGGCGCTGTTGCCACCAGGCAATGTCCTTGCCCACGCGCGGCGCCAGTCCCTTCAGCAAGGACTCCACCTGCACGGCCGGGAGCGCGATCTGGAACAGGACGCGCTTGCGGCGGCCACTCACCTGCTCGGCCAGTGTGGCCATGCCGTCGTGGCCGTGCCCTGAGGCCGGCCAGCTGGTGAAGCCGTTGATTCCCTCGAGTTCCAGCAGGTAGTCGATCAGGTCATCGGCCTGTTCCGGGGCAACGCTGAGCAGCAACAAGGTATCCACGTCTTTCCTATGGGCAGGTTTCAGGTACAGGCATCCAGGGCGATGGCGACGCCACCGGCGAGGGCAAGGCGCAACGCATGCGGTCGGCGCTGGATGTCGTCGAGCGAGAGTGAGTCGAGCAGTTGCCGCGGCGCCTTGCGCCCAAGCCGAGCTTCACCCCACAAGCGCTCCAGCCGGCGCAGCGGCTTCACCAGACCACGGCCGGCGAACAGGTATTCGACCCAGCCTTTTTCGCGCAGGCGAGCCCGGGTGATCTCCACCTGGGCAGGTGTGGGAAGCAAGGGTTCTGCCAGCGGCTCGGCGCGACGCCGCAGCGCTATCTGCAGATTGCCGCCGTCTTCCATGCACAGCAGTTCGAAGTGGCGACTGGCGGCCGCAAGCAGGCTGTAGCGGGTGAAATAGAACAGATGCGCCTTGAAGTAGATATTGCTCGGGCTGGCATCGTTCTGGTGGAGATTGGGCACCTCGATCACCAGAAAACCGCCGGGGCGCAGCGCCTCCCACAGCTTGCTGATGGCCTGCCCCGGATCTGGCAGATGTTCGAGCACATGAAAGAGCGTAATCACGTCCGCCTGCTCCTTGCCCAGCGACTCCACGCCCGTCGTGACGATACCCACGGCGTACTGCTCGCGGGCAAAGGCCGAATAGCCAAGGTTGGGCTCTATCCCGCTCGCCTGGTAGCCGGCCCTGCCGGCGAGGTAGCAGAACTCGCCGCCGCCGGCGCCCACATCGAGCAGGCGCAGGCCCAGCGGTATACCGGCGCGAGCCATGAATGCAAGGCGGGTGAGCGCGGCAGCCCCGGCCCGGAAGACATGCTTGAGCCTCGGTGCGTAGGTGGACTTATAGTCCTGACGGTAATGATGCGAGTAGTAGTCAGCCAGTTGCAGCGATTCGGGAATGCTCTGCTGCTGGACAAGGCCACAGCCAGCACAGAGGACGATGCCCAGCATTTCGCCGGACTTGGCATCTTTTGCTTGCCAGCAATCCCCGAAGGTCTGCTGGCACAAGCGGCAACGGAACGACATCGACTACTCCATGGCGGCAGGGGTCATGTGGGCTGACGGTCACCACGAACCACGGCACGAAAACCGGCAGGCACCACACGCAAACTCCAGCCCTCGGACACGACGATCACGGCAAAGTTCCCGACCAGCAACGCCGGGTCTCAGGCTGCCGCCGCGTCGTTGCGGTGAAAGTAGCGATAGATCACCGGCAGCAAGAACAGCGTAAGCAGGGTCGAACTGATCAAACCTCCAATGACCACGATGGCGAGCGGCTTCTGGATTTCGGAGCCGGGGCCGGTCTGCAAGAGCAGGGGCACCAAGCCGAAGGCACAGATGCTGGCCGTCATCATGACCGGGCGCAAACGCCGCAGCGCGCCTTCGGTGACAACGGTCAGCAATGCCAGGCCCTTGGCGCGCAGCTGGTTGAAATAAGACAGCATCACGACGCCGTTGAGGACCGCGATCCCCAGCAGCGCGATGAAACCGACGGAAGCCGGCACCGAGATGAATTCCCCGGTGACCCACAGCGCGATCAGCCCACCGGTGAGCGCAAAGGGAATCATCGACAGGATGATGAGCGTCTGCTTGACCGAGCGGAAGGTGAGGAACAGCAGGAAGGCGATCAACAGCAGGGCTACCGGCACCACCAGCAGCAGGCGCGCTGCGGCACGCTGCTGGTTTTCGAACTCGCCGCCCCACTCCAGCGTGTAGCCGTCCTCGAAACGGACGTTGCTGGCCACTGCCGTTCTCGCTTCTTCGACGAAGCCGACCAGGTCGCGGTTTTCGACGTTGGTGCGGACCACGGCAAAGCGCTGGCCGCGCTCACGGTTGATGCCGACCGGCCCCTCGACGCGCTCGATGCTCGCCACTTCCGACAGCGGGACCACACCCCCGTCGGGCAGATTGAGCAGATCGTTCTGCATTTGCTGGAGGCCGTCGCCCTCCAGTGACCGGTAACGCAGCATGAGCGGAACACGCGCCGTTCCCTCGATCACCGTGCCGGCGCGCAAACCTTCGATTTCGGTGCGCAGACGGTCCTGCAAGGCGTCGGCATCGAGGCCGAGCTGGCCAGCGCGGACACGATCGATGGAGATCTGCAGATACTGTGCCCCCTCGTTGATGGTGGCGATGGTGTCGACGCTGCCATCCACGGCATCGACGGCCGCTGACACCTGCTCGGCATACTGGTTGAGCAAGTCCAGATCCGTACCGAAGATCTTGATGGCAACATCACCACGCGAGCCAGTGAGCATTTCCGAGACCCGCATGTCGATCGGCTGGGTGAAGCCGAAGTTGATCCCGGGGAAACCCTGCATCACCGCGCGCATCTTGTCTTCGAGGGCCTGCTTGCTGTCCACCTCCCAGTCACTGCGGGGTTTCAATTGCAGAAAGATATCGGTTTCGTTGAGCCCCATGGGATCGAGACCGATTTCGTCGGAACCAGTGCGCGACACGGCCCGCACGATCTCCGGTACATTCTTCATGAGCGCCTGCTCCACCACGCGGGTGGTGTGCAGCGAGGCGTTGAGATTGATCGAAGGAATGGTCTCCAGCTGGATGATGAGGTCCCCCTCGTCCATGGTCGGCATGAAGGTCTTGCCGACGAAGGGCAGCAGCGCGACGCTCGCTGCCAGCAGCCCGGCCGCTCCCGTCAGCAGCGGCGTCGGCTTTGCCAGTACCTTCGCCAGCAGGGGTCGGTAGAGGGCCGCTAGCGTACGGCTCAACCAGGGATCATCGTGGCCATCGGCGCGGATCACCCAGGAAGCCACTACCGGGATCAGCGTCAGCGACAGCAGCAGCGAACCCACCAGCGCAAACACGATGGTCAGTGTCACCGGGCGGAACAGCTTGCCCTCCAAACCTTCGAGCGACAGCAGGGGCAGGAAGACGATGATGATGATGGCGATGCCGGAGGTCACCGGCAGCGCCACATCCTTGACCGCCCGGAAAATCAGGTGCAGGTGCGGCAGCTTCTGCCGGCGTCCTTCAGCGTGGGCCAGCGTGGCAATGACGTTTTCCACGATGACGATCGAGGAATCCACCAGCATGCCGATGGCAATGACGAGCCCGCCGAGACTCATCAGGTTGGCAGTCAGATCCATGGTGCGCATGAGGATGAAGGTGACCAGCGCCGACAAGGGCAGAACCACGGCAACGGTCAGCGCCGCCCGTACGTTGCCGAGGAACAGGCCCAATAAAACCACGACCAGTACCACGGCTTCCACCAGCGCCTTGGCCACCGTGCCCACTGCACCGCGAATGAGGTCGCTGCGATCATAGAACACGGAGGTCGTGGTCCCGCTCGGCAGCGACGCTTCCAGATCGACCAGTTTCTGGCGGACGGCCGTGACGATGTCGCGGGCATTGGCGCCGCGCAGACCGATCACCAGGCCCTGCACTGCCTCGCCCTGCCCGTCCGCCGTGACCGCCCCGTAGCGCTCCAGCGTGCCGAGTTTGACATCGGCGAGCTCGGTGAGTGGCACTCGACGGCCCGCGGCGTTGGATACCTGGATGGCCTCCACGTCCGCCAGGCCGGCGATGGCGCCTTCCACGCGCACCAGCAGCGCCTCTTCACCCTGTTCGATGCGGCCAGCGCCGTCGTTGCGATTGTTGACCTGCAGGGCGAGCAGCAGATCGGCATCGCTGAAACCAAGACTGGTCATGTGCTCGCGCCTCGGCAGCACCTGGTAGGTCTTTACCAGCCCGCCTAGCGCATTGAGGTCGGCAACGCCGGGCACCGCCCGCAGGGCCGGGCGGATGGTCCAGTCCAGCAGATAACGCTTCTGCTCCAGAGTGAGGTCGGGATTTTCAATGGTAAACATGAACATGTCGCCCAACGGCGTACTCATGGGTGCCACGCCACCACTGATGGTACCCGGCAGCGAACTCCACACGGCATTCA
Source organism: Gammaproteobacteria bacterium (assembly GCA_947457195.1). Classification (GTDB taxonomy): domain Bacteria; phylum Pseudomonadota; class Gammaproteobacteria; order Pseudomonadales; family Pseudohongiellaceae; genus CAILUG01. Next base: position 32,265 of record CANGUU010000013.1, read on the forward strand.
GTCGCTCGGCCACCTGCTGGCGCGCCCAGTAGATGTCGGTGCCCTCGGTGAAGTCGATGGTGATGGAACTGAGCGCGTACTTGGAAATGGAGCGGAGAATTTCCTGGCTCGGAATGCCGAGTAGCTCCACTTCCACCGGCTGGGTGATGAGCGCCTCGACTTCCTCGGGCGTCATGCCCGGCGCCTTGATGATGATCTTGACCTGCGTGGGCGAGATATCAGGAAAGGCGTCGATCGGCAGGTTGAGCATGGCGTTGGTGCCAGCACCGACCAGCAGCAGCGACAGCAGCAAGACCAACAGGCGCTGGCTCAGCGCAAACTGGATGAGAGCGGCAAACATCACTCGCCTCCCAGGCCGAGCGTGATGCCCTTCACCAGCGCTGCTCCGCGGATGACCACCTCTTCACCGCTCTCGAGCCCCTGCTCGACCAGATAATCGCCGCCCACCGGTCGCAGCTCGAGCGTCCGCGCCTCGATACCACCGGCACTGCGCACGTAGACCACGTTGCTGTCACCGTTGTGGACCACCGCTTCCGCCGGTACCACCACCCCCACACCGGGTGGAGGCGCCTGTACGTTGATGACCTGGCCGGGCAGCACCGGCGCACTGCGGGCAAATTCGGCCAGCAGGCCAACGGTCTGCGTGGCCGTGTCGATGGCGCGATCCAGTTGCCGGACCTGCAGTTCCACCCCGAAATCGGCAGCCAGCAGGGACTGGCCCACGGCGACGTCCGCCGCCAGACGGGCCGGCAGCCGCGCACTGACCCACAGGCGATCGCTGCTGAGGTTGAGCACGGGCTCGCCATCTTCGACGAGGTCGCCGACCTGGTGCAGGAGACTGGTCACTGTCCCAGCCGTGGCCGCGCGCACTTGGTAACGGCCAGCCTGGGGGCGGCTGAGCAGGGTCTCCAGTTCGTCTGCAGCATAGCCGACCTGCAGCAGGGCTGAGGCGGCAGCCTTTTCGGCAAAGTCGGCGGACTGCGCTTCACGACGGGTTTGCTGGAGGCGCTGTTCGGCAATGATGCCGTCGGCTAACAACTGCTCGTCGCGGCGGAGCGCGGCGGCCGACTGCTGCTGTGCGCCTCGGGCGTCGACCCAAGCCTGCTGCAGCACCAGCAGGGTCTGGCTGCGCAGCGTGAGCAGCGCTGTACCGGCCGCCACCGGCTGGCCCGGGGCTACCGCCCACTGTTCGATGACGCCACCCTGCAGGGCGAACACCTGCGCAGAGCTGAGCGGCGAAGAGATGACAGTGGCCGGAAAGCGGGCGCCGTCTCCACGGAGGGGAGCCGTCACCGGGGCGAAGACCAGACCGAGCCGATCCAGCGTGGCCGCATCCAGGGACAGCGACTGCTGGGCCAGGACAGGCAACCCTACAACGAGGCCGAGCGACAACAAGAGCAGGCTGGATTTCATGGAACGTTTCCGAGGGCTTGGTTGTAGTAGGAAATCAGCCGCTGCTCGCGCAGTTGCAGCTGCAGCAGTTCACGCTGGCTGCTGCGGGCGTCCTGCAGGGCGGGCACCACCTGGACCATGGTCAGCTCGCCGATCTCGAATGCCGTCTGGGCCATGCGGCTGCGCTGTTCGGCGAGGGCTGCCTGCTCGCGCGCCAGCGGCAGAGCCGCCCGGACGGTCTCGAGCTCATGCTCGGCATCGTGCAGGGCCAGCCCGAGGGCACGCCGCGCGGCCAACAGTTCCACCTCGGCATCGACCTTGCTGCGGCGGGCGGCGCTGGTGGTGGAACTCACGAAACCCTTGCCGCCGAACGGAATGGTGAAGCCGAGGTTGATGGTATCGAGGGGCGCGGTGAACTGGTCGGCGCGCTGGTGCCGCGTGCCGATGCCGAACTGGGGGTTGCCTCTGGCACTGATCTCCGCCTGACGCACCGTGCCTTCTGCCACGTCGATGCTGGTCTTCAGGTATTCCAGCAGCGGATGGGTCTCCGGAATTTCCGAGGCCTCCAGCAGGGTCTCCTGCAGCGCCGGCTCCGGCCGTGCCTGCAGGCCGGTGGTAGTGGCATAGACCACTTCGGCATCGACCAGCGTCGCACTGGCATCCAGCAAGCGCTTGCGCTGCTGCAGCAGCAGACTTTCCGCCTGCATGAGGTCGAGCCGTGCGGCGGCCCCGCTGTCCACCAGTCGGGCAGTCAGGTCGCGCAGGGTCTCGGCATCGGTCGTGGCCTGTTGTTCCAGCGCCAGCAGCAGGTCTGCCTCCTCCAGGTTGGCGAGCAGATCGCGCACGCTGCCGCTGATCAGCAGGGCGAGGTAGTGGCGCCACTCCGCGCTCTGGCGCTGGTAATCGGCGCCGAGCGCTGCCATGTCACGGCGCTCGCCGGGTCGCCAGAGCGGCAGCTGCAGCCAGTACTCCTGTTCGTTGAGGCCGGTGTCCTGGAAGGTACGGTCGTCGTAGAGCAGGCCTTGCAGGTTGGGACGGCCGGCCAGCCAGCTGCGGCCATTGGCCGTGAAGGCAGCCGCCTGGTCAGCCCTCGCTGCCACCTCGAGCGCCTCGGGCGCATGGGTGAGTGCGCTTTGCACCACGGCGCTGAGCGTCAGTTGGCGGTCACCCACCACGGGCGCGTGCTCCACGTGCTGGGCGAGCAGCAGCGAAGGGACCAGTGCGGCAGCCAGCAAGGGCAGCGGGCCGAGGGCGGGAAGCAGCCACGGTTTTTTCCTGAACATTTTCATCGTCGATCGAGGGCCGGGATTCGAGGTCGCGGGGACGTTAGCCAAGTTTGCTTAAGGATTCCTTAAAATTATGCGCTCGCCGCTGGTGTGTGAATCTCGCTACCATCGCCGCGCGTTGCGTTTTCGGTCCCTTGCATGTCCAGCACCCACTACCACTTCAGATCCGTCACCGGCGGCGAGACCGCCATTTCTGCACTGGCGACCTGCTGCCCGCTCAGCAAACTGAAATTGAAGGACGCCATGCAAAAGGGCGCCGTGTGGCTGAAGCGTGGCCGTAGCAGCAAGCGCCTGCGCCGCGCCACGACCCTGCTGCAGGCCGGTGACGTACTGGCGCTGCACTACGACGCCGACCTGCTGGAGCGTGAGGCGCCGGCACCACAACTGGTGGCCGACGAAGGCCACTACAGCGTATGGGACAAGCCCGCGGGGCTGCTCGCGCAAGGCACGCTCGAAGGCGACCACTGCTCGCTGCTGCGGCTTGCCGAACGACAGCTCGGGCGCGAGACCTTGCTGGTACACCGGCTGGACCGTGAGGCCAGCGGCCTGATGCTGGTGGCGCACAGTCCGCGCGCCGCCGCCCTGCTGTCTGCGCTTTTTGCCCGCGAAGGCGGGCCGCTCACCAAGCTGTACCGTGTCGAGGTCAGGGGCGCACTGCCAGCGCGCGGCAGCATCGAAGCACCGCTGGACGGCAAGAGCGCGCTGACGCGTTACACCCGCCTTGCCCACGATGCGACGCTGGACTGCAGCCTCGCCGACGTGGAACTGGTGACGGGCCGCAAGCATCAGATCCGAAGACATTTCGCCGGCTTCGGCTGTCCGGTACTCGGCGATCCCCGCTATGGCAGTGGCAACCGCGACCCGCGCGGCTTGCAACTGCGGGCCGTGCGGCTGCGCTTCGAGTGTCCGCTGAGCAGGCGCCACCGCGATTACCAACTGCCGTGAGCGGTCAGCGGGTCTTGCTCTGGTAGACACCGAAGTGGATGAAGGGAGCCCGGGCGCGCTGGCCGGGACGTACGTTGTCCGGCACCTGGTGCTTCACGGGCGGCAAGCTCTTCAGGTAACTGGCAATCGCCAGCGCATCGTCGGCTTCGAGGTGGGCATAGCTCGGCCAAGGCATGATCGGCAGGGTCTGCCCTGCATGCTTGTCGACACCGCTGCGGATCATCGCCACGATCTCCTCGAGGCTCCACGAACCGATACCGGTCTCGATGTCGGGGGTGAGATTGGCCGGGTAGACGACGCCGGGGTTGCGATCGACCAAGGGATTGGTCCAGGCAATGCCGGTGTCCGAACCCGCCAGCAATTGCTCGAGGTCCGCTGCCCCGACCAAGGCGCCGTTGGTGTGGCAACTGCCGCAGCCGAGCAGGCCCACGAGGTAGCGGCCACGGCTGATCACCGCCGGGGCAAAATTGGGGGTAATGGCGGCCGAGGCCGGAGTCGGCAGGTCGGTGGCCGGGTTCTTCTGCTCATAATCCTCGAGCGGGTTGTACCCCGTGGTGCAGCCAGAGGCGGCCAACAGGAGGGCGACGCAGACGGCAGTTCGGAGCATGGATGTTTCCTCAAGGGTAGGTGGCGACGCAGGGCCCACGTTGCCGTGGCCCCGCCACCTTAGAGAAAGGCGGAGGCGGATGCCACCCGCCGACCGGCAGGGCGCGTGGCTGAACGTTGTTCCCTTGATGCTCGTCAAGAACGGCTGGGCACCCTCCCCGCCTTTGCGCACGAATTCCACAATCAGAGCAGTGCCGGTCGGCATTTTTCTGGCAAAATGTCCTCCGGTAACGTGTTGTTATCGCCCGAGGAGGCAACCATGAGCACCAACCTGTTTCACAAGCTTGCCCTAGCCGCATCGTTGTTGCTGGCCGGTTCGGCGCAGGCGCACCACTCGTTCAGCGCGGAATTCGACGCTGACAAACCGATCAAGCTGGAAGGCATCGTCACCAAGGTGGAGTGGACCAACCCGCACGTCTGGATCTACTTCAATGTGAAAGATCCGGCCACCGGCAAGGTCACCAACTGGGGTGGCGAACTGGGCCCGCCGCATGGCCTGCAGCGCAACGGCTGGCGTCGTGACACGCTCGCCATCGGCACCGAGATCGTTGCCGAAGGCTCGCTGGCACGCAACGGGACGACCCGCATGAACGCCCGCAGCATCACCGTCAAGGGCACGGGGGCCCGTCCGGGCCAGACGCTCGACGCCGACTCCAGCCAACGCGGCGGCGGCGCGAACTGATCGCTAGTACCAAAGGCGGACGCCGGCGACGACACGCGTGTCGTCCCCCGTCCGGCGTCCGCCAATCTCCCGTTCCACGCCCAGATAGGGTGCAAATTCCCGTACGATTTCGTAGCGCAGGCGCAGCGCGATGCTGCTGTCGAACAGGTCGCCGGCCCCTGCTGACTGACCGGTACTGCCGATTCCCAGATTGAGTTGCAACCGAGGCTGCAGGATCCAGCGCTGGGACAGCCGCAGGTCGTAGTCGGCATCCAGGCGCAGGTGGCTGGCCTCCGGGGCGACGAACAGCGCGGCATCCACCTCGAACCAGTAGGGGGCAAGGCCCTGCAGACCCAGCACGGCATAGTCACGCGACGGGCCCTCTCCGGCGTCGTGGCGCAACCCCGCCTGCCAGTCCCAGAACGGCGCCAGCGCGCGACTGAACAAGACCTGTACTTCAGCGGTGTCGACCGCGCCATCGGCGACCTGCCCGTGTCCCTCGGATTTCAGCCATAGCTTTCGATAGTCGGTGCCCAGCCAGCCCTGCGCATCCCAGAGCTCGAACGGCTGACCATCACGTCGTTGCTGCTCGAAACGCTCCAGCATCCAGAACTGGTTCCATTGCCCGCCGTGATCATGCTCATGCTCGGCAGCCGCGAGCGACAGCGGCAGCAGTCCCAGCAACAGCGCGTACTTCATGGCAGCACCTCCGGGCTCACGCGGAACACCCGCATCATGCCCGCCTGCATGTGGTACAGCAGATGGCAGTGGAAGGCCCAGTCGCCCGGTTCGGACACGGTGAGATCCACCGCGGCCTTCTCACCGGCCTTGAGTACCAGCGTATGTTTGCGCGGCTTGTGGTCGTGCTCTCCTGTGACCACCTCGAAGAACATGCCATGCAGGTGCAGCGGGTGCGGCATCATCGTGTCGTTGACGAACACCAGTCGCAGACGTTCACCGAGTTGCAGGGGCACCGGTCCGCTGACCTCCGAGTACTTGAGGCCGTCGAAGGACCACATATAGCGCTCCATGTTGGCAGTGAGGTGCAGCTCCAGCGTCCTGCCCGGCACACGGCGGTCGGGATTCGGATGCAGGCTGCGCAGATCGGTGTAGACAAGGACACGGTGCGGCTCCTGCTCCAGACCCAGCGGACGTTCGTGCAGACGGCTGACAGGGGCGGTAGCAAGGCTTGCCACGCCCGGGCCCCGTGCGTGGAGATGCGTCTGGGGACCCGCAGTCGCCGAGGCCGCCGCCGGCAGCCGCTCCGCATTCCCGTGGTCCATCGTCGAGTGGTCCATCGTGGAATGGTCCATCGTCGAGTGATCCATCGTCGAGTGATCAACGGCGGCAGGCTCCAACACCTCATGCTGCAGGCCCGCATGATCCATTCCGCTGTGCGCCGGCTCGCCGTGCCCGGCTGCGGCATGATCCATGCCCATGTCTTTCATGCTGAGCAAGGGTCGAGGACGACGCGGCGGTAGCGGTCCTTCCATCCCGGGCCGTGGCGCCAACGTTGCGCGCGCATGCCCGAAGAAATCGTTGCTCTCGGCGTAGATGGTGAAAGCCGCGTCTTCGCGGGGCTGCACCAGCACGTCGAAAGTTTCCGCCGCGCCGATCTGGAACTCATCGGTTTCCACTGGCTCGACAGCGAGGCCATCAGCCTGCACGACGGTCATCGGCAGGCCGGGAATGCGCACATTGAACAGACTCATGGCAGCGGCGTTGATGAAGCGCAGCCGCAGGCGTTCACCCGGCCGGAACAGCCCTGTCCAGTTTTCCTCCGGACTGTGGCCATTGACCAGATAGGTGTAGGTGGCCGCGGTCACGTCGGCCAGATCCGTGCGATTCATACGCATGTCGCCCCAGTCGGCACGCTCTTTCAGGGCGGCAGATACACCGAACTGCCGGGCATCGCGCACAAAATCGCCCAGCGTGCGTTGCTGGAAGTTGTAGCTCTGACCCATGGTCTTCAGCTTGCGGAAGATGCGCTCCGGACTCTCGTGGCTCCAATCGGACAGCAGGATGATGTACTCGCGGTCGCAGCCGAAGGGCTCGGGTTCACTCGGGTCGATGATGATCGGCCCGTAATGCCCGAGCTGCTCCTGCCATCCACTGTGGCTGTGGTACCAGTAGGTCCCCGCCTGGCGCAGCGGGAACTGATAGGTGAAGCTGCTGCCGGGGGCGATACCATCGAAGCTGACGCCTGGCACTCCGTCCATGTGCCAGGGCAGCAGCAAGCCATGCCAGTGAATCGAGGTGGGTTCATCGAGCGCATTGGCAACCCGTAGCGTCACCGTGTCGCCGGCGCGCCAGCGCAACAGGGGTGCGGGAAACTGGCCATTCAGCCGGACGTGGCGCGCCCTGCGTCCGGCGATCGGTGCTCGCTCGGCCGCCACGCGCAAATCGAACTGGTTGCCCTGCAAGCCAGGTACACCGGCGAGGGTTGCCAGACCCTGGCTTCTGGCCCAGGAGGGCAGCAAAGCCGACCAGGCCACCGTACTGCCGGCCAGCAGACTGTTATGCAAGAAAGCGCGTCTTTTCATGAGACCACCCGGAATCGAGAGCGTCCGCGGCCTTGACCAGCGCGACGCAGAGTGAGAAATGCCCGAAGGCAAGCACGTCGTCAGTGGCAGGCGCTGGGCGCCACGCCGGAAGCGAGCCAACAGCGACGGCTCGCCCCGGTCACTGACTAGGACAGCGCGTGTTGATTGGGGGGACGGAAGTGCGAGGCAGGGGGTGGCGCGAGCAGCTGCAGATCGGGCACAGGGCGGCTCCACAGCAGGAGCAGAGGCTGGCCGGTACGGGAAGGCACCACCTTTTCAGAAAGACTGAGACTGCGGCAGAGGGCACAGGAGCTCGCGCAGTCGGTTGCCTGCAGCAGGGAGGCCTTGAGCTGGTCGACTGGCGCCGGATCGGATGCTGCCCCGTGTCCCGCGTGAGACCCATGCCCCGCATGAACCGAGTGCGCCGCGTGGACCGCACTCCGATCGGCGCTGTGGCAGTCCACCAGAACGGCAGCCAAGGTTTGACTCCACCCGAGCAGGAGCGCAAGCAAGAGCACGAGCGTGCGGGTGGTGATCTGCATACCTGTCTGTGGCGGGTCGGGCCGTCTGGGGGTGAGGTAGCTGTATCTGGTCACTACGGAGAGCACGCTAGCACTGCGGCAAAGCCATGGTCAACGCGGGCAGCGCCGCAGCAATCCGACCGTCACACTGGCGTGTATGATGCCGCAAACGCCATGAGGTCCCCATGTCCACCGCTTCTGCTTTCGATGCCATCATTCTGCCGGCACTGCGGGATCTCGGCTCATTCAGCGTGCGCCGTGCCCTGCCGGCCCCGCAGCGGCAGCGCGTTGGCCCCTTCCTGTTTTTCGACCAGTTCGGGCCGGTCATCCTGCCGCCGGGGCACGGGGTGGATGTACGACCGCATCCGCACATCGGACTTGCCACGCTGACCTGGCTGTTTGCCGGGGAGTTGCAGCACCGCGACAGCCTCGGCAACGATCAGGTGATTCGCCCGGGCGACGTGAACTGGATGACGGCCGGACGCGGCATCGTGCATTCGGAGCGCAGCCCGGCCTCGCAGCGAAGCCGCGCTGCCCCGCTCGGCGGCACCCAGGTCTGGCTGGCGCTGCCGCTCGGCAAGGAGGAGCGCGAGCCGGCATTCCACCACTACCCGGCCCAGGTCGTACCGCGTATCAATGACCACGGCATCGCCCTGGCGCTGGTGGTTGGCTCGGCTTTTGGTGCTTCGTCACCCGTGCTGACCGACAGTGAAACGCTGTTCGCCGACCTGCAGCTCGACGCCGGTAGTCGCCTGCCGGTGCCGGCCCACATCGAGGAACGTGCCGTCTACGTCGTCGAAGGTCGTCTCAGCCTGGCGGGCGAGCAGTTTTCCGCTGGTACGCTGGTGGTACTGAGGCCGGGTACGGACATCGTGCTGCTGGCTGAATCGCGCTGTCACGCCCTGCTGCTCGGCGGCGCCGGTCTGGCTGGCGAGCGCTACCTGTACTGGAATTTCGTTGCCAGCAGTCGCGAGCGCCTCGAGCAGGCCAAAGCGGATTGGCGCGAGGGGCGCTTTGCCAGCGTGCCTGGCGACGACGAATTCATTCCGCTGCCAGCCTGAGCCGGACGGCACGGCGTCAGTCCGGCACTGCGCCTAGCGCAACTCGATCAACTGCTCGGCCGGCGTGAAGGGCAGGTGCTGCGCCTGCGCCACGGCCTCCACGCACAACTGACCCTCATGCACGTTGAGCCCGCGCAGGAAGCCGGGATCCATCCGCAAGGCGCGCCGCCAGCCCAGCGCCGCCAGTTTGAGCACGTAGGGCAGTGTGGCGTTGTTGAGCGCAAACGAGGACGTACGCGGAACAGCCCCCGGCATGTTGGCAACGCAGTAATGCACCACGCCGTCGACGACGAAGGTGGGATCGGCGTGCGTGGTCGGCCGCGAAGTGGCGAAACAGCCCCCCTGATCGATGGCCACGTCGACCAGCACGGTACCGGGTCGCAGGCGCTTGACCAGCGCCGCACTGACCAGCTTGGGCGCAGCAGCCCCGGGCAGCAGCACGGCCCCGATGATCAGCTGGGCCTCCAGCGCCTGCGCTTCCACACTGGCCTCGGTCGAATACAGGCACTGCACCCGCCCGGCGAACTGCGCATCGAGCTGGCGCAGACGCGGCAGCGAGGTGTCGAGCAGGGCCACACGGGCGCCGAGGCCGGCGGCGATGCGGGCGGCGTTCTCACCGACGGTCCCACCCCCGATGACCAGCACCTTGGCGGCCTCGACGCCCGCCACACCGCCGAGCAGCACGCCAGCACCGCCGTTCTTGCGCTCGAGACAGTGGGCACCGGCCTGCACGGCCAGGCGACCGGCCACCTCGCTCATGGGCGCCAGCAGCGGCAGCCCCCCATCGCGGCCGACGACTGTTTCATAAGCGATGGCCGTGACGCCGCACTCCAGCAACCCGCGGGTCTGCTGCGGATCCGGCGCCAGATGCAGGTAGGTGAAGAGCAGCTGGCCCTGGCGCAGCAGCGGGATCTCGCTGGGCTGCGGCTCCTTGACCTTCACCAGCAGCTCGGCCTCGCCATAGATACGGCCAGCCTCGGGCAGCACGCGGGCACCGGCCGCCGTGTACTCGGCATCATCGACACCAATGCCGTGGCCCAGCCCGGCCTCCACCAGTACCTGATGCCCCTGGCGCACCAGCTCCCGCACGCTGGCTGGCACCAACCCGGCACGGTACTCGTGATTCTTGATCTCCCGCGGAACCCCGATCAGCATCGTCTGCCATCTCCTCGCCCTGCTTTGCCGAAAGACTAGCGCGCGTCGGGCGCGCGAGCCCTGATCCAGATCATGCCCGAATGCGCGACCCGCCGCCGTTCAGACCGTGGAATCGCGCAGCAGATCCTTCAGCAAGCGGTTTGGGAAGCGCCGCGCCAGCGTGACGGCATAGAACGTTTCCACCAGTTTGGGGAACTGCACGACTTCGACCAGCAACCCGCTGCTGAGCTCGTCGCGCACCACGATCGGTGGCACCACGGCGAGGCCGAGGTTTTCGCGAGCCAACAAGCGCAGCATGGCCATGTCGTCTACTTCGGCGACGATGCGCGGCACCACGCCCAGACGGTTGAGCAGGGCGTCCACGCCGCTGCGGATGCTGCTTTCCACGCTCGGCAGGATCAGTGGTTCGCGCGCCAGCAGGGTTTTGAGCGAGCGTCGCTGACCGACGCGCAGCGGCCTGCCGACCAGACTCACTGGCTGCTCGGCGATGGGATGCACGATCCATGGCGTCTCGGCGTCCCGCGCCGGCGGCAGATTGACCAGCACCACATCGAGTCGATGTGATTCGAGCGCCTTGAGCAGATCACCAAGGGAACCTGCGCGCAGCGTGAGATCGACGTCGCTGCGATCGAGCACCGGCGCCAGGAAGGCGACCTGGAAATTTCTCGACAGTGTGGCCTGTGCCCCCACCCGTAACGACTGGCGCCGACCCACCTTGCGCTGACGCAGGATGTTCATCAGCTCATCGCCGCTGCTGAAGATGGCATCTGCATGCTGCAGTGCGATGTGTCCCGCCTCGGTGAGGACGAGCTGCTTGCCGCGCCGCTCGAACAGCGGGTGACCTACCTGATGCTCGAGCTTCTTGATCTGGATGGAGAGGGCGGACTGGGAAACGCCCAGTCGCTCGGCGGTACGCGTCAGACTTTCGCCATGGGCGACAGCCCAGAAGTAGCGCAGATGGTTGTAATTGAGAGCGGCCATCCTTTCATTCTATATATCGTTTAATTGCAAACAATGAATTTTTTTAAGACCAGAGCGCTCGCTAGCATGCCGCCTGTTTTCGCACTGCCCGGATCCAGCCCATGCATGCACTCACGCGCGACCTGCTGTTCACCGGCATCTTCCTGCTGGCGGCCGTACTGCCGGTAGCGTGGCTGGCAGGCCAGGCTCGCCTCAGCGCCGTACTGCAACTGGCGCGCCTCGCCAGCAGCGGGATGCTGCTGGTGGCCCTGCTGGCGGTGGTGGCTTCCACGGTACCTGACGCCGCCCCGGCCAACGACTCGCCGCTGCCGACCCTGCGACTGGATCTGCTCGGCACCAGCATGCTGCTGATGATCAGCCTGGTCGGCTTCGTGGTCACCGAGTTCAGCAGGCGCTACCTGGAAGGCGACCCGCGCCACGGCGCCTTCGTCGGCTACCTCTGCCTGACGCTGGCCTCTGCCTGCACGCTGGCGGTGGCCGGTACGCTCGGGCTGTTCTGGCTGGCCTGGGTCGGCACCAGCCTGTCACTGCAGCGCCTGCTGCTGTTCTACCCAAAGCGACCGCTGGCACGACGCGCAGCCACCCAGGAATTCTGCATCGCCCGCGTCGGAGACCTGGCGCTGCTGGCCGCCTTCCTGCTGCTGGCCCGCGCGGCCGGCAGCGACGAACTCGAGACGATCATCGGGCTGGCCCGCGCCGGGTCGCTCGCCGCGGCAGACTCCGGCGTAGCACTGGCCTGTTGGCTGATTGTGCTCACCGCCGTGCTCAAGTCGGCCCAGTTCCCGCTGCATGGCTGGCTCACCGAGGTGATGGAGACGCCGACACCGGTGTCGGCCCTGCTGCACGCCGGCATCGTCAATGGCGGCGGTTTCCTGGTGCTGCGGCTGGCCGATGTCCTGATCACGGCCAATGGTCCTCTGCACGCGCTGGCACTGGCAGGCGCCATCACGGCGATCGTCGGCAGCGTGATCATGCTGACGCAGTCGACGATCAAGGAAACGCTGGCCTGGTCCACCATCAGCCAGATGGGCTTCATGCTGCTGCAATGCGGCCTCGGCGTGTTTCCCCTGGCCTGGCTGCACATCCTTATGCACTCGCTGTACAAGGCCCATGCCTTTCTCAGTGCCGGCAGCGTGGTGGAACTGGCAAAGGACGAATGGATGCCCGACCTGCGCCTGCGGCCGCGCTTGCCGAGTCTGCTGATCGACATGGCGCTGGCGCTCGGGGTTTATCTGCTGGCCGGTTGGGTGCTGGGCGTACTTCCGGATGAGCATGCGGCGGCGCTGGTGCTGGGGTCCAGCACGGTGCTGGGTCTGACCCTGTTCCTGACCCAGTCTCGCCAGCAACGTCTGCTGCCACCGCTGTTTTCCCGCACACTGATCCTGGTGGCTGCCGCCGGGCTGTTCTGCTTTGCCCTGCAGGCGGGAGCCCTCTGGGTCATGCGCTCGACCCTGCCCCTGAAGACCGCCGTGGAGCCCTTCGATCTTGCCATGCTGGCTGCGCTACTGGCGGTGTTTCCGGTCATCACCATCGCGCAGTACCTGCTGCCGGTCTGGTACGGCACGCCGTTCGGCCGCTCGCTGCGCGTGCACCTGGCCAATGGTCTTTACATGAACCACATCGTCAACCGGCTGTTCGGCGCCCTCAAGCGCACGCCGCCGCAGCAATTCACCCGGGAGAGCAGTCGATGAACATGCACATCAGGGTTCCACGCACCGCAGGCCGGGAAAACGTGGTCAGCATCGGTCCAACGAAATCGGAGATCCGCGATGCGGCACGCAGGGCCACCGCGCGTATCGCGCCTCTCTGGCCACTGCGCCACTACGTGGCCGTCAATCCCTTTCTCGGTCTGGCCAACCTGAGCTTCTCGGTTGCCGCCACGCGCCTGGCACACGTCAGCGGTGCCCGCATGACGATGCCACGCGCGTGGTACCAGCGCTCACTCGACTGCCAGCAGGTCACCGACGCAGACCTCGCTGCAGCGCTGGCGGAAATCGGCAGCCTGCAGGGAGCCAAGCCCAGCCTGGCGGAATTGAAGGAGATCGCTGCCACGGCGCGGGTCGACACGCCCCCGCTGCCCACCGTTGCCGAAACGGCCAGTCGCGTATCCGGGCAAGACTGGCAGCAAGTTGCCATCGACCGTATCTCCCGCTGGGCTGCCGGCTACTTCGACGAGGGGCAGACCAGTTGGCGCTCGCCCTGGCGCGGGCTGCCGGCCTACAGCGCCTGGCGTGAGGAAGCCAAGATCGATCGCACAGCGGACTTGCTGGGCCTGCAGGGCTTCCGCGCAGCGGTTGCCGATCTGCCGGACGAGGCGGAAGAAACCATCCGGCTGAGCGTGGCACGGCTCGGTATCGAGCGGCCCGCCCTTGAGCTGTGGTTCCATCGCCAGCTGATGTCGATCAGCGGGTGGGCGGGCTATGTGCGCTACCGGCTGTGGCAGAGTGAACTGCGCGGCCTGCAGGACCGCACGATGACGGAGCTGCTGGCCATCCGGCTGGCCTGGGAGGTGGTGCTGCATGGTTTGTTGGCCGGCAATACCCGGTTCGATGGCGCGTGGGCCGAGGCACGCGCAGCCGTCAACAAGGCCGCACGACCAGTAGCCTCCGAATTGCCGGACGTACTGCTGCAACGTGCCTGTGAACAGGGCTGGCAGCGGCGCTTCCTCGCCACGCTGGCCACTGCCACGCCCCTTGCGAGCGCCGCCCGCCCTGCCGTGCAGGCGGCCTTCTGCATGGATGTACGCTCGGAGCCCCTGCGCAGGGCCCTCGAAACCTGTACCCCGGCGATCCGCACCATCGGCTTTGCCGGTTTCTTCGGCATGCCGATCGAATACGTCAAGCTGGGACACGAACACGGCACGGCCCAGTGTCCGGTGCTGCTGAGACCCAACCACATCGTCTGCGAGTCGGCCGGCATGGAGGACGACGGCACGCATGATCAGCTGCACGATACCCAGCGGTCGCTGCGGCTGCTGCGCAGGGGCTGGTACTCCTTCAAGAGCGCGGCCGTGGCGTCGTTCGGCTACGTGGAGTCGGTGGGCTGGAGTTACGCGTTCAGACTGATCACAGACACCTTGGGTATGACGCGGCCGCAGATGGCGGCCGCTGCAGCGGCGGCACCGCCCACACGACCCCAAATCGCCACGCACCGGCATGCCGGACGCCACAGCGGCATGTCGCTGGCGGCACGCGTGGACCTCGGCGAAGACCTGCTGCGCTCCCTGTCGATGACACGGGATTTCGCGCGCCTGTTTCTGCTCACCGCACATGGGTCGAGCAGCGTCAACAACCCCTACGCGTCGAGTCTCGACTGTGGCGCCTGTGGCGGCCATACGGGCGAGGCCAATGCCCGCATCGCGGCCGCCATCCTCAACGACAGGGAGGTGCGTGCGGCGCTGGCGGACCGCGGCATCAGCATCCCGGTCTCGACCTGGTTCCTGGCCGCCCTGCACGACACGACCCAGGACACGGTCAGCCTGTTCGACGAAACGTCGGTGCCGGCAAGCCATGCCGACGACCTGCAGCGCTTGCGCGACTGGCTGCAGCTGGCCACCGGGCAGGCCCGCCAGGAGCGCGCACGACGCCTCGCCGACATCGGCCTGCTGCGCGCCCACGAGGATTTGCGGGGGCGCAGCCGCGACTGGAGCCAGGTGCGGCCGGAGCTCGGACTCGCCGGTTGCGCTGGCTTCCTGGCAGCACCGCGCGAACGTACCCGGGGCGTCGACCTCGAGGGCCGGATCTTCCTGCACGACTACGACTGGCGCAGCGACGAGGGCTTCCGCACGCTGGAGCAGATCATGACCGCGCCGATGGTGGTGGCTTCCTGGATTTCGCTGCAGTACTTCGGCTCGACGGTCGACAGCGAGCACCTTGGCAGCGGCAACAAGACACTGCACAACGTGGTGGGCGCCCTCGGCGTCTGCGAGGGCAACGGGGGTGACCTGCGCGTGGGTCTGCCAACCCAATCGCTGTTCGCCGGCGACCGTCTTCTGCACGAGCCGCTGCGGCTGTCAGTGTTTATCGATGCCCCGCTGTACGCCATCGAAATGGTGCTGAACAAGCACGAGTCGGTGTGGCAGCTGGTCGGCAATCGCTGGATCCACTTGTTCGCCTTCCGGCAGGAAGATGGCGCGCCGCTCAGCTACGTGCCCAGCCAGGGTTGGCAACCGGCCAGCAGCAGTGCCGCCCTGTCCCACGCCATGCAATCAGAAGGAAAGTCATGACCCAGCCCCAGGCACTGACCCATCTCGAAACCCTGGAGGCCGAGGCCATTCACATCCTCCGCGAGGCGGTGGCGATGGCGAGCAATCCGGTGATGCTGTTTTCGGCCGGCAAGGACTCGACCGTCATGGCCCATTTGGCACTGCGGGCGTTCTACCCGGCGCCACCGCCGTTTCCGCTGCTGCACATCGATTCGACCTGGGAATTCCGGGAGCTGCTGGATTTCCGCGATCGTTTTGTCGAGCGCTTCCCGTTTCGGCTGGAGGTCTACCACAATGAAGAAGGGCGCCAGGCCGGCATCAACCCCTTCGACCATGGCGATGCCTACACGACGATCATGCGTACCGACGCACTCAAGCAGGCCCTCACACGCGGCGGCTACGACATGATCTTCGGTGGCGCCCGCCGCGACGAGGAGCGCTCGCGCGCCAAGGAGCGGATATTCTCGGTGCGTAACATGCATCACGGCTGGAATCCGCGGCAGCAACGGCCCGAGCTGTGGTCCCTGTACAACGGCAAGATCAACAAGGGTGAATCCATTCGCGTGTTCCCACTGTCGAACTGGACCGAGCTCGACATCTGGACTTATGCGCTGGCCCGCCGCATCGACCTGTGTTCCCTGTATTTCTCCCGCGTACGGCCCGTGGTCGAGCGCAGCGGCTCGCTGGTGGTGGTCGACGACGAGCAGAGAATGCGACTGCAGCCCGGCGAGAGGCCGCGGCCCTGCAGTGTCCGCTTCCGCACCCTGGGTTGCTGGCCGGTCACCGCCGGTGTGGAATCGCCGGCCAACGACGTGGGCAGCATCGTGCTGGAGACTCTCAACGCGGCCGCCTCCGAGCGCCAGGGGCGCATCTCCGACAAGGAAGGTGCCGCCGGCTCACTCGAGCGGCAGAAAGTCGAGGGCTATTTCTGATGCCGGGGCCGACGCAGCCCTGGAAGGGGGCGAGCGCCGTCTTCGCCACGATGCACGGCAAGCAGCGGGTAGTGGCCCCGGTGCTGGGGCGTTTCCTCGGCGTGCACGTCGACGTCCCGAAGGAGCTCGACACCGATCGCTTCGGCACCTTCACCCGCGAAGTGCCGCGCCTGGCGTCGCCGCTCGACACCGCCCGCGCCAAGGCACAGCAAGCGCTGGCTGCCGACCCCGGCGCGCGCTTGGGTATCGCCAGCGAGGGCAGTTTCGGACCAGACCCGGTGTTTCCGTTTATCGCCGCCGGTCAGGAACTGCTGGTGATCATCGACCGCGAGTCCGACCTCGAACTGGTCGGTCGCAGTCTCGATCGCCGCACCAACTTCGCGGCAACGCTGCTGCATTCGGTCGAGGAAGCCATCGGCTTCGCCGCCCGTGCCCGCTTTCCCTCGCATGCGCTGATCGCCATGGCCGCCGTCGAGGGCCGACCGGCACCCCAGCTCTGGCTGCGCAAGGGCATTGTCAGTGCAACGGAGCTGCTGGAGTCGGTAGCGACGCTACTGAAGACCTTCGGTGCGGCCCATCTCGAAACCGATATGCGGGCCCACTGCAATCCCACACGGATGCGCGCCATCAAGCGCGCCACGCTCGACCTCGCAAGGCGCTACCACTGCCCCTGCCCAGCCTGCGGGCGACCCGGCTACGCAGCGACCGCACGCAAGGCAGGGTTGCCGTGTGCGGACTGCGGCAGTCCCACGACGCAGACGCTGGCCAAGGTCTGGACCTGCAGCGGCTGTACGGCACGCCGCGAGGAGCCGGTGGACGTCCGCACGGCAGATCCGCGCTTCTGCGATCGCTGCAATCCCTGACGCTCGCACGGGGCCGGTGAGACAGTCAGGCCGGCGAGCGGTAGCCCACCGGCGAGGAGCCCCGCCGCGAAAACCCGCTCAGCGGAACTGCAGGTAGGCGATGCGATTACCGGTACCGTCGGTGAACCACAACTTGTCGGTCAGCCTCGTCGGTGGCTGGCGGTCACTGCCGGCGGTCAGCCCCACCGCGCGCGCCGGACCCTCGGCGATCGGCAGTTCACTGATCTCACCCGCCGGCGTGACCCGACCGAGCCGTGCATTCTTCGTGTACCAGACGTTGCCGTCCGGACCGACAGCGATGTTGATGGCGGTGGGATCGGCGCTCGGCAGTGGATATTCGCTGACGCGTCCTGCCAGGTCGATGCGGCCCACCCGATTGCCGTCGGGCTGCAAACCATCCATCGAGCCGGAAAGTTCGAGAAACCACAGCGCGCCGTCGCTGCCGGCCGTGATGTCGCCTGGACCGCTGTTCGGGCGCGGCAGCGGGAATTCGCTGATCTGTCCGTCGGGCGTGATGCGACCGATCTTGCTGGCCTTGAACTCCGAAAACCAGACAGCACCGTCGGCACCGGTGGCCAGCGCCCGCGGACCACTGTCGGGCGTGGGGATACTGAACTCGGTGATGTCGCCGGTCGGCGTGATGCGACCGATCTTGCCGGCGGCAAACATGCCGAACCAGATGTTGCCGTCGCTGCCGAGCGAAATCGCCCGTGGCTGGCTGTCGGGAGTGGGAATGTCCCATTCCGTGATCACACCGTCCGGTGTGATGCGGGCCATGCGGTTGCCGGTGTGCTCGGAAAACCACATGTTGCCGTCGCTACCGAGCGCGATGATGCGGGGCGAACTGTCCGGGTGTGGCAGCGGAAACTCGCGGTAGCCGCTGAGGTCCGCTTGCAGGTGGCCGATGGCATTCGCCCCACTGAGCGTGAACCACACAGAGCCGTCCGGCGCGATCGCCAGCGTGGTGGGCCCGCTGTTGGGCGTGGGCAAGACAAAGTCCTGCACCTGGCCGTCGGTGGTCAGCGCCGCTGGCTCCGTGCAGGCACCAAGGCCTGCCAGTAGCGCAGCAAACAACAGCGGGCGGACGACTGAGTAACGCGGCATGGGGGCTTCCTCCTGGGACGGACTGCTGGATCAGGGCGGGCTGACGCGGCGCTGCAAGGGCCGGTACCAGAACTGGACATGGCAGCCCTCACAGGTCTGGTTCAGCTCGACTCCGAGCTCGGTATAGGCCGTGGCATCCCGCCGATCGATGGCGGTGACGATGCGCAGCGTGATGCCTTGCATGCGCTCGGCATAGTTGCGCCAGACGCTGGGGTCGGCTGCGATAAGGCGCTCAACCTCGGCGTGGTCGAACTGGTAAGCGGCAGCGGGGGGCGCGCTGCCATCATCCACGCGGAGCGTAGGCAGCTTCAGCGTGAGTCCGGCCCGAATCAGCGCATCGGCGTGGGTGCGCAGCGCCTGCCACTCCTCGTCGGATTCCGGCCGGCTCTCCTGCTCGCCCTCGGCCGTGATCACGTAGCTGAAGGCCCCCCACAGACGGCGGGCCGCCGGGTTGATCACGTCACGCATCAACGAGTGCACGGTCGGAGGCGGGCCGAGTGTGGCAGCCGGCAACAGCGCGGCAGCACCCTCGGCAGACGCGGTGGCAGCCGGCAAGGTGACGGGCGCCGCAGGTGCGGGGGGCGCTGTTGCGGTGGCGGCCGCAGGGACTGCTGCATTCGGGGGCTGCGGCGGTGAGCAGGCGAGCAGCAGCAGGCAGCCAGCGAGGCCGGCAAGTCGCACTGCCCTCGCCAGATCAGAATTCATATTCAAGCAACAACCGCAGGCTGTTGTCCGGGCTGGCAGGGGTGAGTCCGAACAGCGCACCGGCTTCCCAATGCAGGCTCTGCCGTGTCTGCAGCCGAATGTTGCCTTGCAGGGTCGGACCCACCGAGTAGTTGTCCTGACCGGCGTAGAACTCCACACCAGGCTCGATGAACTGCGAGTGACGATAGCGGGCCTGCAGCGCCAGCGCGGTTTCGAACTCTTCCTGCACGTCCCGACCCCATTCGTTGATGACGAACACGTTGGCTGCCCCGCTCCAGCGCCC
>CANGUU010000014.1 GCA_947457195.1 Gammaproteobacteria bacterium
CCCGGTCAGCACCTCAAGACCTTCGGGTCGCCGCTGCTCGCCGATCCGGAGAAATTCTTCCTGCGGGTAATCATCCTCGATGACGGTACCGAGTACCGTAACTGAGACCGCAGCAGTCCCCCGCCCCTTTCTCAGCAACGCAGGTAATCCGTCATGACCAGTTCCACAGCCCCCTGGGGCAACACCGTCGACGTCGTGTTCAGCGACGACATCGCCTTCGTGTACTTCAATCGCCCCGACAAGAAAAACTGCATGAGCCCCACGCTCAACCGGGAGATGTATGCCACGCTGCATGCCCTCGAACTGGATCCACGCTGCAAGGTGGTGGTCTTGACCGGACGTGGTGCTGCCTGGTCCGCAGGCATGGATCTGAAGGAATACTTCCGCGAGACCGACAACGAGAGCGACGCATTCAAGATGCGCATCCGTGAAGAAGCAGCCGCCTGGCAGCAGATCAAACTGCGCTTCCACGCCAAACCGACCATCGCCATGGTCAATGGCTGGGTATTCGGCGGCGCCTTCACCCCGCTTACCTCCTGCGACCTCGCCGTCGCGTCGGACGACGCCAAGTTCGGCCTGTCGGAAATCAACTGGGGCATCATTCCCGGCGGCAACGTCACCAAGGCCGTGGCAGACACCATGGGGCAGCGCAACGCGCTGTACTACATCATGACCGGCGAGACCTTTGACGGCAAAAAGGCCGCCAGCATGGGGCTCGTCAATGAAAGCGTACCGGCCGACCAGCTCGAGAAGCGGGTCCGCGAACTTGCCAAGACGCTGATGGGCAAGGATCCGGTGGTGCTGCGGGCCGCGAAGGAAGTCTTCAAGCGCGTGCGCTTCATGGACTGGGAGACCTCGAACGACTACATCTACTCGAAGACCGATGCGTCCAACCTGCGCAGCGGTGCCGAATTCCGCCAAGGCGCCATGACGGCATTCCTCGACGAGAAGAAGTTCAAGCCGGGCCTGTCGACCTACCAGCGCAAGGGCAAGGGCGGCGCGGCCAAGAAGGCCAAGACGGCGGTCGGCAAGTCCAAGAAGTAAGCCTTCTGCCGGGACCCCGTCCACGTGAAGGCGGGATCTGGCGGCACTTGCACTGGTGAGGCGGAGCCATGCGGCAGGCAACCTTCGTCAGCTACACCCGCGCGGCCTTATGCGCCCTGCTCGGTCTCTGGGCAGTTGCCGCGCCGGCGCAAAACGGGCGCAACGTCACGCAGCTGCTGTTCGAGCCGGTACCCTTGGTCGAAGGCAGGCCGACGCTGGATTTTCCCCTCGCGACTTTTGTGTCGGCAGCGGCTGCCGTGCCGGTGGCCGCTGCCGGCGGCCTAGCGCCTGACGGCGACACGCGCAATGCGCTGCGGGACAGAATCAGCGACTCCCTGATCGCCATCGGTGATCTGGAAAGCCTGCAAGGCCCCTTTGCCGATCCGCTGCGCGAAAATCTGTTCGCGACTGGCCAGTTGTACCAGACTCTGGGAGAGCACGAGCGTGCACTGGCGCTGTTCGAGCGCACCCTGCAGGTCAGCCGCATCAATCACGGTCTCGACCAGCCCGAGCAGGTGGCGGTGCTGGAGGCCATCGCCCGTAGCTATCTGGCACTCGAAAAACCTGCCGAAGCCGACGCCATGATGGACTCGGCGTTCCGCATCGAGGCCCTGCACCATGGTGAGAATTCCGCAGGGTTGGTCGCGGCGCAGCAGCGCCTCGGAGACTGGAATACCCGCGCATTCCTGGAACGCTCCAGCATCCTGGTAAACATTCCGCGCATGAACGTGCAGAACTTCGTGCGCGATCCGCGCAACTACATGGGCAACAACTACGACGTCCGCAGCACCCCGCTATTCAAGCTGTACCAGGCGCGCGGCAATTACCTCGAGGCCATCAAGATCCTCGTCGACGCCGGCGACTACGGCAACCCGGCACTGATGGAGCTCGAGCGCAAGTTGCTCACCACGCTGTTCCTCACAACCCACCGCGAAGATATCCTCTACGAGCCGGACTTCTACCTTTCACGCAAGAAAAGCAAGACCGCCAGTCGCCTCAACCAGAATTCGATCGAATTACTGAACGCCGAGGAGTATGCACTGGGGCTGGAGTCGCATCGACGCCGCATGGGCTATCTCGTCGCCGATACGGCACGCACGCCGGCGCAACTGGTCACCGCCATGCTGGAGGAGGCCGATTGGCAACTGATGTTCGGACGCAAGACGCTGGCGCTCGATAGCTACCGTGCCGCCTACCGCTTCTTCGCGGAGAATCCGCAGATCGTCGTGGCGGCACGCGAGTTACTGTATCCAGCCCTGCCGCAGGTATTGCCAACCTACCTGCCGCCCCCCAACAGCCGGGAAAAGCTCGGTATCGGCCCCGACTCCGCGGTGCAATACTTTGGGTTCATCGACGTCAGCTTTGCGCTGAACGAGTTCGGCAAGGCGCGCCGGATCCGTCAACTCGGCACCGGCGGCGAGGTTACGCGCGACATGGAGATACGCCTTGGCGAGTATCTGCGGCGCGTCCAGTTCCGCCCGCGCTTTGCGGGTACCGAGGTAGCAACCGGTGCGCTGACGCTGCGCTACTACCTCGGTCTCTAGTGCTGCTCGCCACAGGGCCGATGTTCAGTCCTCGAGGCCGAAGACGAACAGGCCGGCACCGGCGGCGACAGCGATGTACTGCTTGCCGTCGAGCTGGTAACTAATCGGTCCCGAGGCGACTTGCCCCCCGAGGCTCTGCCGCCAGAGCTCCTTGCCGGTCTTGGCATCCAGACCGTAGAAGAAGCCCTCGCGGCCTCCGGCGAACACGAGATCGGTGGTCGTGCTCAGCACGCCGCTGTCGGTCACATCGCTCATCTCGTGACGCCAGACGATCTCTCCGCTTTGCGGGTCGATCGCTTGAATGGCGCCAAAGCCGTCTTCCGGGATGCGCTGGTTGACCGGACGCACGCTGAGCGCCGGCATGGCCATGGTGGGAAACGCCCCCACGTATTGCTGCCCCGGCGTGTAGGTGACGGGCCGCTTGGTATAGACCGAATAGGTATCCATCCAGGTCGGCACGTAGAAATACCCCGTGCTGGGACTGAAGGAGGGCGGGTACCAGTTGGTGGCACCCTGGTTGTTCGGCATGATGAAGGTCCCCTGCTCGGTCGGCGACAGCACGCGATTCGGCCGGCCGTTGGCGTCGAACGTGCCATCCATCCAGTTGACCGCCACGAACGGCTTGCCCAGCAGGAACTTGCCGTTGGTGCGGTCCAGCACGTAGAACACCCCGTTGCGGTTGGCAGTCATCAGCACCTTGCGTGGCTGCCCCTGCCACTCGATGTCGGCCAGCACGGGCACCTGCGTAGAGTCGTAGTCCATCTCGTCATGTGGCGTGAACTGGTAGTGCCACGCCAGTGCACCGGTGTCGGGATTGAGGGCCACGACCGACTCGGTATAGAGGTTGTCGCCGGGACGACTGTCACCGTTCCAGTCCGGACCGGGATTGCCGATGCCCCAGTACATCAGGTTCAGCTCGGGATCATAGGACCCCGTGGTCCAGATCGAACCCCCGCCCAGCTTCCAGGCCTCGCGAGCCGGATCAGCCCAACTGTCGAACCCCGCCTCGCCGGGTCCCGGAATGGTATTGAAGCGCCACAGTTCCCGACCGTCCTCGACGTCATAGGCGGCGATGAAGCCACGAATGCCATACTCACCGCCGGCGGGACCGACGATGACCTTGTCACCGACCACCAGCGGAGCCACGGTGAGCGCGTAGCCGAGCGAGGGATCTCCCACGGCGATGTTCCACTTCAACTGGCCGCTCTTGGCGTCGATGGCCAGTAGGCGTCCGTCGATGGCCCCCATGAACAGGGTATCGCCGTGAATGGCCAGCCCGCGATTGACCCGACCGCAGCAGACGCGAGCTTCGTTGGCTGGTGCGTAGGCATAGGTCCAGAACACACGGCCGGTGCGGGCGTCGAGCGCCACCACATCGTTGGGTGGGCTGACCGTGTACATCACGCCATCGACCACCAGCGGCGTCGCTTCGAATTTCTGCGCCGCGCCAGCGGCCGAGCGCACTTGCCAGATCCACTTCAGTTCGAGGTTACCGATGTTCGCCGGCGTGATCTGCTCCAGATCAGTGTGACGCTGACCATCGTAATCACCATGGTAGAGCAGCCAATTGCCGGGCTCGGCCTCGGCAGCGAGCAGGCGCTCGGGAGCGACCTGCGCCTGCAGTCCCGTGGCGGAGACCAACCCTGCCGCCAGCAGGCACCGGGTGACTTGCGTGACAAGACGGTTCATCGGGCTTGCTCCTCTGCGGGCTTGAGCGAAATGAGGTAGGCGACAAGATCGGCGATCTGGTCGGCGGACAGCACGTCCAGCGACGAGGGCATGGCACTCGGCAGGAAGGTCCAGGCACTGAGCTCTTCCTTGAGGTAGGAATCGAGGGTTTCCTGTTCGGTCAGCAACTGCACGGAGTGCGTGTCCTGGTTGAGCAGCTTGCCTGTCACGGTTTGTCCGGTCTTGGTGGTCACCTGCATGAAGCGCTGACCTTCACGGACCTCCTTGCGCGGGTCGACGATGGCCGTTTCCAGGGACTCCGGCGTGCGTTGGGCACCGATGCTGCCGAGATCCGCATACAGGCGCGAGCCGCCTCCACCGACCCCGTGGCAGCTGGAGCAGGCTCCTTTGCCAAAGAACAGTTCCTCGCCACGCCTGGCATCACCGATACGTACCTCGCGCGACGCGGCACTTCCGGCTGCGGTCTGCATGTTGCGCAGGAAAGCCACCAGCGAACGCAGTTCCCCGTAACTGAGCTGCGGCCGCGGGATCATCAGCGTGGCGGGAATACCGGCTCGGATCAGCGCAATCAATTCCTCGTCGTTGCCAGCACGCCGGAAGCGACCACTGCCGAGATTGGCCCCTTCCACGGCATCGCCGTTGTTGCCGTGGCAGCCAAGGCAGTTGGCCTGGTAGAGCCCGCGACCATTTTCGATGTCGCTCGGCGCATAGCTGTGCTCCTGGGCCAGCGCGGCTGCGCCAAAGAGCGCAGCGACAAGCGCCAGACCATGACGGATGTTCATTGGAGTCCCCCTGTTCGGTTGGTGACGCCGGCCACCTAAGGCCGGCCTCTCATTGCTTTACTCGAGACCATTGTCCTGCAGGAAGCGGTTGATCGTCTCGTAAATTCGTGCCCGTTCCCCCGCCGTGAAGCGTCCATGACCGCCGCCGGGGATCGTCAGAAATTCGTGCGGCACCGCAGTTTGGTCGAGTGCCGTATCGAGTGCCTCGCCCTGGGCGTAAGGAACCACCGCGTCGGCATCGCCCTGGATGGTGAGGATGGGGGGCAGCCCCTCACGCACGTGCTGCAGCGGGGAAAGGCGGCGTGCCAGCGCCAGCACCTCTTCGCGGCCCATGTTGCCGAACCAGCGGGCAGCGCTGTCGGAGCGATGCGGACCCTCGATGACATCGACGACATCCGTGACGCCGAACCAATTGATCACTGCCGCCACACGCGGCGTGTCGCCCGCCGGGCAGCCACTGTCGTAGCCCTCATCGGCCAGCAGGCCGAGACCGAGCGCGAGGTGCCCTCCGGCACTTTGGCCGCTGGCGACGATGCGCTGCACGTCGATGTTGTACTGGTCGGCGTGGGCAGCCACAAAACGCAGCGCACAGAAGGTGTCGACCAGGGCGGCCGGAGCGGGCGCCACGCCACCGAGCCGGTACCC
Source organism: Gammaproteobacteria bacterium (assembly GCA_947457195.1). Classification (GTDB taxonomy): domain Bacteria; phylum Pseudomonadota; class Gammaproteobacteria; order Pseudomonadales; family Pseudohongiellaceae; genus CAILUG01. Next base: position 5,705 of record CANGUU010000014.1, read on the forward strand.
GACGACCACCACGTTCCAGCCCTTTTCCAGCCAGGGCAGGATGTTGAGCGTCTGGGCATCCTTGGAGCCGGCCACCCAGAATCCGCCATGCATGAACAGCAGGGCCGGCTGGGGAGTCTGCACGTCACGACGGCTGTAGACGTCGAGCTTGAGCTCGATGCCCTGCTCGGTGACGTAAGTCACGTCGGGTGCAAAGTTGTAGCGGGTTTCCACTTCGGTGGCCCAGGCGGCCGCCGGGGGCAGTTGTGCTGCTGCCGGCAGGCTGGCCAACAGCAAAAGGCCGGCGAGCAGCCGACCGGTCGGTTTCAGTGTCATGACAAGTCCCCCCTGGAAGCGGCGCCGAGTATACACAGCCCCGCCACCGGGCGAACCGGACCCGAGGGGCCAGCGCGGCTCACCGGGACAGATCGCGCAGAACCCGGGCCAGCACCGCGGCCGCTCGCTCCAGCGTGCTGTCGTCGACGGCACAGGAAAGCCGGATGCACTGTGTCGCATGCGGCCACCCGCCCTCAAGGCCCATGAAGCTGGAAGCCCCCGGGATGACCAGCAGGCCGGCAGCCCGCAGCCGCTGGTACAGCGCTTCGCAGTGCAGCGGCAGTTGCGGAAACCACAGCCACAGGAAAAATGCCCCCTCCGGCCGGTGCAGCAACCAGGGTAGGTCCCCCAATGCGGCCCGCAGGGCAGCCACCGCATGATCGCGCCTGGCCCGGTACCAAGGCTGCAGTACCTCGCGACTGAGACGGAACAGTTGGCCACTGTCCAGCAGCGGCAGCGCCAGCGCCGGACCGAGATTGCCGCTGGCCAGGTTGAGAACGGAGTTGGCGCGACTGAAGGCCTCGATCACCGGCGGGGCCGCTACCACGAAACCACTGCGGGCACCGGGCAGTCCGACCTTCGACAGGCTGAGCAGCATAATGACGTTGTCACTCCAGTAGGGCTGACTGCCCTCCGGATACTGCAGTCCCGGGAATGGCAGACCGTAGGCTGCATCGATCACCAGCGGAATACCACGCTGGCGTGCTGCCGTATCGAGCCACTGCAGGTCGTCGAGTTCCAGCACGTTGCCGCTCGGGTTGGTCGGTCGCGACAGGCAGAGGGCGGCAGCCGACTCCGGAATGGGGGCGCTGCGATCGAGTCGGTACTTGAACTGCCGCTCCGGCAGCAGGTCGATCAGCGGTCGGGCGGCGGTAAAGAACCCCGGGCTGCGACCGATGTCGGCATACCCGAGATATTCAGGAACCAGTGGCAGATGCAGGCAGCGCCGCCCGCTTGCGCTTTCGCCCGCGAGAAGGTTGGCGAGCAAGCCAAAGGCCGACTGACCGCCGTTGCTGACGGCCACATGCTCGGCTCCGACTGGCCACCCATACTGCAACCGCAGCTCTGCAGCCAGCGCCTCCCGCACGGCAAGGTCACCCTTGGGTCCCTGGTAGCGCCCCAGCAGCTGGTGACTGCGTGCGTCGTCTGCCAGCACCTCCTGCAAGGTGCTGCGAAACAGCCGCTCTGCCTCGGCGATGCGCGCCGGGTTACCCCCGCCCAGCATCAGCATGGCCGGATTCTCTCGCAGCGCCGAACCGAGATCCTCCATCAGGTCGAGAATGCCGGAGTCGCCGCAATAATGCTCGCCAAACTGCGACAGTTGCATGGTGGTCGATCCGCCGAGTGAATGTGCGCGTCGGGGCGGCAGTGCCGCCGCTCAGGGTGCAGCCAGCGCCACCACGATATCGTAGTAGGTCTTCACGAAGCGCTGCAGCTCGCTTTCGAGGATGCGCTCCTGATCGCTGTGGGCACCATAGCCGAGCGGGGCGTCCTCTTCGTCGATACCCGGGCCGACGCCGTAGCACTGCATGCCCTTGGCGCGCAGGAAACGGCTGTCGGTTGCTCCGGTACCGGTGAGTGGCAACACGGGCGCCTGGTAGGCGGCAGCGTAGAGACGCTCGATGGTACGGTAGGCCTCGGTGTTGAGCGGCGAACTGGCGCCGCTCGCGTCATCACGCGGGACCCAGGCCACCTCCACCGACGGATCGTCGACCACGGCGGTGACGGCCGCCAGAAACGTCGTCTCGTCTTCGTCCGGCAGCAGGCGGGTGTCGAGCGTGGCCGAGGTCTCTGACGGAATGACGTTGATGCGATAGCCCGCCTCCACCAGCGTCGGTGAAATGGTGGAGCTGAGAATGGCCGCCGTCGCCGGCTCCTGCTGACGGAAGTAGGCGATGGCAGCCGCTGCGTCAGCGGACTGCGGGTTCAGTACGGCCTGGTAGCGGGCCCGGCTTGCGGGGTCGCTGGCGGTGCGCGCCAACTGGGCAAAGTAGGAGGTGGTCGTGTCGCTCAGCCGGACGGGTGGCTGCCAGTCCGCCACGCGGGTGATGGCCCGGGACAGCCGGACGATGGCGTTGCTCTGCAGCGGTACCGAACCATGCCCGGCGATGCCGCGGGCAGTTAACGACAGTGCCCGTGGCAGTTTCTCGGTGGTTCCGATGCCCACCGACTCGGCCCTGCCGTTCACCCGACGCACACTACCGCCTTCGGCCAGACAGAATTCGGCGTCGATGGCGTCGTAGTGGTTGGCCACCATGTACTTGATGCCGACGTGAAAGGCGCCCTCTTCGCCCGACTCGGCAAGGAAGATCACGTCGCGGTCCAACACTACCCCGCTGCGCTTGAGCGCCAGTATCGTCACCAGACTGGCGGTGAGATTGTCCTTGTCGTCGAGCGTGCCGCGACCATAGATCCAGCCACTGTCACGCGTGGCACTGAACGGCGGAAACGCCCAGCGGGCGGCGTCGACATTGACCGTGTCCTGATGTGCCATCAGCAAGAGGGGGCGCTTGCTGCCATTACCCCGCAGCCGCGCCACCAGGTTGGGGCGCTGTGGCTGGTCGGGCAGCGCATAGGTCTCGACTTCGATGCCCTCGGCTTGCAGCACACGGGTCAGGTACTCAGTGACAGCGATCTCGCTGCCGGGAGGATCGGTGCTTTCGATCCTGACCAGCGACTGGAAATGGCGGAGCGTTTCTTGCTCCGAAAAGGCAGCGCTCTGCTCGGCGGCGCCTGCGGTCGTGGCATGCGCCAGCGCGAGGGCGAGCAGTACGGGGCGCAGCAGGGTCGGGGACAGGGGCGGACGGACGCGCATGGTGGCTTCTCCGAAAGGGCAGTCATGGGGACGAAAGAGCAGTCCACGCCGGCGGTGGCCTGCCTGCCGCGTGGCCGCCGAGGGTTGTCCGCAGCATAATGAGGCCCGGTCCGTCCGTCGAGTCGCTGCGGTGAGCGTCGGTGGCCCGCGTCAGCATCCTCGTCAGGCAAGCCGCATGAAGCACGTCAAGAAACAGCACCTGCCGTCCAAGACCTGCCCCACCTGCCAGCGACCCTTCAACTGGCGCAAGAAATGGGCACGCGACTGGGACCAGGTCCGCTACTGCAGCGAGCGCTGCCGCCGTAGCCGGCAGCCGGCGGAAACTGCCGGCTCCGCCTGATTTTCTGCACGGCTGTTGACAGTTCCGGCCCTCGACCCGTTCAATCGCGGCAGGTGAGGATCATGAATCCAGCTTGAACCGTTAGCGCTCCAGTCTTCCGATGCAGGTCAGCGACTGTCGATCCGCCATTCGTTGCCCGCCGTCTGCAAAGCTCTGGCTGCCGGTAGGGATTCGCCGTTTTTCCCGCTGCAAAAGGGCCCGCCGACAGGATCGTCAGGCGCGTCCCGATAACCAATCATTTTCACGGGGAATATCGTATGCGCAGAACCACCCAAGCCTTTCGTGGCAAGACACTCGCATTAGCCGTATCGGCCGTCACGGCAAGCCTGCTGTCGCCGGTCTTGCTGTTTGCGGCACAGGATGAAGTAGAAGAAATCCAGGTCACCGGGACGCGTATCCGAGCCACCGACGGCATGGTGACGCCGGTACCGGTCACGGCCATGACCACGTCCGAACTCAATGCATTCCAGCCCGGCAGCACCATTGCCGAGCAGCTCGACATCCTGCCGCAGTTCTTCAACAACAACACCTCGCAGCGCGGCGGCGGCGTACTGTTCGGTGACGGTGGCGGCAGCTACCTGAACATGCGCAACCTCGGCACCAACCGCACCCTCGTCCTGTTTGACGGCTCCCGCGTGGTTCCCGCCGACAAGCGCGGCGCGGTGAACGTCGACACACTGCCGACTGCGCTGATGCGTACTGTCGATGTGGTGACCGGTGGTGCCTCGGCGGCCTACGGTGCCGATGCGCTCGGGGGTGTAACCAACTTCGTGCTGGACCGGGAATTCACGGGACTCAAGACTGAAGTCGGCACTGGCATCAACGAGGCCGGCGACGGTCAGCGTTGGAACTTCTCGGTAGCCGGTGGCGCGCAGATCGGTGAGCGTCTGAACGTGATCGGCTCGATGCAGGCCATGCGCATCGCCCAGATCAACCGCGAGGCCAGCAGCCTCGGTGACTGGTTCCAGCGCTGGGGCACGGTGACCAATCCAGCCTGGGTCTCCGCAACCGCTACGCCCAATGTTCCCCAGCGTCTGACGCTGCCCAACGTGGTATCGAGCGAGCACAGCCCCACCGGCATCCTGTGGGCACGCACCAACCCCAACAGCGCTACGGCGCCCCTCAACCCGAACTTCAGGTTGAATGGCACCACCTTCCTCGAGGACGGCAGTGATGTCCGAACCTTCGTCAAGGGTAATGTCTACGCCGATCCCCTCCGCCCGGGCAGCACCAAGTCGATGTCCGGCGGTCCGGAAGCCGCGCGTGCCTTCGATGCCTTCAGCAGCCCCGTCACCGGCAACGAAGTGGTGGCGAGATCCGCCTTCGCCGCGGTCAAGTACGACTTCAACGACTCGGTGAGCGCCTTCGCCCAGATCCTCGCCGGCCGCTCCGAATCGAACAGTGTGAGCATGCGCGGCGGCTATTCGCTGCAGGATGGCTGGTACGCCACTCTGTACCGCGAAAACCCCTTCCTGCCCGCCAGCGTGACGTCCGCCATGGATGCGGCCGGCATCACATCGGTGCAGTTGCACAAGCTCGGCTCCTACCTCGACATTCCCGACCCCGGCATAGGTTCCGACAACCGCGGCGTGTTCGGCACCTATTCGTGGAGTGTGGGTGTCGACGTGGTCCTGCCGAACGGCTGGGACCTGCGAGCCTCCTGGCAAACCGGTGAGTCGCACAAGCGCACCGGCATCTACGACGAAATCCGCGTCGACCGGCTTTTCCTGTCGATCGATGCCGTGCGCGACCCAGCCACCGGCGCCATCATCTGCAACGTGCAGCGCTTCAATCCGACCCCGGCCCAGTTGCAGGCGGCGGTGGCGGGGCGGCTCGAGTCGCCTGGCGGTGCCCCAGGCGGCACTCAACCCCCGCTCAGCACCAAGCCGCTGCTGTCGCCAATCGGTCTCGACAACTCGGTCAGCAGCTGCGTGCCCTGGAACGTGATGGGCAGCGGCAACATAAGCCAGAAAGCGCTCGACTACGTGATGACGCCGAAAATCGGCGACAGCTACGTCAACCAGGACTTTGCCGAGATCTTCGTGACCGGCGATCTGATCGAGGGCTGGAACGGCGCCATCAACTTCGCCGCCGGTTTCACCTATCGTGACCAGGATTTCACGGACGAGGCCCTGCCGACGGAGATCGACGTACTCGGCCCGCCGCTGAACGCGCCAGCCCTCGGCATCCGCGGTATACCCGCAGGCTACACCGGCGGCTCCGCCAACCTCCACCAGTTCTCCACGGTTCCGCAGGTAAGCGGACAGTACGACGTCTGGGAAGCCTTCGGGGAAGTGAACGTGCCGATCTGGGAGACCGAAGCCGGGCAACGTCTCGATGGCAGCGCCGCCTTCCGTCGCTCCGACTACTCCAGCGTGGGAGCAGTCGATAGCTGGAAGATCGGCCTCGACCTGCAGCTGTTCGACGACCTGCGCCTGCGCGCCACCAGGTCCCGCGACGTGCGCGAAGCCACCTTCGCTGAACGCTTCGACTTCCAGGGCGGCGGTGGCAGCGTCAATGATCCGCGCTTCGGCGGTCTTGCCACGCAGATCACCACAGTATCGGGCGGCAATATCGACCTGCTGCCCGAAAAGGCCAATACGGTCGTGGCCGGTCTGGTTTACCAACCGAGCTGGCTCGAGGGTCTGCGCATTTCCGCGGACTGGTACGAGGTGAAGATCAAGGACGCGGTGGGCACGCTCGGGGCCCAGCGCATCGTCGACGAGTGCGAAATCAACAAGGTTGCGTCGCTGTGCAAGCAGTTCGAGCGTGACCCGGCCTCCGGCTTCATTGGTCGGGTATTCAATACCTTCCTCAACGTAGCCCAGTCGAAGGTCGAGGGCGTGGACCTGGAGATGGCGTACCGTATCGAACCGGACTTCTTCGGCAGCCAGTCGGAAACCCTCAGCTTCCGCGGCCTCGCCGGCTACATCATCGAACGCTCCAACACGCCGCTCGGCGGCACGCCCACCGATCAGGCAGGTTATCTCGGTACGCCTGACCTGACGGCCGTGCTGACCGCGACCTACGGCATCGGCAGCTACAGCATCCAGCTGCAGCAGCGTTACGTCGCTCCTTCGCTCAACGGACAGCTGAGCTGGGTGGTCGGACGCGACATCGACACGATGGACATCACCTCAGGCAACTATACCAACCTGCAGTTGGGCTACAGCGGTGAACTGAATGGAGGGTCGGAGTGGCGTCTCAACTTCAACATCACCAACCTGTTCAATCGTGACCCAGCGGTGGTGCCGAGCTATGGAACCCGTGGTGGGGCGCAGGGCATGGCCAACGACTACGATGAATTCGGACGGCGTTACCAGGTTAACTTGAACATGAACTTCTGAGGTCTGCGGTCCGGCCGTCGCAGCAAAGCACCGCCCCCGGTGCTCTGCTCGACGGGCCCGTCCCCGCGCGTAAACCGGTCTAGGCGGCCGGTGGCACCAGCGGCGCGAGTAGGCCAACCAGTTCAATGCTGGCCACCCGGATCTCCGGCAGGCTCAGCAAGCCATCCTGATCCGAATCCAGACGGCCCAGTACGCTGACCGCCTCTGACTGGGCGATCGAGCCATCTTTGTTGCCGTCGAAACGCCCGATGATCTGATTCACCACGAAGGCCAGCAAGGGCTCTTTGCCGAGCGGACCCAGGGTCTCGAAAACCTCGGCGCGGCCAATGACGCCATCCTTGTTGAGGTCGAGCCCCTTGAATGCATCGTCGATGAAATTGCGAATGGACACCCCGCGCACGGGCACCGCTGCGGTGGCTGCTGTTTTGTTCATTGCCATGAGTCGCTCCTGTAGCGTGGCGGGCACAGACCGCAAGCAGTGACTGCTGGCAGCAGCGACCCGAGAGAGTGAACGAACTGACTGTGCTTGAAGCTTTGGGCGGCACGGCGCGGCTGAATAGCCGGCCTGCTTGCATGCCTTGGAAGGCTGGTGCCGGTAATAGGAGTCGAACCTACGACCTTCGCATTACGAATGCGCTGCTCTACCAGCTGAGCTATACCGGCGTGCCAAAACGGCCGGCGTATTCTAGCCGAAAGGCGCCCGGCGGCGGCCAGTGTTTTTTCGACTTTTTGCCGCTTTGCGAGGCGGGGCGCTACCGCCCCGCCAGCGCAATTCGTAGAGGTCGTCCCGGCGATCCTCACCATTGCGCACCGAGCCCTGGCGGCGCAGTGCGTGCAGCCTGGCGGGCTCGAGGTCACAGACCAGCGTGGTTTCGCAGTTGGCTGCTGCCTCGATCACGATGGCATCGTGCGGGAAGCCGAAATCCGACGGCGAAAACACGGCACTTTGCGCATACTGCGCATCCAGACAGCTGGCCTGTGGCAGGCAGCCCACGCTACCGGCCAGCACCACGTAGCACTCGTTTTCGATGGCACGCGCCTGTGCGCAGAAGCGTACCCGCTGGTAACCCTGCCGCGAATCGGTCCAGAACGGCACGAACAGCAGGTCTACGCCCTGACGGGCCAGCAGCCGCGGGGCCTCCGGGAATTCCACGTCATAGCAGATCAGCAGGCCGACGCGACCGCAGTCGGTATCGAAGGCCTGCAGGCCCTCACCGCCACGCATGTCCCAGTCACGGCGCTCGCCGGGCGTGGGGTGCAACTTGGCGAAGTGATCGATCTTGCCGCTGCGATGGCAGAGGTAACTGACGTTGAACAAGCGCCTTCCTTCCAGCACCGGCATCGAGCCGGCGATGAGGTTGACCCGATACCGCACGGCCATGGCCGAGAGGGCATCGCGGATGGCCGCCGAATGACCGGCCAGCGCGCGCATGGCGCGGCGGCTATCGATCGAGGGTTCGAGTGTGAGCAGCGGTGCGGTGAAGAATTCCGGGTACATTACGAAGTCGCAGCGGTAATCCGCCATGGCTGCTACTTGCTGCTCGACCCGCTGGAGCAAGGACTCGCGCGAATCGAACTCACGCATGAGCCACTGCACGCAGCCAACGCGAACGCGGTCGGTAAAGGAAGCGGGAACTGTCATTGGGCAAGGCTCCATCGGAAACGCGGCGGATTCTACCGGGCTGTGGGTAGAATTGCGCCGACGACTCCCCAGCGAGATCCTGCCTTGAGCACTGCCTCCCCTCCTGCCAATCCGCCAGCCTGGCACCGCGACCATCCATTTCCGGCTCCGTTGGTGGTCAACCAGCCCCTCACCGCGCCAACTGCAGTACGGGAAGTCCGCCACCTGGAGTTCGCGCTGGAGGACTCCGGTCTGCAGTACCTCCCGGGCGATACCCTGGCTGTGCAGGTCGAACAGGATCCGGCGCTGGTCACCGAGGTCTTGCAGCTTTGTGGACTGGACACGCAGCCCGGGCTGCACGAGCGGCTGCTGCGCCAGCAAGAACTGACGCAGGTCCACCCGGGCTTTCTCAAGCACTACGCTGCCTGCTGCGACGCCGCGGCGCTGCAGGCTCTGGTGGCGGACCCGAAGGCGATGCGTGCCTTCCTCGAGCATCGCCAGATCGTGGATGTTCTGCGCGAGTATCCAAAGCGGCTGGCCGAAGCAGAGCTGCTCGGCTGCCTGCGCCAGCTGCAGCCTCGCCAATACTCGATCGCCTCCTCGCAGCGCGTATGGCCCGACCGGGTTGCCGTGACGGTGGGGGTGCTGCGCTTCGACGTCGATGGGCGCCAGCGCGCCGGGGCCGGGTCGGGCTTTCTGGCCAAGCGCCGGGTTCTGCAGGACCGGGTACCGTTGTATGTGGTGAGCAATCCCGCATTCCGACTGCCGGCGGACTCCGCTGTCCCCGTCATCATGATCGGTCCGGGCACCGGCATCGCACCCTTCCGCAGCTTTCTGCAGGAGCGCGCTGCCACCGGTGGTGGCGACAACTGGTTGTTCTGTGGCAACCGCCAGCGCGACCAGGACTTCCTGTACGGCGAGGAGCTGCTGGCAGCGCGGCAGGGCGGACTGCTGACCCGCCTCAGTCTGGCTTTTTCGCGGGAACAGCCGGAGAAGCGCTACGTGCAGCATCTGCTGCGCGAAGAGTCACACACGCTCTACGACTGGTTGCAGCGCGGTGCCTATCTCTATGTGTGCGGCGATGCCAAGCACATGGCGGAAGCCGTGCAGGATGCGCTGATCGCCGCCATCGGCGACGCCCAGGGCAGCGACACGGCGACCGCACGCCAGTATCTGGTGCAGCTGCGCCAGCAGCGGCGTTACCAGCGAGATGTCTACTGAATGGATGGGGGGCACCCCGCGCGGCCGGTGCGACGGCCAGCAAGGAGGACTGCATGCATATTCTGGTCACCGGCGCGAATGGATTCATCGGTGCTGCACTCTGCCGCCGCTTGCTGGAACTGGCAGAGCAGCAACCGCAGCGCTGGCCGCTCGAGCGCCTCACGGCCGTCGACCTCAGCACCGGGGCCCTGCCCACCCACCCCTTGCTCTGCCCAATGCAGGGCAGCTTTGCCGATTCCGCCGTGCTGGCGACGGCACTCGCCACACCGGCCGACCTCGTGTTCCATCTGGCGTCGGTGCCGAGTGGCCGCAGCGAAAGCGACCCGGCACTCGGCATGGCCGTCAACGTGCAGGGTACCTTGCAGCTGCTCGACCGGCTGAAGGCGGCAGGCACGGCGCCTCGACTGGTGTTCGCCAGTTCGATTGCCGTCTACGGGCGGCCGCAATCACTTTTGGTCACCGACGAGACCGCCCCCGCTCCCACGCTCAGCTACGGGGCGCACAAGGTCATCGGCGAAGTGCTCGTCGACGATTACACGCGGCGCGGCTGGGTGCGCGGGTGCTCGCTGCGCCTGCCCGGCATCGTCGCCCGACCACCGGAACCCAACGGCGCGGTGTCGATTTTCCTCAGCAACCTGCTGCGGGAACTGGCCGCCGGGCGACCATTCATCTGCCCCACCTCGGCCACGGCCACTACCTGGTTGATGTCACTCGGACGCTGCATCGACAACCTAGTGCATGCGGCCCAGCTGGACGTCGGCCCACGGCGCACCTTCCTGCTGCCACCGCTGCGGGTCCCGCTCGGTGCGCTGGCCGAGGCCATCGGAGCGGAGTTCGCCGTAGCCGACGTCGGCAAGCTAATGAGCTGGCAGCCGGACCCCTGGGTCGAATTCAATTTCGGCAGCTATCCGCCCGTAAGCCTGCCGGTGGCCGAGGCCGCCGGCTTCCGCTCCGACGACAGCCTGCGTGCGCTGGTGAGGGCTGCCCTCGACGGCTCCTAGACGAGCACGCCTCGCCGCGCGCGAGGCAGCGCCTTGCCAGAGTCGACGTTCAGGGCGGCGGTACGCGCTTGAGTATGTTGTACCTGCCGAAGCGGAAGGACCTGGCGCTCTTGCCGATCTCCCGCAGGAAGGTGAGCAGGGCGAAGCTCAGGCACCCGAGCGCGATCATGAACTGAACCGCGATCACCAGTTCCAGCCCAACGCTGAACAGCGCGTCGAGGAAGAGACTGATGATCACGAAGCAGACGAACAGCGCACTCATGGTGCACATGGTGATGGCCCGCGAGATCAGCCGGGCACGCATGGCCAACGAGTGCTGTTCGATTTCGATCTCGCGCGCGGCGGCGCTCCCTTCCTCGCACGACAACTCGTTGAGCCGGCGACCGCGGTCGATGATGCGCCCCATGCGCACACTCAGCACGCTGAGCGCGCCGCTGATGGCCGTGAGCAGGAACACCGGCGCCACCGCGAGTTCGATGACGCGGGCGATGTCGGCGGCGGCGGAGGGAACGTCCATGCGGCGTCGGGTACTGCTCAGTGGTGGTGGCCGCCGGGGCCGTGCGCGTGGCCGTGCATCAACTCTTCAACGCTGGCTTCGCGGCAGCCCACGACCTCGATGTCGAAGATCAGCGTCTTGCCGGCCATGGGGTGGTTGAGATCGACTGTTGCCATGGTGTGGCCGACCTTGAGTACCGTGACCTGCTGCTGCCCCTCGGGCGTCTGCAGAATGGCCTGCATGCCGGCCTCCCACGTCTTCGCTCCGCGCAGCTGGCTGATCGGCACGCGACGTTCACTGTCGGGCAACAGATCGCCAAAGGCCAGCGCCGGCGTGAGCGTGGCGCTGAACTTGTCGCCGACATCCCTGCCCTCCAGTGCCTGTTCCAGACCGGGCAGCAACGACTGCGTGCCGTGCAGGTAGGTCATGGGGTGGCCCGCCGCCGAGCTCTCGAGCTCGCGGCCATCGGCTTCCTTGAGGGTGTAGTGGAACTGGGCCACCATCTTGGCTGTGATCGGCATGTCGTGGGTCCGGGATTTGGCGGGAGCGCGATTGTCCCAGAATTCCCCTCGGGCTGCACCGGGCCTATCATGCCGGGCCGAACCGGAGCCGAACCCATGCAAGCACTCGCCCGCCCATCCATCGTGCTGCGTACACTGCTGGTGCCAGTGCTGCTGGCGCTGGTGGCGGCGGTACTGGCCTGGCGCCAGCACGACTGGCCGCTGTACTCCATGTTCGTGGTGATCTGCTACCTGCTCGGTCTGCAAATGCAGCGCAACGAGCAACTGCTGCGTTTCAACCAGGAACAGGACCTCGCCATCAAGGAGGCGCGGCGCAAGCACGACGAGGAGCAACTGCGCAGTGCGCTGCTGTCCTCGGTCTCACATGATCTCAAGACGCCGCTGGTCACCATGCTCGGCGCTGCCACCTCGCTGCGCGACCTGCGGGCCGATCTCGGTCCCGAAGACCAGGCCGAGTTGTTGAACTCGATCATCAGCGAAACGCGACGGCTGGAGTCCTACATCCAGAACCTGCTCGATATGACGCGGCTCGGCCACGGTACGCTGCCGCTCAGCCGCAGCTGGGTGAGCATATCGGAGCTCTACAACGTGGCCAGCAAGCGCCTGCTCCGCCAGTTCCCGGGCCAGTCGCTGCAACTGCTACTGCCGCCGGCGCTGCCACCGCTGCATGTGCATGCCGCCCTCATCGAACAGGGTCTGTTCAATGGCCTCGAGAATGCCTGCAAGGCCGGCGGGCCGGCCGGCACGGTGCTGGTCGAGGCCGGCGTGGAAGAAAGCGGCGACCACAAGACCCGCGTGTTGACGATCAAGGTCTGCGATCAGGGTCCCGGGCTGCCGGAGGCCGAGTGGGAGCCGGTATTCGGGCAGTTCTATACGTTCAGTCAGGGAGACCGTTACGAAAAAGGCACCGGGCTCGGGCTCAGCATCTGCCGCAGCATCTTCCGCGTGCACGGCGGAGAGGCGAGAATCGTGGCGCCGCCCCCGGGCTTCAGCCACTGTCTTCTGCTGCAGTTGCCGCTGCGGGACAGCGACCCCGATTCCCAGCAACAGGACAAACCCTGACCCATGCCCACCATCCTGCTCATCGACGACGAGCCCCAGATCCGGAAATTCCTGCGGATCAGTCTGGGTTCGCAGCAGTTCGACGTGCTGGCGGCCGAAAACGGCCACCGCGGCATCGCCATGGCCCTCGAGCACCAGCCCGACCTGATCATCCTGGACCTCGGACTCCCCGACATGGACGGCAAGCACGTCTTGCAGAAGCTGGTCGGCGAGGCACCGCGCAGTCCGGTGATGGTGCTGTCGGTAAGGGCCAACGAAATCGAAAAGGTGGCCTGCCTCAACATGGGTGCCCACGATTACGTGGTGAAGCCTTTCAGCGTCAACGAGCTGCTAGCTCGTATCCGCCGCACGCTCGCGCTGCGCAGCCAGCTACAGGCCAGCGCGCTCAGCTTCGATGACGGGCAACTGCAGATCGAGGAAGCCCAGCGGCGCGTGACGCTGGCGGGGGAACCCGTCGCGCTGACCCGTAAGGAGTGGGCCGTGCTGCTGCACCTCGTGCAAGCCAACGGCGGACTGGTGACCCAGAGCACCCTGCTGCAGCACATCTGGGGCGCCACCCACCTCGACGACACCCAGTACCTGCGTAACGTGATCCAGAAACTGCGCCAAAAACTGCGGGATGATGCGGCACACCCTCGCTATCTGGAAACCGAACCCGGCGTGGGCTATCGCTTTGTGCCCGGCCGGCAGGCCAGGGACAAGTGAGCGATTCTGGCCCCTGGCCGCTGCAACCCATCGCCTACCTGCGTAGCCCGTTCAGGCAGAAGTTTGCCATCCCCCGACAGCCCAATCTGGTGCGGGCGGCTCTCGGCGAGTTGGAATTCGTGGAAGGCTTTCGCGACGCCAACCTGCTGCGCGGGCTGGAAGGCTTCTCGCATCTATGGCTGCTGTTCGTGTTCCACGCCACCGCGGCGCAGGGCTGGTCTGCGACCACCGCGCCACCGCGTCTCGGCGGCGATGCGCGCGTGGGGGTGTTCGCCTCGCGTTCGCCCTTTCGTCCCAACGGCCTCGGCCTGTCTGTGGTGGAACGGGGAGCGATCAGTCAGGTTGGTGCTCGCCTCTCCCTGCAGGTGCATGGCGTCGACCTGCTCGATGGCACACCCATCGTCGACATCAAACCCTACCTGCCCTATGCCGACTGCGTTCCGGACGCCAGCGCGGGCTACGCCGGTCTGCGCCCCGGTGCGGCAACTGAAGACAGCGAAAGCACGGTGGCTTTTACCGGCAACGCGCGCGCTGCACTGGCAGAAATTCACCAGACCCACCCGCACTTCGAAGCGCTGGTGCGCGGGGTGCTGCAGCAGGATCCCCGCCCCGCCCACCAGGCCCGGGGGCGGGACACGCGCGACTATGCGATGTGGTTGTACGACTACAACGTGCGCTGGCGGGTGCTGGCGACCGGTATCGATGTGTTTGCCATCGAGGCGCTGCCAGGCGGGCAGGTCCCGTGGCGAACCCCAGGAGTGAGCGAATGACCGAACTTGTGCTGGGCACGGACCTGTTGGGCCTGCTGTTTCTCGTGGCACTGGGAGCTGGCTGCCTCGACACGCTGGTGGGCGGTGGGGGGCTCATCGTGCTGCCGGCGCTGGTGCTGACCGGCATGCCGCCGCTGCAGGCCCTCGGCACCAACAAACTGCAGGGCACGATGGGCACGGCCACGGCAACCCTCATGATGCTGCGGCACGGCAAGGTACGCTGGGACGACGTGCGTCCGCTGATGCGCGCGGCGTTCGGTGGCGCGATTCTCGGCTCGCTGCTGGTGCAGGTGCTGGACACACGCTTCCTCGGCTTCATGATTCCGGTGGTGCTGTGCGGTGTCGCCGGGTACTTCCTGCTGTCCGGCAGCCTGCTGAAACACCTGCGCCCCATCCAGCTGACGCGCCAGACGTTCGCGGGCCGCGTGGTGCCGCTGATCGGCCTGTACGACGGCATGTTCGGTCCGGGCACCGGCTCGTTTTTCTCGATGGCCGGCGTGGCGCTGCAGGGTCAGTCGCTGCTGCAGGCCACCGCCGTGGCAAAAACCCTCAACTTTGCGACCAACGTGGCGGCGCTGCTGGTCTTCATCGCGGCCGGGCAAATCCTCTGGCAAGCCGGTCTGGTGATGATGGCCGGGCAGGCACTGGGGGCCTGGGTGGGGTCGCACATCCTGTTCAGGATCAACCCGTGGTACCTGCGCATCCTGATCGTGGCCATGTGCCTCGCGATGCTGCTGCGCTATCTGCTCACGCAGTCAGGCTGAGCCCCGCTGCTCCCCGGCAGGAGTCAGCACCACCAGCACCACCCCGAGCAGGATAATGGCCGCACCGAGCAGAATGGGCAGCGTCAGCGGCTCGTCGGCGAGCAGCCAGCCCAGCAGCAGGGCCACCACCGGATTCACGAAGGCATAAGTCGACACGCTGCTGGCACTGGCGTTCTGCAGCAGCCAGACGTACGACGAAATCGCCACCATCGACCCGAACACCATGAGATAGGCAAAACCTCCCAGCGACAGCAGGCTGACCTGCGCCGGTTCAAAGTCACGCCATTCGCCGAGCAGTCCGGAAAAGATCAGCAGGCCCAGGCCCCCGCCGAGCATCTGGCAGGCAGCCGACATGAAGACCGATGCCGGCCGCGAAAACGTCTTGAGGTAGATCGAGCCGATGGCCCACAGCAGCGAGGCCAGGACCAGCAGCAGCGACGCCAGCAGGGTGAAGCGGTCCTTGGCGGGTATCGTGGCCGCCGCCCCGGCTGGCGCCTCGGTGCCAAACAGCGACGGTGGCGCGAGCAGCACGGCAGTACCGATCACGCCGAGCGCCACGCCGGACAACGCGCGCAGGCTCGGCCGGGGACCCCCGGCCCACAGCCAGTCCAGCACGATGAGCCACAGCGGCAGCAGGCTAACCAGCAGGGCCGCCAATCCGGAGTCGATGTCCTGCTCCGCCCAGGCCACGATGCCGTTGCCGCCCAGAAACAGGAACAGGCCGACCACGCCCAGCCGCCACCACTGCGACCAGCTCGGCAGAGGTACGCCTCGCCAACACAGCACCAGCAGCATCAGCAGCCCGGCCAGCAGGAAGCGACTGCCGGCCATCAGGAACGGCGGGAGGGTGGCGACCGCGTAGCGAATGGCGAGGTAGGTCGACCCCCAGATGAAATACACCAGGAAAAACGCCGTCAACAGTCGAACCCGCTGGGAAAGGGTTGGCATGTGTTCTCCTTGCCTCGGCGCCGGCTAACCACCGGCGCGCTGTGGGTGTGCTGTGGGATTGGCCTAGGCGGAACGCAGTTTATCGACCAGCTTGTCGGCCGTACGCCAGGCCAGCGCCTGCAGTGTCTGCGTCGGGTTGCGGGCACCGGCGGTGCCCATGACCGACCCGCCCAGCACGCCGAGGTTCGAACAGTCGTGTACGAAACCGAAGGCGTCGGTGACGCTGGTCGAGGGGTCCAGCCCCATGCGGGTACCCCCATGCGCGTGCGTCGACAGTGCCGGACCCGTTCCCCCCTGCCCCCCCGTGACCTCGATGGCGCCGGCTGCACGGAACCACTCGATCATCTTGATCGCCGCGTGGGCCGCGGCACGCGGCTCGTTGACCTTGGGCCCAGAGGTGATGCGCAGCACGGGATCCCCGTGCGGATCGCGCACGTCCGGGTCGAGATCGCACCACGTATTGGCGTAAGGAAAGGTATTGGTCTGGATGTAGGCCGACGCCCAGCGGCCGGCGTTCTCGGCGACGAACTGCTTCCACTGGCTGCCCCAGCGCCGCGGCACGCGTCCGAACGTGTTCATGCCGGCTGCCGCGATCGGGTGCTTTTCGGTGTAGGCGTGCAGCGTGGCCCCGCCGATGAACCCGAGTCCGCCGTGATCAAAGTTGTCGTCGGCCCAGTCGTCGACCATCACGCCTTGGGCGATGGCGCCATACCAGATGTTGAGGTCGCGCGGAAACAGCGCGGCAACCGACACCCCCGCCTGCGCATCCCAGTGACCGAAATAGTGCCGGCCGAGCTGGCCGCGGCTGTTGCCGATGCCCTCCGGATGGCCTTGGCTGCGCGACAGCAGCAACAGCCGGATGTTTTCGTAGGTGTACGTACCGAGCAACACGGCCCGCGCCGGCTGCAGGTATTCCTCGCCATGACGGAAATAACGCACGCCGACGGCGCGGCCGCTGTTGTCGGTGACGATGCGCCGCACGTTGGCGTGGTCGACCACGGTCAGATTGCCGGTGGCCAGCGCCTTCGGAATGGTAGTGACATCGGTGGAGCTCTTGGCGCGGATGTGACAGCCACCCCGGTCGCAGTAACCGTGGAAGGCACAGCCGGGGCGCCCCTCGTATGGCCGGGAGTTGATGGCTGCCGGGCCCCGGTACGGGTGCAGGCCGATGGCTCTGGCGCTCGCCAGCATGTGATCGAGGTAGTCGCAGGAACGCAGTGGTGGCATCGGGTACTCACGCTGGCGCGGCCCTTCGAAGATGTTGCCCGCGGGATCGAGCGTCCCGCGCAGGTTGCCGGCCTTGCCGCTCACCCCCACCTCATATTCGATATGATCGTAATAGGGCTCGAGCTCGTCGTAGCCAAGCGGCCAGTCCTCCACGGTGCAGCCCGCCGGCAAGTAAGCGGCGCCATAACGTTCCAGCGTGGCCGACCGCACGCGAAAGTCCCAGGGATTCAGGCGCCAGCTCTGGGCGTGGTAGTGAATGGACGTACCGCCAACGGCGTTCATCATCGGATGGCGCGCCTGCTGGCGCGCGACCTGATCGGCTGCCGTTCGGAACGTCGGCACCTCGCTGGCGGCCTTGCCGCCGGTGGTCACCAGTGCCCGCACGTTGTTGTGGACTTCGTCGGCGCGGTAGTCGCGGCCGGGATCCATCCAGGTACCGGCCTCGAGGCCGATGACACGGAGGCCGGCACGCGCCAGCGGTAGCACGGCCACGCCACCGGAGGCGCCGAGGCCAATCACCACCACGTCGGTTTCCGGAAGCTCAATGGCCATCATGCTCACTCCCGTAGGCAGAGGTATGCAGGGGCGCCAGTCGCTGGCCCAGCCGCTGCATGTCGGTGGTGCTCGCGAGTACGGCACCGGGGTAACCAATCAGATCCCAGCCGCCGAAGTCACGATTGCCGCCGTACCAGGGGTCGCTGAACAGGCCCTCGAGCACGAGTCGATGTACACGGTTGAACAATGTGCTGCCCTCGGGTAGCTCGGCCACAGTGTTGCCCTCCAGCGCCATCAGCAGCGCATCCTGCTCCCCGGCGTCCAGCGCCACGAAGCCGCGTCCGTGACGACGGTGGGCCGCCTCGTTGAGCGCCAGCAGACCGTTCTGCAGCAGGGGCAGATCTCGCTGGTTCCACTCCAGCAAACTGCGGTTGATGTAGGCGACCGCCCCCAACGCCGAAGCCGCCGGGCCCAAAGCATCGGCCGGCAAAAGCCGATCCGCCACCGCGGCCAGCACGGCTTCCGTCGCGGCCCCGAGCGCTGAGACTGCCGCCGGCGCGGGCGTCGTGCTACAACCGCTGTTCACCAGCGGAATCAGCGCGGCTGAGCCTGCCGCCAAACTGCCGCGCAGCCACTGGCGTCGGGAGGGATCGGTGACCCGCTGCGGGTCGGGGGATTCTGGTTTGCTCATGGTGCAGGGGTCTCCGGGTAGTTGAATACCGGCCACCGCGCCTTGAACTCGCGGTAGTCGCTCTCACCAGCCTCGATCACGACGTCGGCTGTTTCGCCCGCGCGCTTTTGCTCGAAGGCGGCGCGGTGGCCGTTGCCGACCGAGCGCAGCACCACGCGCAGTGCCGAGGGATCGGCGACATGGCGACGGAAGTACTCGACCACGCCGGTCTGCGTGAGGCCCGCGACCACCTCGGCCATCTGCAGACGGCTGTCGATACGGGTTTCATCCAGCAGAATGTCACTCCAGAAGCGGGCACTCAGCGAATCCAGCCGCTCGGGCAGCTGCCGCATGTCGTTGAGCAGTCCGCTCTTGATGGCCTCGAACTGCGCGGGCGGCATGGCGTCGAGCGTGGCGGCATAGTCCTGCAGGAAAGCCAGAATGCGCTGCTCCAGCTCGATGGGATCCGCGACCGGAGACTCGATGGTGTAGAGCAGGCCATCGGTACGCAGGATGGGCAGCGTGCCCACGTCCACCACATAGCCTAATTGCTGCTGGGTGCGCAGGCTGTCGAAGAAGGGCGACCCCAGCAACGTCGCGAGCAGGCGGACCAGCGCCCGCGACTGCAGCGAGGTATCGGGTGCCTGCTGATAGATCACGATCGCGGAGTCCTCGTGGTCGATGTCCATCTCGGCGACGATGCGTCCCTGCTCCGGTAGATCGAGTACCGTGCCGTAACCGGGCAGCGGCGCGGCTGCGCTGGTCTTCAGATACCGTCGCACCAGGGCGAGCATGTCGCGGGCGGTGGTTTCGTCGATGTTGCCGTGGTACAGCGCCTCGATGCGCAGATTGCCGAGCAGCTGCGGCACGAAGGCCTCGACGTCCGCGAGCGTGATGGTCTGCAGCGCCTCGATGTTCTGCGCGGTCGACCAGTAGGGCTGTGCCACGAGCGCATCGAGTTCGCCCCCCAGCCGCGCGTAGGGCGTCTCCAGCCCGGCGTTCTGGAGACTGCGGATCATTTCGGCCTTGAGAATGTCGAAGCGATCCTGGGCGAAATTCGCGGCGGTGAGTGTCTTCAGCAGGGCGTCCAGCAACTCCTGCTGCTTGTCGCTGTAGCCGCCAACCGCCAGCGTAAAGCCACGGCTCCGCGTCCCGATACCAAAGCCGGCGCCGGCGAGATTGGCCGGGTAGGCGTAGGCACTGAGCCGATCATTGACCAGACTCACCACCAGTGTCGCCAGCAGGGAGTTGCGCAGGGAATCCTCGAACACCGGCGTCAGCGCATACAGGTAAAAATTGGCGCGCGGCGCAAAGAACTGATTGTCCTGCTTGAACCACAGGCGCATGCCGTCCTCGTCAACGAGGAGGGTGGGTTTTTGCAGCACATTGGGCTGATCCGGCGGCAGCGGCAGCTCTACCCGGGGCTTGAGGGCCAGGTCCTCGGGAATGAACGGATTGGGCGGCACGATGGCGAGCGTCGTAGAGCGCGGGTAGGCAGCCCAGCGCTGCTGGCGCTCGGCTGTGACCGGCTCGCGCGAGTATGGCGTGCCGTACCAGCGTTCGGTGCTGTCGACCGGCAAACCGCGCGCCGACAGCGTCAGCAGCATGTTGTCCGGTCGCAGCGACCGTAGCACGCGACGGATGAGTGCGGCATCGAAGTCGGCATAGAAATACTCGGCGGTGATCAACTCCTGCTTGGGGTAGCTCCGCATGCGCTCGGCGAGGTTGGTCACCAGACCCACCGGACCGGCCGCCTCCTGGTACTGGAAGTCCAGTTCGGCCATCGTCGCCAGTTCGCGGTAGAGCCAGTCGGTGACACCGGCCTTGTCGACGAGATCGACGTACTGGAACAGCAATGCTGTGATGTCATCGACATGGGCGAGGCCCCCGGCCGTGAGCGCGATGTTCACGTTGAAGACGCTGACATCGTCGTTGGCGGTGCTGGCGCCGGCACTCAGTGCATTGGCCCAGCCGAGGTCACGCAGGACTTCCAGCAGGGTCCCCTCGCCTTCGTGGCCGAGGATGTTGGCGAGATAGTCCACGGGGCGTTGCCGGTAGTAACGGCGCAGATCGGGAATCGGAAAGCTGTAGCTCAGCGCCCGGGTGTCACGGATCGGCACCACGTTGACCTGCAAGGGCAACACGCCAGGCTCGAACAGTGGCTCCTCGCTGCGCGGACTGCTGCGCTGCTTATCGACCACGGGACCGAAGTACTCGCGCGCCATCGCCTCCAGTTCGTCGAGACTTTCACGGCCAAAGATGGCCACCGTCATCAGATTGGCGGAGTAGTAGCGATCGTAATGCGACAGCAGCGCTTCCCGCAGCGAGGTCTCCCCCTGATCACGCAAGGTGTCCAGGCTGCCCACGGCGAAGCCGGCCATCGGGTGGCGGGGATTCACCACAGCCTTCAGTACCGCCTGGTTGCGTCGACCATCGTCCTGGAGACCGCTCTGGTACTCGGAATTGACGGCGTTGCGCTCGCGGTTGACGTAGTCCTCGGTAAACAGCGGAGAAATGAAGAACTGCGAAAAACGATCGAGCGCCTCCGGTAACCAGGCGGCGTCTATCTCGAAATAGAAGTTGGTGTTTTCGTAGGCCGTGTAGGCATTGTGGCTGCCGCCGTGCGACTCGATGAACTCCTGATACTCGGCAGGCGCCGGGTAGCGCGCTGTGCCGAGAAACAGCATGTGCTCGAGAAAGTGCGCAAGACCGGCGAAGCCGGCCGGGTCGGCATTGGAACCGGCGGCAACGTTCACGGAGGCGGCCGCCCGGTCCGCGGTCGGGTCGGAGATCAGCAGCGCCTGCATGCCGTTTGGCAGGTCGAGCGCCCGGTACTCGCGCTGGTCGTTCGGGCTCTTGGTGACGGCCACCGGGCCATGGGCAGGGCGGTCGAGTCCACTGCAGGCGCTGAGTACCCACAGCAGCAGCACCGGCCAGAGAGCGCGTAGCGTGAACCGGTAAGCGGGGAAGGACATGACAGGACCCGTGTGCCGAAAAGGGAAGCCGGCACCTTAGCAAAGGTGCGACGACGGCGCATCGTGCCACCGCGGAGTCGACGCGGTCCGGCTGCCTGCGCCAGTGCGTAACAATTGCGGAACCCAACTAAAGATGGCCTCGCCGGCGCCAGGCTGTGTAAAATGACTCGCCAGTCATAATTTCAGGTAGCTCCCATGTTCGTCTCATTTTACCGCCGACGCCTGCGTCGACTCGGCGCCGCCCTCCTGCTATCCGCGCTGGGCACGTCGGGGTGGATGCCCTTCA
This sequence comes from Gammaproteobacteria bacterium, assembly GCA_947457195.1. Taxonomy (GTDB): domain Bacteria; phylum Pseudomonadota; class Gammaproteobacteria; order Pseudomonadales; family Pseudohongiellaceae; genus CAILUG01. Next base: position 27,284 of record CANGUU010000014.1, read on the forward strand.
CTTTTGCCCAGCCGGCACCTGCAGCCTCCGGCGAAGCCAGTCTGACCGTCAACGCCGGGCGGGCCGAAACCGCCCAGTTCAAGCGCTACCTCACCATCAACGGCACGGTGCGCGCCTGGCAGGACGTGGTCATTGCCCCGGAGGTCGGTGGCTACCGGGTGCAGGACGTGCTGGTGGACGTTGGAGATACCGTGCGGGCCGGTCAGCCGCTGGTGAAGCTTTCCACCTCCATCCTCGCCACAGACCTGGCCGCCCGTCAGGCGGCCCTCGCCCAGCGTGAAGCGGAGGCCGTGAACGCCGATCTGGCGTTGGAACGGGCCAAGGCGGTAGCCGCCCGGGACCTGCTGTCCACTGCCGACCTCGACCGGCTGAACAGTGAGGCGCTGGGCGCACGCGCCCGCCTCGACGGCGCCAAGGCAGATCTGGATGCTGCCCGTCTGCGTCTGCAGTTTGCCACCGTGACGGCACCCGACGACGGCATGATCACCTCCCGGTCCGTGTCGGTGGGGCAATTGGCCCAGGTCGGCAGCGAGATGCTGCGACTGCTGCGTCAGAACCGCGTCGAATGGCGCGGTGAAGTGCCGGAAAGCAGCCTGCCCTCACTCAGTGCCGGGCAGAGCGTGCTGATCACCGGCGTCGACGGCAGCGAGCACCCCGGCGTGATTCGCGTGGTCTCGCCGACGGTGGACGCCAACACCCACAACGGCATGGTCTACGTCGATATCGAGGGCGGGCCGGCCCTGCGGCCCGGCATGTTCGCGCGCGGACGCATCGAATACACCCAGAGCGAGGCCCTGCTGGTCCCGCTCGCCAGCCTCGTCACCAGCGACGGCTACAACTACGTCTTCGTGGTCCAGGCCGACCGCACCGTCCGCCGCCAGCTCATCCAGACCGGCGTGCTGCAGGGCGATCGCATCGAAGTGTTGGGGGGCCTGAATCCCGGCGAGAACATCGTCATCAATGGCGCCGGCTTCCTGAAGGACGGGGATCTGGTCAACGTCAGTACCGCCACGACCGGAGTACGCTGAAATGAACTTTGTCACCTGGTCCATCCGCAATCCGGTTCCCGTCATCATGCTGTTCATCGCGCTGACGGTGGCCGGCGTCGTCAGCTTTCCGCGGCTCGGCGTGCTCGACCGACCCGACGTGGAGTTTCCGGCGGTGGTTGTCACCGTCACCTACGCTGGCGTGGCACCCTCGCAGATGGAGTCCGAGGTCACCCGCAAGGTCGAAGATGCCGTGGCCACGCTGGCCAGCATCGAAGAGCTGCGCTCGACGGTCAACGAGGGCGCCTCCACCACCGTGATCCAGTTCGCCTTTGGCGTGGACATGCAGGACAAGATGGATGAAGTGCGGGATGCACTCACCCGTATCCGCTCCGACCTGCCCCAGGACGCCAACGAGCCCATCGTGTCGCGTACCACCACGGCCGGTCTGCCGGTGGTGACCTGGAGTGTGGCCTCCGACAAGATGACGGACACCGAGCTGTCGTGGTTCGTGGACCTGACGCTGGCCCGGGAGCTCACCGCCGTACCCGGCGTGGGTCGTTTCACGCGCGTGGGTGGCGTCAACCGCGAAATCCGCGTCGATCTCAACCCAGACCGCATTGCCGCGCTGCGCACCACCGCCGCCGACGTCTCGCGCCAGCTGCGCCGCATCCAGGCCGAGTATCCCGGTGGCGAGGCCCGCCTCGGCGGTCTGGAACAGACGGTGCGCACGACCGGCCTCATCAAGACCGTGCAGGAACTGCGCGAGCTGCCGATCCTGCTGCCGGACGGCCGCTACGTCCGCCTCGACGCCTTGGCCGACGTGCGCGACCAGCCCAGCGAACAGCGAGCCATGGCCCTGTTGAACGGCAAGCCGGTGGTGGGTTTCGAGATCGTGCGGGCCTGGGGTGCCAGCGCGCTCGACGTCGCCAAGGACGCCCGTGCCGTAGTGGAGCGTCTCAAGACCGAATACCCGGACATCACGTTCGCGGAGGCCAGCTCCACCGTCGAGTACATCCAGACCTCCTACGATGCCTCGATGGAGATGCTGATCGAAGGCGCCATTCTGGCGGTGATCGTGGTGTGGGTCTTCCTGCGCGACTGGCGGGCTACCCTGATTTCGGCGGCCGCACTGCCGCTTTCCATCATTCCCACCTTCTGGGTGATCTACGCCTTCGGCTATACGCTCAACATCCTCACCCTCGTGGCGCTGACGCTGGTGGTGGGCATTCTGGTGGACGATGCCATCGTGGAGGTGGAAAACATCGTACGCCACCTGCGCATGGGCAAGAAGCCGCGCGAGGCCGCCATGGATGCGGCCATCGAGATCGGCCTCGCCGTGGTGGCCACCACGCTCACCATCTGCGCCGTGTTCATCCCGGTGGCCTTCATGGGCAGCATCGCCGGGGAGTTCTTCCGTCCCTTCGGCTTCACGGTCGCCATCGCCGTGCTGTTCTCGCTGCTGGTGGCCCGCATGCTCACGCCGATGATGGCCGCCTACTTCCTCAAGCCGCACCAGACCGAGGAGAAGGAGAGCAAGGCCCTGCTCTGGTACCTGGAAAAGGTCCGCTGGTGCCTGCAGCACCGCGGCCTGGTGGTGGTGGTATCGAGCGTGATCATGGGCGTGATGCTGTCGCTGTTCCGCTTCCTGCCGACCGGTTTCGCACCGGCCGGCGACAACGGCTTTACCCAGCTGTCGGTCGAACTGGCACCCGGCGCCACCCTCGATGAGACGCTGCGTGTTGCCGAGGAAGCGCGGCAGATTCTTGCCGGCTTCCCCGAAGTGGAAAGCATCTACACCTCGATCGGCAGCGCCGGCAGTGGCGACGGCTTCGGCGGCGGTGGCAGTGCAGCGGCGGTCCGTAGCGGCACACTCACGATCCAGCTCGACAATCCGGACGGGGTAACCGGTCTGCAGCAGGAATTCGAACTCAAGGCTACGGAGGCGCTGCGCAGCATTGCCGGTGCCCGTCTGCAGTTCAACGGCGCCGGGGGCGACCGCTTCCAGCTCACGCTGGTCGGCGACAATCCCCAGCTGCTCAATGCCGCTGCCGCCAATGTGGAGCGCGAGCTGCGCACCGTCGAAGGTCTTGGCGCCATCAACAGCAGTGCCGCACTGCAGAAGCCCGAGATCGTCATCCGCCCGGATGCCGAGCGGGCAGCGGCACTCGGCGTCACCACCGAGGCAATCAGTCAGGTCACGCGCATCGCCACTTCCGGCGATGTCAGTACCGGCCTCGCCAAGTTCAACCTCGACAACCGGCAGATTCCGATCCGCGTGCGCCTCAACGACAACGCGCGGGGCGACATCGATCGCATCAGCCAGCTGACCGTGCTCGGCACCAGCGGACCAGTGCCGCTGATCAACGTGGCCGATATTTCGCTCGGCTCCGGTCCTGCCGAAATCGCCCGTGTGAACCGCAGCCGCAACATCACGCTCAGCGCCAACCTCAACGGACTGCCGCTTGGTGATGTGCTCGAGCGGATCGAAAGTTCGCCGGCCATCCGCAACCTGCCGGAGGGTGTGGAGTCGCTGCGCACGGGCGATGCCCGCTTCATTTCCGACGTGTTCGGCCGCTTTGCCACGGCGATGATCATCGGCATCTTCGCGATCTATGCGGTGCTGGTGCTGCTGTTTCACAAGTTCGTGCAGCCGCTCACCATCCTGTCGGCCCTGCCGCCGTCGGCTGCCGGTGCCGTGGTGTCCCTGCTCATCGGCGGCTACGGGCTTGCCATCAATTCCCTGATCGGCCTGCTGATGCTGATGGGCATCGTCACCAAGAACTCCATCCTGCTGGTGGAGTACGCCATCATGGCGCAGCGTGACCAGGGCCTGTCCCGGCTGGATGCGGTACTGGACTCCTGCTCGAAACGGGTACGTCCCATCGTCATGACCTCCATCGCCATGAGTGCCGGCATGCTGCCGGTGGCCCTGGGCTGGGCCGGTGATCCAAGCTTTCGCGCCCCGATCGGCGTAGCGGTGATGGGCGGCCTGATCGTCTCCACGGTGGTGAGCCTGTTCATCGTGCCGGTGTTCTACACTCTGGTCGACGACATGCAACTGGGTTTTGCCCAACGCTTCGGCAAGTGGTTCAGCGCGGGCGATACCCCCGAAGCGGCCGACACCGCCGCACCCCAGCATCCCTGATTCGCCGAGCCGCGAGGAGATCCGTATGTCCACCGAACTGCCCGCTCGTTCGCTGCCCGGCTTCAGCGGATTCTTTGCCCTGCTCGGCCTGCATCTGCTGGCACTGGCGGGGGTGGTGCTGCTGCCGGCCCTGCTGAAAGTACCGGCCTTGCTGCTGCTGGTGGCTCTGCTGACCTGCTGGTTCGGCTTCTACATGGTGCAGCCGAATCAGGGCAAGGTACTGCAGTTGTTCGGGCGCTATGCCGGCACCGATAGGCAGGCAGGCCTGCGCTGGGCCAACCCCTTCTACAGCAAGAAGTCGGTCAGCCTGCGCGTGCGCAACTTTGAAAGCAGCCGCCTCAAGGTCAACGATGCGCACGGCAACCCCATCGAAATCGCCGCCGTGATCGTCTGGCGCGTGGTCGATACGGCAGAGGCCGTATTCGAAGTGGACAACTACGAGAGCTATGTGACCATCCAGAGCGAAGCAGCGCTGCGCAATCTCGCCACCAGCTATCCCTACGAGGAGCATGGCGAGGACTACCAGGGATTGACCCTGCGCGGTTCCTCGAACGACATCGCCAGCAGACTGCGCATGGAAGTGCATGAACGACTGCAGAAGGCCGGTGTCGAGGTCCTCGAGGCCAGACTCAGCCACCTCGCCTACGCTCCGGAAATCGCCCAGGCCATGCTGCAGCGGCAGCAGGCCAGCGCCGTACTGGGCGCCCGCAAGATCATCGTGCAGGGCGCGGTCAGCATCGTACAGACCGCGCTCGAACAACTGCGCAGTCAGGGCGTGGTCGACCTCGATGCCGACCGCACGGCGGTAATGGTGAGCAATCTGCTGGTCGTGCTGTGCGGTGACCAGAAAGCCCAGCCCATCATCAACACCGGCAGCCTTCAGTAAGACGGCGCATCCGCGCCGGGACTCTGCTTGAAGGCTGCCAGCGCCCGCTCGCGTCCGAAGGCAAGGTCGACGATGGGCAACGGATAGCCCGCGGGCCGTACTGCCCCCGGCGCGTGCAGGCTGTGATCGTCAAGTCCCGCCAGCTCCGGCAGATACTGCCGCAGAAAGCGCCCCTCCGGATCGAAGCGCTCCGATTGGGTCACCGGATTGAAGATGCGGAAATACGGCGCGGCGTCGGTGCCGGTTGAGGCGCTCCACTGCCAGCCTCCGTTGTTGGCGGCAAAATCGCCGTCCACCAGATGCTGCATGAACCAGCGTTCGCCCCAGCGCCAGTCGATCAGCAACTGTTTGCTGAGGAACATGGCGGCGATCATGCGCAGGCGATTGTGCATCCAACCGGTCTGCAGCAATTGACGCATGGCAGCGTCCACGATCGGTATGCCGGTCCTGCCCTCGCACCACGCCTGGAAGTCCCCGGCGTCGTGCCGCCACGGCACGTGTTCGACGTCATCGCGCCACGGCAGGTGGCGGCAGACGTGCGGGTAGTGCCACATGATGTACTTGTAGAAATCGTGCCACAGCAGTTCGTTTTGCCAGGAAAACACCCCGTTGCCCTCCTGCCAGCGCGCAGACTCACGCCAGCACTGCCCGATCGACAGCACGCCGGCCGCAAGATAGGGCGAAAGACAGCTGGTGGCATCGAGCGCCGGGAAATCCCGTGCGAGCTTGTAGTCGGCGATACGCTGTCGGCAGAACGCCAGCAGCCTGACCTGCGCCGACGGCTCACCAGCGGGCCAGCGCTGTGCCCAGGTCGGGTCACCCGTACCGAAATCGAGTGCCTGCAGTGCGCGCCGCTGCGGCAGCGCGGGTAGCGTGGGCAGGGCCTGGCCCACCAGCACCGACGGCGGGTGGTCTGTCAGGAGTGCCCGCACCGCCCGACCGAACGGAGAAAATACCTTGAAGGGCTCGCCACTCTTGTTCAGCACGCTTTGCGGCGGCAGCAACAGATGGTCGAGATGCCGCTGCACCCTCACCCCCAAGCGCTGGCAGAGGGCAGCCACCGCCTCGTCACGGCGTCGCTCGTGCGACGGCACTTCCAGATTGCAGTGCAGCTCGGCAACCGCGAGCGCGGGGAGCACGGCCTCCAGCAGCGGCACCACGTCCCGGTAGCGTGGCACCTGCAGCAGCAGCAGCGGAATGCCCAGGGCCGCCAACGCCTGCTCGAGCGCCTGCAGGTTGCGCCGCCAGAAGTCCCGCTTGATGGGGGCGTCATCGTGCGCGTCCCACTGCTCGGGCGTGGCAATGTACAAACCCACCACGGGCAGGCCACTCTGCTGCGCCGCCGCGAGGCCGGGATTGTCTTGGACACGAAGATCGGTACGGAACCAGTGCAGGGCGACAGTCACAGTAAATGTCTCAGGCTGAGGTTATGGGAGGAGGGTTTGCGGCGAGTCGGGCGATTGCTGCGGCAGTCGGGACGGTCTGGACGCCACGGGTGGCCTGTTGCTGCAGTGCCTGCATCAGACCGGCAACGTAGCGGGCACCGACTTCCCGGGGATCCTGGTGGCCAGCAGTAGCCAGCAGCTGCCCGAGGGCAGCGCAGGCCTGCGGCGCCTGCACCATCAAGGTGTCCTGGTAACGTGCATGCAGCCCGATCAATCCATCGGCGCAGAGGCCCCGGCGGCAGAGGTCCTGCCAGTCTTTCGTGGCAAGCACGCGCGTGACGAAATTTTCCCGTCGCTGCGGATCCTCGAGACGGCCCGCTTCTTCCACCGGCAGCAAGGGCCACCGCGCGGTGAGGGCCGCCGCAAAAACGCCCCGGCCGCTGTGTGGCCCCGGATCGCCGTTGTCGGGATAGACTTTCACGTCAAACAGCCCGCAGCTCGGCGAATCACGGATGAAGATGTAGCCACACAGGTCATGCAGCTCGGGGAGGCGGCGGGTGGCATAGGCCGCCAGACGGGTCGTGTAGTCGCGGCTTGCATCGTCCACGTCGACGACGCGCGGCGCGGCGGCGCTGCCCACCAGCCGCACCGGACGCCGCGGAACACCGAGTCCGGCGCCAACCTCGGGGCACGTCGGCACGAAGTCGAAATAGCGCGCGAGATCCTGGGTGAGCAGGGGCAGGTGCTTGTGCTGGCCGTCGTAGCGGACGGGTTCACCCAGCAGGCAGGCACTCACCCCTACCTTGATGCGGCTGCCCGCGTCCCTGTTGTCGGTCATCTCATTCCCCGTGCTCCGCGTACTGCCGGGCGTGCTCGCCGTGCTATAAAGCGGCTCGTTTCCCAGCCATTTCCTACGGATTTTCCTCCCCAACGGATCGTCATGACCCAGCGCGCTGTCTTGTTCGCCAACCTCGGATCTCCCGACCACCCGGACGTGCCTTCGGTACGCCGCTATCTCGACCAGTTCCTCATGGATCCCTACGTGATCCAGCTGCCATGGCTGCTGCGCCGCCTGATCGTGAGCCTGTTCGTACTCCCCACGCGCCCGAAGCGGTCCGCCCACGCCTACGCCAGCATCTGGACCGAGAAGGGGTCGCCGCTGGTGGCGCTCTCGCTGCAGCTGCTGGAGCAGCTGCGCGAATCGGCCCGCTTGCCGGTGGCGATGGCCATGCGCTACGGGTCGCCATCGATCGAAAGCGAACTCCTCAAGCTAGCGGCCCTGCCCGGTATCGAGGAAGTACTGTTGTTTCCGCTCTATCCTCACTACGCCGAAAGCACGGTGCTGACATCGGTCAAGGAGGCCGAGCGCGTAATCGCGGCCCACGGCCTCCGCCTGGTGCTGCGCGTGCCAGCGCCCTTCTATGCGGACCCGGCCTACATCCGCAGTCTGGTCAGCAGCGCAGAGCCCTGGCTACAGGCCACGCATGACCACGTGCTGTTCAGCTATCACGGCCTGCCCGAGTCACATCTGACCAAGGCTGATCCGACCGGCAGCCACTGCCTGCGGCAGCCCGACTGCTGCAGCAGGCCATCGGAGGCCCACGCGACCTGCTACCGGCATCAGGTGCTGCGCACCACCGAATTGTTCGTGGCCGCTGCCGGGCTGGCACCAGAGCGCTACTCCGTGGCCTTCCAGTCGCGACTGGGGCGGGCCAAGTGGCTGGAGCCCTCCACCGAACAGGTCATTACGGCGCTGGCCGAACGTGGCGTGAAGCACCTGCTGGTGCTGTGTCCGGCCTTCGTGACCGACTGTCTCGAGACGCTGGAAGAGATCGAGATCCAGGGCAACGAGACATTCAAGGCAGCCGGCGGCGAAACCCTCACCCTCATCCCCTGCCTCAATGACCATCCGCAGTGGGTGGCCACGCTGCGCACCATGATCGAAGCCGCCTAGGAGGCCCGGATGCTGTACCTGTGGATCAAGAGCCTGCACCTGCTGTTCGTCATGGCCTGGGTGGCCTGCGTGTTCTACCTGCCGCGCATTCTGGTGAACATGGCCGAGGTCGGCGACGTACCCTTCATCAACGGCAGGTTGCAGTTGATGGGCAAGCGACTTTATCGCTTCGGTCACATCATGTTCGGGCTGGCGCTGGCGCTCGGGGCCTGGCTCTGGTGGGGCTTCGGTATCAGCGGCGGCTGGCTGCTGCTCAAGCTGGTGCTCGTCATCGCCCTGCTCGGGTACTTCGTCTGGAGCGGCCGGCTGGTGAAGCGCGGCACGGCGCTGCCCGGCGCTCGCACGCTGCGGCTGCTCAACGAGCTGCCGATCCTGCTCGTGCTGCTGGTGATTTTCCTGGTGCTGGCCAAACCGTTCTGAGCGGGGCCGCCGCCCTCAGCGCGGTTTGCCGTTGCGGTTACCGTGGCGCGGGGCGCGGGAGCCGGTCACCTTGCCGGCAAAGGGTCGCGGGCGCTGGGGTGCTGGCGGCACCAGATGCTGCTCACCCGTGCCGATGAGATCGCTGCGTCCCATCTTCACCAGGGCCTCCCGCAGCAACTCGAAATTGGCGGGGTCGTGGTAGCGCAGGAAGGCCTTCTGCAGGCGGCGCTGTTCCAGCCGCCTGGAAATCACCATCTTTTCGCTCTTGTAGTGCAGTTTCTTCAGCGGATTGCGACCCGAGTGGTACATGGCGGTCGCCAGTGCCATGGGAGAGGGATAGAAAGTCTGCACCTGATCGGGCTTGAACTTGCGCCGCTTCAGCCAGAGGGCCAGCGACAGCATGTCCTCGTCCCGCGAGCCCGGATGAGCGGCGATGAAATACGGAATCAGGTACTGCTTCTTGCCGGCCTCCGCCGAGTACTTGTCGAACAGCGTCTTGAATTCGTCGTACAGGGCGATCGACGGTTTCATCATCTGCTGCAGGGGCCCGTCTTCACTGTGCTCGGGCGCGATCTTGAGATAGCCACCCACGTGGTGGGTCACGAGTTCCTTGATGTATTCGGGGTCACGCAGCGCGAGGTCATAGCGCAGGCCGGAGGCCACCAGGATCTTCTTGATGCCCGGCAGCCGTCGGGCACGCCGGTAGAGCTGCGTGGTCTGGCTGTGGTCGGTCTTCAGGTGCTTGCATATGGTGGGATACACGCAGGAGAGCCGGCGGCAGCGCTGACCGATCTCGCTGTGGGCTTCCTTGCAGACCAGACCGTACATGTTGGCGGTCGGTCCGCCGAGATCACTGATGACGCCGGTGAAGCCCGGTACCTGATCGCGGATCTTTTCCACCTCCCGCAGGATCGACTCCTCCGATCGACTCTGGATCACGCGCCCCTCATGCTCGGTGATCGAGCAGAAGGTGCAGCCACCGAAGCAGCCGCGCATGATGTTCACCGAGGTCTTGATCATGTCGTAGGCGGGAATGGTGGCACTGCCATAGCGTGGGTGCGGACGCCGCTGGTACGGCAGATCGAACACGGCATCCATTTCCGGCGTTTCCAGCGGCAGCGGTGGCCGGTTGACCCAGATTTCCTTGTTGCCGTGTTTTTGCACGAGAACACGGCCGTTGAAGGGGCTCGCCTCCTGGTGCAGCACGCGCGAGGCATGGGCATACAGCACGGCGTCGTGGCTGACCTTCTCGAACGAGGGCAGTCTCACGTAGGTGGTCTCGAGATCGAGTTCGTGCTTGTGCTGCAGCGGCAGCGGAATGATCTTGAGAGGTTGGGCTGCCTGCAGATCGGCCTCAGGCTCGGCAGGCTGCTCGCTCACGTACTCGTAGGGATTCGGCATCTTGTCGATCTTGCCCGGCCAGTCCACGCGCGTGGAGTCGATCTCCGTCCAGCCCGGCGGGATACCGTCGCGGATGATGGCGGTCCCACGCACCTCGGTGAGTTCATCGACCCGGCGGCCGGCTGCCAGTGCGTGGGCCACTTCCGCGATCGCCCGCTCGGCATTGCCGAACAGCAGGATGTCGGCGGCCGAATCGATGAGGATGGAACGGCGGATCTTGTCGCTCCAGTAGTCGTACTGGGCGATGCGCCGCAGCGATGCCTCGATGCCGCCGATGACCAGGGGCACTCCCGGCCACGCCTGCCGGCACAACTGGCTGTAGACGATGACCGCGCGATCAGGCCGCTTGCCGCCTTCGTCGTTGGGCGTATAGGCATCGTCGCTGCGCAGTCTGAGATCGGCCGTATAGCGGTTGATCATGGAATCCATGTTGCCGCCGGTAATGCCGAAAAACAGGTTCGGCTTGCCGAGCGCCAGGAAGTCTTGCGTGCTCTGCCAGCGTGGCTGGGCAATGATGCCGACCCGGAAGCCCTGGGCTTCGAGGAAGCGGCCGATGACGGCCATGCCGAAGCTCGGGTGGTCGACGTAGGCATCGCCGGTCACGATGATGATGTCGCAGCTGTCCCAGCCCAGCTGATCCATCTCCGCGCGGGACATCGGCAGGTAGGGCGCCGGACCGTAGCATTCGGCCCAGTAGCGGGGGTAAGTGAACAGACTGCCGCTCTGGTTGGAGCGAAGGGGGCTGCTGGCGGGTACTGCTGGAGGAAGCTCGCGCATGCGGCAATGGTACTTGGCCGGGCCCCGCAGAGGCCAGCCTCGGGCGTCCGCCTACTCCGGTGACGGCACGGGCGTGGAACGCGGCGGGAACTGCAGCGGGAAGGGCGCGACGTTGTCGCCCTTGCTGATGGTGGCCACCCCCTCCTTCTCGACTTCGTCGATGCGGATGACGGCCTGCAAGGGAATGAAGCTGCGGCGCACGCCCTGGAATTCCGCCTTTAGCTTTTCTTCCATCGGATCGACCACGCGCTGGCTGCGCTCACCGAACACAAAGTTCTCGATTTCGATGAAACCCCACAGATCGCTCTGGTAGACCTCGCGCGCGTAGACCTCGTAGATCTGGCCCTTGTTCAGGAAGGTGATACGAAACAGTTCCCGTAACTCTTTGACTTTACTGCCCATTGCTTGGCTGCCTGCGGCGGGGGTACGGCGGGGAATATTGGGTTGGGCCCGATTGAATTCAAGTATACTTCCCGGCCTTTTTCCAGCCGCGCCCCACCGCCGACGATGAGCAAGAAAGTCTTCATCCAGACCCATGGCTGCCAGATGAATGAGTACGACTCCGCGCGCATGCTCGACCTGCTGCGGGAGTTCGAGGGCATGGCCGTCACCGACAAGGCCGAAGAGGCCGACCTGCTGCTGCTCAATACCTGCTCGATCCGCGAGAAAGCCCAGGAGAAGGTGTTCCACCAACTGGGCCGCTGGCGGGAACTGAAACTGGCCAAGCCGGGACTGCGCATCGCGGTCGGCGGCTGTGTGGCCAGTCAGGAGGGGGCCGCCATCGGCAAGCGCGCACCCTATGTGGATGTCGTGTTCGGGCCCCAGACCCTGCACCGCCTGCCGGAGCTGCTGCGGGCCGCCGACGGCTATCGCCCCGTGGTCGACATCAGCTTTCCCGAAATCGAGAAATTCGACCGGCTGCCAGAGCCCACGTCGGAGGCAGCCTCTGCGTTCCTGACCATCCAGGAGGGCTGCTCCAAGTACTGTTCGTTCTGCGTGGTGCCCTATACACGCGGCGAGGAAGTCAGCCGACCGCTCGACGACGTGCTCGCGGAAGCAGTGCACCTTGCCGGGCAGGGCTGCAAGGAACTCGTGCTGCTCGGCCAGAACGTCAACGCCTACCGTGGTCTCACCCATGACGGCAAGGTCACGGACCTGGCGACCCTTATCACCTACCTCAGCGCCCTGGAGGGTATCGAGCGCCTGCGCTTCACCACCTCCCACCCGCTCGAATTCAACCAGAACCTGATCGACTGCTACGCCAGCGTGCCCAAACTGGTCAGCCACCTGCACCTGCCGGTGCAGAGCGGCTCGGACCGGGTGCTCGCCCTCATGAAGCGCAACCACACGGTGCTGGAGTACAAGTCGATCATCCGCCGTCTCCGGCAGGTACGGCCGAACATCAGCATCTCCTCCGATTTCATCGTCGGCTTTCCCGGCGAGACCGAGAAGGACTTTCAGGACACCATGCGGCTGATCGCCGACATCGGCTTCGACAGTTCCTACAGCTTCGTCTACAGCGCCCGCCCGGGCACCCCGGCCGCCGAACTGCCGGATGAGACGCCGGAGGAGGTCAAGAAGCAGAGACTCGGGTTGTTGCAGGAGCGCATCGCAGAGCAGGCGTTGCGCATCAGCCAGCGCATGGTGGATACGGTGGAGCCGGTGCTGGTCACCGGTCGCTCACGCAAGGACCCAGGCGAACTGACGGGCCGCACAGAAAACAACCGCATCGTGAACTTTCGCGGCGACGCCGACCTCATTGGCCGGATCGTGCCGCTACGCATCACCCTCGCCTACCCGAACTCGCTGCGCGCAGAGACAGAATAAATCTATATTTATCAGAATGTTGATAGAAGTCTTTAATGTTATTTATACATTAAAATCGAGCTGCGCCAGCCGCCCCTCGGGACCCGCCACCAGACGGCAAAATTTAACCGACGGCCGGCGATACCCCCTGCTATACTCCCGGCCGCCCTGGTCACACGGAGCCGTAGCGCCCCCTTCATGATCGCCCCCACTCCTTCGCGGCGCCTGTCCCTGCAGCCCGACAACCCGCAGCGACTGGCCAATCTCTGCGGCCTGCACAACGAACACCTCCGACAACTGGAAGAAAACCTCGACCTGCGCATCAGCAACCGTGGCAACGAGTTCCTGCTGACAGGCAGCGACGACGCGCTGCTGTACGGCGAGCGCGTGCTGCACAAGCTCTACGCCCAGACCGAGCAGACGGCGCTGCTGACGCCTGAACACGTGCATCTTGCCCTGGCCGAACTGCGCCCGCGTCCGCAGCAGGAAATGTTCGCGCCGGGCAGCGAGGGTCCGGTTTATGACCAGATCACGCTACTGCGCACGCCCAAGGCCTCGGTCAAGGCCCGCACCCCGCACCAGATCCAGTACATCAACGCCATCGCCCGCCACGACATCAACTTCGGCATCGGCCCGGCCGGTACCGGCAAGACCTTTCTGGCGGTGGCCTGTGCGGTGGAGGCGCTGGTCGCCGAGCGGGTGCAGCGCATCCTGCTGGTCAGACCGGCCGTGGAAGCGGGCGAGAAACTCGGTTTCCTGCCCGGCGACCTCAGCCAGAAGGTGGACCCTTACCTGCGCCCCCTCTACGACGCGCTGTACGAGATGCTCGGTTTCGAGCGGGTCGCCCGCCTGATCGAGCGCAACGTGATCGAAGTGGCACCGCTCGCCTACATGCGCGGCCGCACGCTCAACAACTCCTTCATCATCCTGGACGAAAGCCAGAACACCACCACCTCGCAGATGAAGATGTTCCTGACCCGCATCGGCTTTGGGTCCACGGCGGTCATCACCGGCGATGTCACGCAGATCGACCTGCCGAAGGGCACCCGATCCGGCCTCGTGCAGGTCACTGGCGTACTGCGCAGCGTCAAGGGCGTGAGCTTTACCTGGTTCACGTCCGCGGACGTGGTGCGGCACCCGATCGTGCAGCGCATCGTTGAAGCCTACGAGGAGTTCGACCGCCAGCAGACCGTGGCTCCCCTGCCAGCAGGCGACAAAGACAGCAGAGAACGGTCGAGTGAACGCGATAATCGAACTGGTGAATGACAGCGGCACCCGCAAGCTGCCACTCAAACGGCAGTTCCGGCATTGGGTCACTGCGGCGCTGGTGGGTGCGAGCCACCCGCAGCGCCGTCCGCGGCTCGGCATCCGCATCGTCGACGAAGCGCAGGCGGCGGCCCTCAACGGTCAGTATCGCCAAAAAGACTACGCCACCAACGTGCTGTCCTTCCCCGTACCGCCCGGCTTTGCCGCCGGGGCCCACCTCGGCGACCTGGCGCTGTGCGCCAGCATGGTGGCCAGCGAGGCGGCAGCACAGGGCAAACCGCCCGCCGACCATTGGGCCCATCTGGTGGTGCACGGCGTACTGCATTTGCTGGGCTACGACCACGAAGTCACCCCGGACGCCCGGGTGATGGAGGCACTGGAAGTCCGCATTCTGGCCGGGCTTGGCATTGGAGACCCCTACCACTCATGAGCGACGACGCCCCCCCGCAGAACACCGCACCGACCCTGCTGCAGCGCCTGCGCGACGTATTCACCGACAGCATTGCCGATACCGAAGAACTGGTCCGGGTGCTGCGCAAGGCCCAACGCAACAAAGTGCTCGACAGCGACGCGCTCAGCATCATCGAAGGCGCACTGCAGGTGGCCGACATGCAGGTGCGCGACATCATGGTGCCGCGTTCACAGGTGGTGACCGTTAAGGCCAGTGCCACGCCGCAGGAGATACTGCCGGTCGTGATCGAAGCCCAGCACTCGCGCTTTCCGGTGATCGGCGACAGCCTCGACGAAGTGCTCGGCATCCTGCTCGCCAAGGACCTGCTGCCGCTGGCGCTCGATCGCGACCTGCGCCGCTTCGACATCAAGGACGTGATGCTGCCGGCCACCTACGTACCGGAATCGAAGCGGCTGAACGTGCTGCTGAAGGAATTCCGCGAAAATCGCAACCACATGGCCATCGTCATCGACGAATACGGGGATCTCGCCGGAGTCTGCACCATCGAAGACGTGCTGGAGCAGATCGTTGGCGACATTGCCGACGAGCACGATGTCGAAGACGAGGTCTTCATCCGGCCGGTCGAGGGCAGCAACCACGTGGTGAAAGCCCTGACCCCGCTCGACGAATTCAACAGTCACTTCGGCAGTGACTTTGCCACGGACGACTTCGACACGATCGGCGGCGTGGTGCTGAGCCAGTTCGGCCGCATCCCCCAGCGCGACGAAAGCATCCGCATTGGTAGCCTGCTGTTCAAGGTGCTGAGTGCCGACAATCGCCAGATCCGCCTGCTGCACGTCAGCGCAGCCCCGGCCGCTGACGATTCTGCGGATGACGAGTAGCCTCGGCTGGCGTCTCGCCCTCGGCCTGCTGGGGGGCGTGCTCGTCCCGCTCGGTTTTGCGCCCTTCGACTGGTGGCCGCTCGGCGTGCTCGGGGTGGCCCTGCACTACCTCAGTCTGGTCGGTAGTCGCCCGCGCGAGGCGGGCTGGCTCGGCTTGGTCTTCGGGCTTGGACTGTTCGGCGTCGGCGTGTCGTGGATCTATGTCAGCATCCACGACTACGGCGCGGCCCCGCCGCCACTGGCCGCCCTGATCACGTTCGGCTTCGTGCTGCTGCTGGCGTCCTATCAGGCGCTGCAGTGCTACCTGTGGCGACGCTGGTGCGCCGACCGACTGCCCGCCTTGACGTTTGCGGCCAGCTGGCTGCTGGTCGAAAGCTGGCGCGGCTGGTTTCTGACCGGCTTCCCCTGGCTCTATCTCGGCTATGCCCATGTCAGTTCCCCGCTGTCCGGGCTGGCGCCGCTCGTGGGGGTGCAGGGGCTGGGCTTGCTGGTGGCATTGCTGGCCGTGGTACCGGTGCAGGCGCTGCTGGACTGGCGTACCGGCGCGCGCCGTCGCGCACTGGCTGCCCTGGCGCCGCTGCTGACCCTGCTGCTGGTCACCGTCGCGCTGCACGGCACGGCGTGGACCCGGCCGGCGGCACGTCCGCCGCTGCGGGTGGCCCTCGTGCAAGGCAATATTCCGCAGGAACTCAAGTTCGACCCCGCGGCCATTCAGGCTGGCCTCGACCGCTACGCCGCGCTGACCGAGCCACTGTGGCCACTGGACCTCGTGGTGTGGTCCGAAACAGCCATTCCACTCGTGTACCAGAACGAACCCGCCCTACTGCAGTCGCTGGACGAGCGCGCGGCCAAAAGCGGCACCGCCCTCGTGACGGGCGTGTTCTTCCGCAGCGACCAGGGCCTGCACAACAGCGTGGTCGCCCTCGGCTCGGGCCGCGGCGTATGGCACAAGCAGCGGCTGGTTCCGTTTGGCGAATACGTGCCGCTGCGCGAGTTCGTCAGCGATCTGCTGGCGCTGTTCGACTTGCCGCTGTCTTCGCTGGCGCCCGGCAGCGACCCGCAGCAGCCGCTGCAGGTTCAGGGCATCGGGGTGGCGCCCTTCATCTGCTACGAGGTGGTGTATCCGGAGTTCGTACGTAGCCATGCAGCGGGCGCAGGTCTGCTGCTGACCGTGAGCAACGACACCTGGTTCGGGGACTCCATCGGTCCCCACCAGCACCTGCAGATCGCTGCCATGCGGGCCCGGGAGCTGGGTCGCAGCATGCTGCGGGCCACCAACAACGGCATCACCGCGGTGATCGATCCACTGGGCCGTCGCCGCGCCGAACTACCGCAGTTCGAGGCGGCCGTACTCGAGGCCGAGGTGCAGGTTTACGAGGGGCTGACGCCCTTTGCACGCTGGGGCGAGCAACCCCTGTGGTGGCTGAGCCTGGGCGTTGTGGGTCTGCTGGCACTCCGGCAGCACCGAGACAGGACTGCCATCGCGCCCTGACACGCCGCGCTGATCCTCCGGCACCGCGCCCGGCGAACCAGCCAGCGCCGCTCAGGGCAAGTGCGTGTGCAGCCACCAGGCCCAGCCACTGAGCGAGAGCACCGCCAGCAGCGTGGAGAGTACGATGGCATTGGCCGCCACGGCCTCGCAGCAGCCGTAGCGGCGGGCGAATACGTACACGCTGATGCCAGTGGGCATGGCGGCGATCATCACCGCCGCCGACGCCCACAGCGCCTCGATCGCCAGCCAATGCACCATCACCACCCACATCAGCGCCGGCAGCAGCAGCAACTTCAGCGCCACTACCAGCAGCGTGCGACCCAGCTCACCACTCAGTCGATAGCGAACCAGCGACGTGCCGAGCCCGAACACCGCGCCGGGAATGGCTGCCCCTGCCAGCAGGCCGAGCGTGCGCTCAACGAGCGTCGGCAACGGCACGCCGCTGCTGTTGAGCAGGGCACCGGCCAGCAGACTGCCGCTGATGGGGTTCAGCACCAGTTCGGTGGCAACGCGCCACAGCTTCGTCAGCAACCGCAACGGCAGGCTGCCGGGTGCTGCGAGCGGGGCCGGCGCGGCTGCGGGCGGGCTCGACCACTCGGCCAGCACCGTCCCGAAAGAAAAGATCACCAGGTTGTGCACGCAGATGATCACCAGCATGGGCACCAGCGCCGTCTCGCCGAGCACGGCCAGCGTGATCGGAATGCCGAGCACGGTGGCGTTGGCATACCCGGCTGCCATGCCGAAGATGCTGAGTTCACGCAGCGAATACCGGTAACGCCAGTGTCCCAGCAGCATCGTGCCCAGGTAACCGACGGCCACCACGAGGTAGAACGCACCGAGATAATCCCAGGGCAGGCGCTCGGGGAACACGGCGGTGGCGGCCCCGCGAAACAGCAGGCAGGGCACCAGCACCGAAAAGCTCAGGCGCTCCAGCACGCTCGCTTCCGACTCACTCAGCCACTGCCGGTACCGGGCCAGGTAGCCGAGCGCGGCAATGCAGATGACGGGAAACAGCGCGTCGACGAGAGACATAAGCGGAGGCACCGGAAACGGGGGCGGACTGTACTCGCTGGCTG
This sequence comes from Gammaproteobacteria bacterium, assembly GCA_947457195.1. Classification (GTDB taxonomy): domain Bacteria; phylum Pseudomonadota; class Gammaproteobacteria; order Pseudomonadales; family Pseudohongiellaceae; genus CAILUG01. The sequence goes on from CANGUU010000014.1 coordinate 45,174, forward strand.
GCGCCATGGACAAGCGTCATGGCTGTTCCTATCCTGCGCCCTCCCCGCCGGAGGCTACCCATGATCGTGCCACGCTACGAAATCCGCCCTGCCCGCTTTGCCGAAGGCAAAGGTGTGTTCCTGCTCGAACCCGTGCAGCGTGGGCAGGTACTGGTGGCACCCGACGCCATCAACAAGGTCTACAACGGCGCGGAGCGGGCAGCGCTCACGCCGGGATCAGCCGAGGACGAGGCCTGTGTGCGCTGGTTCGAATCCTTCCACACCGTCAGCACGGACTGGCCGGATGATTGCTACGTGAACCACTCCTTCACCCCCACCGGACTCTGGCACCTGGGTTTCATTTTCGCCACCCGCAACCTCGTGGTCGGTGACGAGGTAACCGCCGATTACCGCTTTCTCATCAATGACGACGAAGTGCTGCCCTTCAAGGACGCCGAAACCGGACTCGACATCGTCGGCCATCGCTGGGCGGACAACCTGCAGCTTTCCACAGAAGGCCTGCTGGCCCTGCTGGCGCGCTGAGGGTCGCCGGCGTCTGCCGCCGTGGCCCTGGCGCGATCACCGCCGCTGGCCGAGGCCGCGCGGCGGCACGGGCTTCAAAGCTGCTTGAGGATGGCCTCAGCCGAGCTTTCCACGATGCCACCGGGTGGCTCGATGGCGAGATGAGAGACCGTGCCGTCGTCCACGATCATGGCCAGCCGCTGCCACCGCACGCCCATGCCCTTGTCCGTGAGATCCAGCTGCAGACCCAGCGCCCTGGCCCAGTCGGCGCTGCCATCGGCCAGCATCACCAGATGCTCGGCATTCTGGGCCCGGCCCCAGGCCCCCATGACGAAGGCGTCGTTCACCGACACGCAGACGATGCTGGCCACACCACGGGCCTTGATCTTGTCGGCATTCACCACGAAACCGGGCAGGTGAGTGTTGGAGCAACCGGGGGTGAACGCGCCGGGCACGGCGAACAGCACCACTTTCTTGCCGGCGAACAGCTCGTCCACGGTGACAGGCTGCGGGCCTTTTTCACCCATGACGCGCAAGGTGGAACAGGCGGGAAGTTTCTGACCAATGGCGATAGCCATGACTGCATCCTCGGGAAGTGGAAAGGACCGGCAGTCTATGCGGCAGCGCCCGGTACCACAACCTTGGGCCGCCGCCCGGCACCGGAGGACCCCGAGCGAGCCTACTCCTCCATGCGCCGCACGAATTCCTGCATAATCAGCGAGTACAGCTCGTTGCCGAGGTACTCGTCTTCCACGCCGGCGTCGATGCTGGGGTTGTCGTTGACCTCGATGACGTAAGCCTTATCGCCCCACTGCTTCACGTCCACGCCGTAGAACCCGTCGCCAATCTGCTTGGCAGCCTTGAGCGCTGCCTGCAGCACCGCCCTCGGCACCTCGAAGGTAGGCAGGGTGTCGAAGCCGCCACTCTTGGTCTTGTCACTCTTGTCGACGAGGTTGGCCTCTTCGTCTGTTTCGTGGTGGTAGATCTGCCAGTGATCCTTGACCATATAGTAGCGGCAGGCAAACAGCGCCTTGTTGTTGAGGATGCCGATGCGCCAGTCGAAGTCGGTGTAGAGGAATTCCTGGGCCAGCAGCAGGCTCGATTCCATGAACAGCTCAGCGGTCCTGGTACGCAGTTCCTCGCTGTCCTCCACTTTCACCACGCCGCGCGAGAAGGAGCCGTCGGGAATCTTCACCACGATGGGAAAGCCGAGCGTGGCCGCGGCTTGCTCCAGCTGTTCCGGGCGGTCACGGCTGACGATGAGCGTACGCGGCGCCGGCACACCGTTGGCAGCAAACAAGTCGGCGAGGTAGATCTTGTTGGTGCAGCGCAGGATCGAGGTCGGGTCGTCGATGACGACCAAACCCATGCTCTCGGCCTTCTTGGCAAAGCGATAGGTGTGATGCTCGATGCTGGTGGTCTCGCGGATGAACAGCGCATCGAACTCGGGCAACCGCATGAAGTCATCGGGCGAGATGATCTCCACGTCGACGCCGAGGTTCTTGCCGGCCTGGATGAACTTCTTGATGGCAGGCATGTTGCTGGGCGGCGTCTTTTCCTGCTCGTTGAGCAGGATGGCAAGGTCGTAGCGCGCATGCTTGCGCGCCTTCTTCGGATGCCAGACCTGCCGGCTGAAGCGGTCGAGCGCCTCGCCGAACTCAGTCTCCTCCGCGTCAGTAAGGCTCTTGTGGTCGATGATACCGAGGTCGGCGATCACCCAGTGGCCATCGAGATACTTGAGCGTGACGGCGACGATCGGCGAGGGAAAGCGCTCGAACACGGCCTTGGCCAGCGGCTTGAGTGAAGGCTCCGACACCTGACCGAAATAGGTCTTGAACTCCAGCTGCTCCGGCCGCTCGCCTTTCTTGAACATCTTGTCGAGCGTTTCGAAGACTTCCTCGACGTTCAACTGGTAGAGCAGCGGCGACCAGATGTCGTTCAACACACGGCTGGTGGGAATGACATGGTGGCCCTTGGCTTCGGCGAGTAGCGAGCAGTAGTAGCCCTGACTGAGGTAGCTGTAGTCGCTGCAGAGATTGATCACCCGCACCCGCTGGCCCGGAGGCGTCTTCAGCGACAGGTAGTGATCGAAGGAGATGACAAGATCGCTCGGATAATACGGTTCCCAGTCTTCTAGTTTATCCACCACGATGAGGACGTTGGACATTGGGTAACCGGATCTCCTGGGTGGGTCTCGACAGGCGGCGAGTATGCCTAAACCGCTGGCAATCCGACACTGGGAGTTGCGAGAATTCCGCGTCGATTTTCTGCTGCCACACCCATGCCGCGACCGCGTCCCCAAGCGCCCGTTCCCGCCGCCGTCACCCTGCGCCG
>CANGUU010000015.1 GCA_947457195.1 Gammaproteobacteria bacterium
GTGGTGGGCCTCGAAGGAGGACCAGGCCAGCACGTCAGCCCCCGGCGGCAGGCCCAGCACGCTCTGCATGTGCGTCACGTGCGCGGGAAAACGTGCCGGCATGTCGGCAAAGAGCTCATCTTGCTGCGCCGCCGGCGCCTTGTGGATCCAGGCGGTACCCATCTCGCGCCCGCCGGGGTGGTAGTCGACGTGGCCGCCGAGCGCATGGGCCAGCAACTGATGACCGTAGCAGATGCCGAGTATCGGCACGGCGGCTTGCATCGCCTGCTGCAACCAGTCGGCAGTGTACTCGCTCCAGGGCTCGCGACGGGTGACCATGGCGGCCGAGCCCGAAATGATCACGGCGGAGTAGTGGCTGGCCGCAGGCAACCGTTCACCATCGATGACGGTCACGACATGGCAGCGCTCGAGCGGCAGACCGGCAGCGGTCGCGGTCCAGTGTTCAAAATCACCCAGCGCTGCCGGTATCCCCGCGATGGCATACCCGGTCTTGATGAACAGCAGCCGGCTCATTGACGCTCGCGCATTTGCTCGCGGTTCTTGAGGATACGACGGCGGCGCGCCACTTCGCGGTAGCTGAGATCCTGCTCGTCGCGCGTATACGGGTTCTCATCGTCGCGCAGTTCGATACGGACCGGCGTACCTTCGAGTCGTAGCAGCTTGCGGAAATTCTTTTCCAGAAAACGCACGTAGTGAGCAGGCAGTTTCTCTGTCTGCTTGCCATGAATCACGAAGACCGGCGGATTGTGACCGCCAACATGCACGTAGCGTAGCTTGATGCGCCGGCCGTTGACTGTCGGAGGTTGATGGCCGGCCTGTATGCGTTCAAGGGTCTGGTTCAGGCGGGCGGTCGGAATCTTCTTGAAGGCACTTTCGTACGCGGTGTGGATGGAGTCGTACAGGTGTCCGACACCAGTGCCATGTTTCGCCGAAATGAAATGGATCCTGGCAAAGTCGACGAATTCGAAACGACGCCGGATCGCCTGACGGATCTCATCCTTGGCAAACTCGTCCATGCCATCCCACTTGTTGAGGGCGATGACCAGTGCCCTGCCGGTTTCGATGACATACCCCAGCAGATGCAGGTCCTGCTCAACGATGCCCTCACGCGCGTCGAGCAACAACACCACCACGTGCGCATCCTGAATGGCCTGCAGCGACTTCACTACCGAAAACTTTTCGACAAGCTCGGTGGTCTTGCCGCGTTTGCGAATCCCGGCAGTATCGATCAACGTGTAGTGCCGGCCGTGACGTTCGTAGGGAATGTAGATACTGTCGCGCGTCGTGCCGGCCTGGTCGTAGACCACCACGCGCTCTTCGCCGAGCAGGCGGTTGACGAGCGTTGATTTCCCGACATTCGGACGGCCAGCCACGCAGATGCGGATGCTGTCCGGGTGTTCTCCTTCGCCGCGCACTGCCTCCGCGGCGGGAAAACGCTCGAGCACCGCTTGCAGCAGCTTCTGCACGCCGCGATTCTGGCTGGCGGCGATGGCATGCACCTCGGGGACCCCGAGCGCATAGAATTCGCCAAGCGCCTGGGCCGGGTCCATGCCATCGGTCTTGTTGACCACCAGCACGTAGGGTTTGCCCGCGCGGCGCAGATGGTCGACGATGAAGCGGTCACCCGGGGCCAGACCGGCACGTGCATCCACGAGCAGCATGACCAGACTGGCCTCTTCGATCGCCTGCAGCGACTGACCCACCATCAACTGGTCGATGCCCTCCTCGCCCCCGTTGATGCCACCGGTGTCGATGACGATGAAGCGCCTCTCACCCAGCCGACCCTCGCCGTAGAGACGATCACGCGTCAATCCGGCGAAGTCCGCCACCAGCGCATCGCGACTGTGGGTGAAGCAGTTGAAGAGGGTTGATTTGCCGACGTTGGGGCGCCCGACGAGGGCGATGACGGGAATCATTGCACCGTGTAGGACACGAGGTTGCCGCTGTTGCCGTACACGAACAGCGTGTTGCCCTGGGCAAGCATGTGGCTACGCACACCATCACCGTCGACTTTGGTACGCCCAACGAAGCGGCCGTCGGATTGTGCCAACAGATGCACGTAGCCTTCGTAGTCACCCACCGCGACGTAATTGCTGAAGCCCAGGGGAGCCGATAGCTGACGCAAACTCAACTGATCATTGGTCCATTGCGGCTCGTCGGTACCTACCCGATAGGCCTTGACCGTATCGTCCTCCGCGACCACGTAGATGTTGCCGAAACCGAAACTCGCGCCCTCGGCACTCGACTCCTCCACCCGCCAGCGCGTCTGCCCGGTCACGGCATCGATGGCACTGAGATATCCCTGGTAGCTCGGCACCAGCAGCAGGCCCGCATCGTTGATGACGAGATCCCCATCGATGTCGACCAGCCGGTCGATGTCGGAATTGCCCGTCGGAATGGCAACCCGCTCTTCCCAACGCAGCGTGCCGTTGTCGAGGGCCAGTGAGACCACCGAACCACCGGCCTGGGCACTGATGACGAAGTTGGCATTGATGAGCGGACTGCTGGTGCCGCGCAGGCTGAGGGCCGGTACCGGAATTTCATACGTCCAGAGTGGGCTGCCATTGCGCGCGTCGAGTCCAGTGATGCGACCATCGATGCTCTGCACGACCACTACACGACCATCGGTGGCCGGGGCAGACAGTACTTCGCTGGACACCGGCGCCTGCCAGCGCACTTCGCCCGTGGCTGCATCGAGCGCAAACACCTCTGCCGCCTGCGTACCGACCAGCACCAGCCCTCCGCCGACACCGACCCCACCGGTTACCTCGACATCGTCCAGCTCGGTGCGCCACTCACGGCGACCACGGTCGGTAGATACTGCAACGACTTCTCCATCGACCGAGACCACGAACAAACGGTCACCGGCCAGCGCGGGTTTCAGACGGTTGTAGCGTTCGCCCTCGCCGTCTCCGATACTGACGCTCCAGTTGCGCCGCATTCGCACTTCCTCGTCAAAGTCGACGAGGTCATCCGGACGTACCTTGTCCTTGTCACGCAGGAAATCCCAGACCCCCCAACTGCAGCCACCGAGCAGCAGCAAGAAGAGGAGCACCAGCGCACGGCTGGACAGGCGTTGCAGTGCGGTCATCATTCGGTTCCCAGCATGCTCACCCCGAGCTCCTGCAGCTTGAGCCGCAGCAGGGTGGTATTGCCGCCATCGTAGCCAGCCAGCGCACGCTGGAAGGCGGCAATGGCCGCGTCCCGGTCACCGAGCACCAGCAAGGCATCGCCTTCGGTGTCGGCGTACGTCGTGACGAACTTGCCAGGCTCCACGGCACGCAGCAGATCCAGTGCCGCCTGCGGCTGTCCCTGGGCCAGTCGCACCCGCGCCAGTCGCTGGCGGGCGATCAGCAATAATTCTTCGTCGACCTCCTTCATCAAGCCCAGCGAGGGGTTATCCAGCAGCCACTGCAGTTCCTCGGCCGCCTGGTCGAGATTGTTTTGCTCCACGTTGAGCTTGGCCATGGCCAGCGCGGCGTAGCGCGTGTAGATGCTGGAGCCATGTTGCTGCTTCAACTGGCTGTAAACACCCTGGGCCGCCAGCAGATCGTCTTCGGTGGCCGTGCGGGTGACATTGGCCACTAGCAGATCGCTGATCTGCTGGTAAAGCTCGCCGGCAGCGCCGGCTTCGGAGGACTGCGACGCCTGCCAGCGCTGTGCACCGAACAGCAGTGCCAGCACGGCCGCGACCGTGATCAGCACGCTGGTTCCGTGCTCGTCCCACCACTGCTTGAGCGCCTGGAGTTGTTCTTCTTCGCTGCTGTCGATGGCCACGTCTCGTGCTCCTGCTGGCTGGTTCAATGGGCTTGCAACAACTGACGCAGGCGGGGGACCACGTCCGCGAGCCGCAGTTCAGTGGCCGGCTCGTCGCTCGTCAGCGCTTTGAGTTTGATGCTGCTCTGCGGCCCGTCCCCTTCGAGGATGAGAGCATGCCGCGCACCGGAACCGTAGGCTTTTTTGAGCTGGGCATTATATTTTCCGCCGCCACAGTGGGTCAAAAGCCGCAGCGTGGGCAGCGCCTGCCGCCACTGCCTCGCCAGCAGTAGGCCTTGCGCCTGCACGCCTCCGCCCACGAGCGCGAGGTAAACGTCGAGACAGTCATCGATGCCGGCCGGCCAACGCGCGCTGTCGGTCAATAGCAACAACAGGCGTTCGAGGCCCATGGCAAAGCCGACCGCCGGGGTTGGTGACCCACCGAGTTGACGCACCAGGTTGTCATAGCGACCGCCAGCGCAGACGGTGGCCTGCGCACCCAACCGCTCTGTGGTCCACTCGAACACCATGCCGTTATAGTAGTCGAGCCCACGGACCAGCGAAGCGTTGTGGCGGAAAGGTATACCCGCCTCAGCGAGCACAGTCAGCAGGCGGTCGAAGCGCTGCCGGGATTCGTCACCAATGAAGGCGGTGAGGCGGGGGGCGTCATGCAGCAAGGCCTGCGTGGCAGGATCCTTGCTGTCGAGAATACGCAGCACGTTGGACTCCAGACGGCGCTGGCTGTCTTCGTCGAGTTGCAGTCGGAGCGGCACCAGAAAGTCACGCAGGGCCACCCCGTAGCGAGCCCTGTCTTCCGAGCTGCCGATGCTGTTGAGCTCCAGTTGTACGAGATCTTCCACGCCGAAGGCCCGCCAGAATTCGGCACACAGCAGCAGGAGCTCGGCTTCAATGTCGGCATCGGCCATACCGAAGGCCTCGACCCCCAGCTGGTGGAACTGCCGATAGCGACCCTTTTGGGGTCGCTCGTGGCGGTACATGGGACCCATGTACCAAAGTTTCTGGGTCTGGTTGTAGAGCAGGCCACCCTGTTCCGCCGCGCGCACACAGCAGGCTGTCCCCTCAGGCCGCAGCGTCAGACTGTCGCCGTTGCGGTCCTCGAAGGTGTACATCTCCTTCTCGACGATGTCCGTGACCTCGCCGATGGAGCGCTTGAAGAGCTGAGTCTGCTCGAGGACGGGAAAGCGGATTTCCCGGTATCCATGCCCGCCCAGCAGTGCACGCAGGACGTGCTCGAGGTACTGCCAACGCGAAGACTCCGCGGGCAGCACATCGTTCATGCCGCGAATGGCCTGGATCTTGTTGCTCACGGGGGCCTGCTCCTAGCGCGTTTCGCCGATGAGCCGCACGGGGCGCGATTCGCCCTGTTGCTGCTGCGCCTGTTTTTCGGCCACTTTGCGCCGGACCATGCGTTCGAGTTCATCGACCAGATCTTCGTTGGCGATCTTGTGACTGGTGACGCCGTTCTCATAGGCCATGTTGAACGGGGTGGCCCCGGTGAGACCGACATCAGTCACATAGGCCTCGCCCGGACCGTTGACGATGCAACCGACCACCGACACGTCGATGGGTGTGGTGATGTCCTCGAGACGCGCCTCCAACTGATTGACGACGCCGATCACATCGAAGTTCTGGCGTGAGCAACTCGGGCAAGCCACGAGATTGACGCCCTTACTGCGCAAACCCAGCGACTTGAGGATGTCGAAGCCCACCTTGATCTCCTCGACCGGATCGGCTGCCAGTGAAATGCGGATGGTGTCTCCGATGCCATCCATCAACAGCAACCCGAGTCCGACCGATGACTTCACGGTACCTGACCGCAGACCACCGGCCTCGGTGATGCCGAGATGCAGCGGCTGCTCGATCTGCGCGGCGATCTTGCGGTAGGCCGCCACGGTCATGAAGACCTCGGACGCCTTGAGACTGACCTTGAAGTCCTGAAAGTCGTATGAATCGAGAATATCGATGTGCCGCAGTGCCGACTCCACCATGGCGTCGGCGTTGGGTTCACCATACTTGCGCAGCAATTCCTTGCCGAGTGAGCCGGCATTCACCCCGATACGGATCGGTACACCTTTGTCACGGGCGGATTCCACCACGGATCTGACGCGGTCCTCGCGGCCGATGTTGCCCGGGTTGATGCGCAGGCAATCGACTCCGTACTCCAGCACCTTGAGGGCGATCTGATGATCAAAGTGAATGTCGGCCACCAGCGGCACGCGCGTACCGGCCCGTATGCGCCGAAAGGCAGCAGCTGCTTCCATGGTAGGAACGGAAACCCGAACGATATCGGCACCAACCGCCTCGAGGCGCCGGATCTGGGCGAGTGTCGCCTCCACATCGCAGGTTTCGGTGTTGGTCATGCTTTGTACGGAGATCGGTGCATCACCGCCGACCGGCACAGACCCCACCATGATCTGGCGTGACTTGCGGCGGGTGATTGGGGATTGCATCCGCATTACAGCGCCTCCTCTGCCACTGGCGTCGGCGGACTGTTCGTGGGGGTCGGCGTGCTGGAGCTCTCAGCACCTGTCGCCGTCAGCGCTGGATCGGCAGCAGCCGCCGTTACCGGGGCTGCATTCGGCTCTGGCAGATTGCTCTGTACGGCAGTGTTCTGTACGGAAGTATCCTGAGCAGGACTGTTCTGTGGGGAAGTGTTCTGTGGGGAAGTGTTCTGTGGGGAAGTGTTCTGTGCGGGCGTGTTCTGTGTGGGCGTGTTCTGTACGGAAGGGTTCTCTGCGGGGTCAGGCGCGGTCAGCGCAGTGGCCGTCACAGGTGCAGCGGCCTGTGGTGGACTGGTGGCATCAGCAGCGTCGCCCGCGGTCACTCCAACCGACACGGCTGGCGGCACGGGGGTGGGCAGTGTCAGTCGCGCTGTCCTGTCGCTGCGAACGCTCCCGCTGATATCGATGACAGACCCGTTGAGCATGACCTGAACGTTATTGCCATTGCCCAGCAGAATCTGGAAAGGTGCGGTTCCCTGCAGGTCGAGCTCGTCGCCGGCACGCAAGGTCTCGGCATGCACCCTGCCGGAGCGGGCATCATCCAACTCCACCCAACTTTCGCCGGTGAAGGTCACTTGCAGTCGATCAGTGCCTTCACGGACGTAGCTCAGCAGACGTCCACCTCCCTCCCGCACCGTAATGCTCGGTGAGGCGGACGCGCTCAGCGGTCCAGCAGTAGTCGACACGCCGACAGCGGCGCCACCGGCCATGACGGCGGCTGGACCTTCCGACAGCGCTGCGGGCGGCAGTGTGGCGACAATCACGGGGCCCGGGCCCGCTGCAGTGTCCGCCTGCAAGATGGTCGTCGCCGATCTGACCACATCGGCCGTGGGTAATGCCGCCGTTGCCGCCGCCGCACCCTGATTGGCAATCGAGGCCGCCGAAGGCTGCGGCGATGGCGTGGTTACCTCGCGGCCAACGAACCACCAGCCAGCTGCCAGTCCCAGCACGACGATGAGCGCTGCAGCCAAAGCACCGCCCACGGCGCCATCGCTGCGCTTGCGCGTATAGTTACCGGCGAGCGTATGGCTCTTGACCGGTGGCAACTCCTTCACGTATGCCTCGTAGCAGTCGACGACGGCCTCTACATCGAGCTTGAGGTAGCGGGCATAGCTGCGAATGTAGCCCTTGACGAAAATCAGACCAGGCAGTTTTTCGTAATCGTCGTTCTCCAAGGCCTTGAGGTAATGCACGGTAAGATGCAGCGCCTCGCTCACGACTGCATGACTGCGCCCGCTGAGTTCGCGGGCACTGCGCAACAGCGCACCAGGACGCTGACCGACCGGCAGGGACTCGCGGGTTTGGCTGTGGTCGGCGGTCATTCGAGTTCATCCAGGAGGGCGTGGTAACGGGACACTTCCGGTGCCGAGGCAAATCCCGCTTCCAATTGTTCACCATAACCCAGGACAGACACACGATTGCCACGCGCTGCTTCGAGCCTGATGCCAAGCCAAAGACTGCGAGCATCATGGGAAGCCGAAAACTTCGGCATCAGTCGCAAATACTCACCAAATGCCGCTTCAGCACTGCCCTGTCTGCCCTGATCCAGGTGAAGACCGGCAAGTTCGAGTTGGGACCGCAACTGCTCGGGGTTCAGCTGTACAGCCCGTTCAAACGCAAGACGTGCCTCCTCCCTGCGACCAAGCCGGAGTGCCGCCAGCCCAAGATTTTCGAAGGCCTGCGACCGCGCCGGGTAGCGCGTGTCGGCAACCACCAGTTCGAGCTGGGCGAAGGCCGCTTCCGTCTCCCCGACGGCAAAGAGGAAAGCGGCAAAGTTGTTGCGTGCCCGCGCGTTGGCTGGGTCAATCTGCAACGACCGTTCGAAATCGCGCCGGGCCAAATGCATCTCGCCCTCCCGGGCATGGACCAGTCCCCAGATCGCCCACAGCTCGCTGCTCTCCTGACCAAGTCGCTCCGCATTACCCAGGTGGCGCTTGGAGCTAGCCAAGTCGCCCTGCTCGAGATAGCCGGTTGCCAACTGCAAGTAGTCCTGCAGCACCTCGGTTTCGGAGCGCTTCGCAGCAAAGCCCCCGGTGGTTTCGGTCACGCAGGCGGCGAGCAGCAAGGAGACTGCTGCAACAGCGCACGTAGAACAGACTCGGCTGACGCGCCGGTCACCGGGTGCAGCGGGGGCATTTAGGCGCTGAGACATCATGACAGCGTCACCACCCGCACCTCGTTGAGGGCCTCATTGCGTGCACGCTCTGCCAGATGCCGAGCGCTGCGTCGGGTTCTGTCATCGACTTGTCCGACCAACTGTCCGCAGGCCGCACCGATTTCGTCACCCCGCGTGGTGCGGATAGTGACGGTGTAACCGGCATCCTGCAGGAGCTTGCGGAAGTTGGCGATGGCACTGTTGCTCGAGCGAGCGTATTCGGAGCCCTCGAACGGATTGAAAGGAATGAGGTTGATCTTGCAAGGCAGCGTGCGCAGCAACTCGGCGAGCTCACGCGCGTGCGCCCGGTGGTCGTTGACGCCGGCAATCAGGATGTACTCGATGGTCGCCACCCGGCTGTCCGGCAGCGCCGCCAGATAGTCGCGGACGCTGTCTAGCAGTTCGCGTATGGGGTACTTGCGATTGATGGGCACGATCTGGTCACGCAACGCGTCGTTGGGCGCATGCAGTGAAAGCGCCAGTGACGCATCCGTGAAATCTCGCAGGCGCCGAATACCAGGCACGACGCCCGAGGTGGAAATCGTCACGCGCCGCTTGCTGAGGCCATAGGCATTGTCGTCCATCATCAGCGCCACAGCGCCGACTACGTTGTCGAAATTGAGGAGCGGCTCACCCATGCCCATCATGACCACGTTGGTGATGGGCCTTGCCTCATGACTGACGAAGCCACCCAGCTCCCGGTTGGCGAGCCAAAGCTGTCCGATGATTTCAGCGGCGGTGAGGTCGCTGTTGAACCCTTGCTTGCCAGTGGCGCAGAAGCTGCAATCGAGGCTGCAGCCGGCCTGCGAGGAAATGCACAGCGTGCCCCGACCCGCCTCTGGTATATAGACCATCTCCACCCCGCTGCCACTTTCGACCTCGACGATCCACTTGTGGCAACCATCCTGCGCAGAGTAGGTGTCGCGCAGACGCGGAGGACGAATTTCCGCGAGCGTCTTCAGACGTTCCCGCAGCGGCTTGCTGATGTTGGTCATCTGATCAAAGTCGATGACACCCTGCTGATGCATCCACTTATGCAGCTGGACAGCACGGAAAGGCTTTTCCCCGATCTCGAGAAGAAAGGCCTCCAGCGCCTGTTTATTCATGCCCAGCAGATTGATCAAAGGCCGCTCCATGGGGCTCACCTGCAAGACCGCTCTCAGCGGCCCGCTTCCGCTTGGTCAGAACAACCGCGGACAGAGTTCCTCGGATTTGAAGAAATAGGCAATCTCGCGCTGCGCCGAAGCAGCCGAATCCGAGCCGTGCACGGCGTTCGCATCGATGGACTTGGCAAAGTCGGCGCGAATCGTGCCCGGTGCTGCCTGGGCCGGATTGGTGGCGCCCATCAGCTCGCGATTGCGCGCGATGGCATTTTCCCCTTCGAGCACCTGCACGATCACCGGGCCGGAAGTCATGAAGCCAACCAGGTCCTTGAAGAACGGTCGCGCCTTGTGTTCGGCGTAGAAGCCTCCTGCGGAATCATCGTTCAGCTGCAGCATCTTGGCAGCGAGCACGCGCAGCCCGCCTTCTTCGAAGCGAGTGATGATCTTGCCGATTACATTTTTGGCGACTGCGTCCGGTTTGATGATGGAGAGGGTGCGTTCGACTGCCATGGGTAACTCCAGGTAGGGCTCAAAAACAGGTCGCGTATTGTATGCGCGTTGCCGGGTATTTGCATCCAGCAATGCAGTTTTCTTTTGCAAATCAAGGCTTAACGCTTTTCAGCAACCATATTGATGGTATACAGCGGTAGTTCCACAATCAGGTTCTGCCCAGCCACGATGGCCTGGCAGCCAAGCCGGGAATCCGGCTCCAATCCCCAGGCCTTGTCGAGTTGGTCATCCTCGAGTTCGTCAGAGGGTGCCAGCGAGGCGAAGCCTTCGCGCACCAGCACATGGCAGGTGGTGCAGGCACAGGATTTCTCACAGGCATGCTCGATCTCGATGCCGTTGCGCAGCGCAGCATCGAGAATGCTTTCGCCGCTGTCGGCGTCGATGACCGCCCCCTGCGGGCACAGTTTGGCATGGGGTAGAAAAACGATCTGCGGCATGCACCTACTCTCCGATGGCATCGATCTGCTGGCCAGCCAGGGCTGCGCGGATACCCGCGTCCATGCGGCGACCGGCAAAATCGCGACTGAGGGAATTGAGCTGCTCGGTCAGCGTTTCGATGAGCCGGGCATCTGTACCCACTGTAGCAGCATCGAGCTCCCGCATGGCGCGCTCGAGGGTGCCTCGCTCGTCTTCGTCGAGCAAGGTAGCTCCATCCTGCTGCAGCGCTGCGTGCAGGGCCTCGAGGTGCCGGAGCGCCTCGACGCGCCGCTCACGCAGGCTGCGCTGGGCCTTGTCGAGCGCCGCGCTCTCCATGGAACTCCGGATCATCGCCGTGATCTGTGTCTCCTCGAGACCGAAGGAAGGTTTCACCACGACACTGTTCTTCGCACCGCTGGTCAATTCTTCCGCTTGCACCTGCAGCAGACCATCGGCATCGACCTGGAAGGTCACCCGGACCCGGGCGGCGCCCGCCACCATGGGGGGAATGCCGCGCAAGTCGAAGCGGGCCAGTGAGCGACAGTCACTGACCAGCTCCCTTTCACCCTGGTAGACGTGCAGAGACATGGCGGTCTGGCCATCCTTGAACGTGGTGAATTCCTGCGCGCGGACGACGGGTATGGTGCTGTTGCGGGGCACGATCCGCTCCATGAGACCGCCCATGGTTTCGATGCCGAGTGACAGCGGGATGACGTCGAGCAGCAGCGCAGCATCGCCGTACTTGTTGCCCACCAGCACGTCGGCCTGCAAGGCGGCCCCAAGTGCCACGACCTCATCGGGGTCGAGCGAACTGAGCGGTTCACGACCGAACAACTGCTTCACCCGCTCACGCACGCGGGGCGTCCGCGTGGATCCTCCGACCAAGACCACATCGCTGATGTCGCCGACCTGCAGGCCGGCATCGCGCAGCACGCGTCGGCAGGCCAGTAGCGTCTGGTCGAGAAGAGGATCGATCAGCCGCTCGAGCTGGAGCCGATCGAGACTGCCCTGCCAGGATCCGACCTGCACCCGGGCCTTGTCGGCAGTGCTCAACTGGTGCTTCGCCACCCGGGCCTGCTGGAGCAGCAGTCGATAGTCCTCCTTGCTCCCGCAAGGCTGTCCTGACTCCTGCAACAACCAGTCGGCGATTACCCTATCGAAATCATCGCCCCCCAAAGCGCTGTTGCCCCCAGTTGCCACGACAGTGAAAACTCCCTGATCCAGTCGCATGAGAGAGACGTCGAAGGTACCCCCCCCAAGGTCGTAGATCACGACGGTCCCGGTGAGTTGCTGGTCGAGACCATAGGCAACTGCTGCCGCCGTCGGCTCACTCAGCAATCTCAGTACGTTGAGTCCCGCAATCCGGGCGGCCGCTTGGGTGGACTGGCGCTGTGCCTCGTCGAAATAGGCCGGCACGGTGATGACCACGCCGTCGATGCTGCCGCCCAACGCGTCCCCGGCTCGGCCGGCGAGTGCCTTCAGAATTTCGGCGCCGACCTGCACGGGGGACACCAGCCCGGCCTCGGTACGGATCTGTACCATGCCGCCGTCTTCGGCAGCCTGCAGGACATAGGGCAACGGGTAGTTGATGTCGGACAGGCCACGTCCGAGCAGACGCTTCGAGGAAGACACGAGCGTTCCCCCGTCAGCTGCGAGGGCTTCGTTGCCAACCAGCGGGACCGCATCCTCGGGAAAGCGTACAAGCGAGGGCAGCAACCGGTTGCCATGCGCATCGGGCAGGACGCGAGCACGTCCTTCCTTCGCCACGGCCACGAGTGAGTTGGTGGTTCCAAGATCGATACCAACGGCACGCTTGCGACGAACTACCTGACGGGCGCTACCCTGCCCCGGTTCGGCAATGGAGAAAAGAACCATGGTCAGGAGTCCAGCCAGCGCTCTTCGAGCCGCTCCACTTCCTCCACAAACTTGTGGAGGAACTGCAGTTCTTGCAGGCTGATCTGTGCAGAACGCAGATCATGTTCGGCAATCTGCTCGCGCAGTCGGGACCAGCACTCCGAAGCCGCAGTCTCTGCGGTTCTGCGCAAGGCCTCGACGGCTTGGCGGTCGCGTACCCCCGCGGCGCTTTCGAGGGACTCCCGTGCGGTCAGTTGCTGCTCGAGAAAATCGATCGGCAACCGCACGGTTTGGGTACTGCCGTCGCCAAGCAGTTCCACCAGGTGCTCGGCCCGGCGCAACGGGGTCTTCAGAACCAGGTAGGCCTCATTCAACAGGCTGGCCCGCTGCAGTGCCTGCTGTCGTTCGGCCGCGGGCGCGGCCGCGAAGCGGTCTGGATGCCAGCGCAGTTGCTGCTCACGATACTGCAGGTCGAGCAGTGCACGGTCCAGATCGACTGCCGCGGGCATGTCCAGAAGGGAAAAGTAGTTCAGCACGATCGGAGTCCGTCTTGCTAAACGGTAAAGCTTTCGCCGCAGCCACATTCCGCCTTGACGTTGGGATTGTGGAACTCGAAGCCCTCATTCACACCGTGTTTCACGAAATCCATCTCGGTGCCATCCAGATAGGCCAGACTCTTGGCATCCACGATGACACTGACCCCGTGATTTTCGAAGATGCGGTCTTCTCCATTCAACTGATCGACGAATTCCAGCACATAGGCCATGCCGGAGCAGCCAGTCGTCGTCACACCGATTCGTATTCCGACGCCCTTGCCACGTGCCGCCAACTGTGCAGCAACGTGCTTGGCCGCATTTTCTGTAAGAGAGATTGCCATGTGAAAACCCTGCTGCGAACCGATCCGATTACTGCTGCCCGACCTTGTTTTGGTCGCGCTTCTGCCTCACATCGGCAATCGCCGCCTTGATGGCATCTTCGGCCAGTACCGAACAGTGGATCTTCACCGGCGGCAAACCCAGTTCCTGGGCGATCTCGGTGTTTCGAATCTTGGCAGCGTCATCGAGGGAGCGCCCCTTCACCCACTCGGTCAGCAGGGAACTCGACGCAATCGCAGAGCCACAGCCATAGGTCTTGAACTTGGCGTCTTCGATTATGCCCGCATCGTTGACCTTGATCTGCAGGCGCATGACGTCGCCGCAGGCCGGTGCTCCGACCATGCCGGTACCAACATTGGCATCGCCGTCATCAAGCTTGCCAACATTACGGGGGTTTTCGTAGTGGTCTATCACTTTTTCCGAGTAGGCCATGGTGTCACCTCATCACTGCTTTCTACACAAGGCGGCATGAACGCATCCTGCCGCCGAATCCGTTATCTAGAGCGTCGCGCACGACTGCCCTCTTTGCCCAGACGGCTAGTGGGCAGCCCACTGCACCTTCGACATATCGACGCCGTCCTTGTACATGTCCCACAATGGCGACAACTCGCGCAGCTTGCTCACCGATTCGCGGATGCGACCGATGGCGTGATCGACATCGGCCTCGGTCGTGAAACGACCGATGGAGAATCGCAGTGAACTGTGAGCCAACTCGTCGTTGAGTCCCAGCGCACGCAGCACGTAAGAGGGCTCGAGACTGGCTGATGTGCAGGCAGACCCGGAACTCACTGCCAGATCCTTGAGTGCCATGATCAGCGATTCACCCTCGACAAAGTTGAAGCTCACATTGAGGTTGCCGGCAACGCGCTGCTCAAGGTCACCGTTGACGTAAACCTCTTCGAGATCCTTGATGCCATCGAGCAAGCGGTCACGCAGGCGCTTGATGCGAGCGTTGTCGGCATGCATCTCCAGCCGCGCCAACCTGAACGCCTCGCCCATCCCCACGATCTGGTGAGTCGGCAAGGTGCCTGAGCGCATGCCGCGCTCGTGCCCGCCGCCGTGCATCTGGGCTTCGAGGCGGACCCGTGGCTTGCGGCGCACGTACAGGGCACCGACTCCCTTGGGTCCGTAGGTCTTGTGGGCGGAGAACGCCATCAGGTCCACGTTCATGGCTTCGACGTCGATGTCGACCTTGCCCGTGCTCTGCGCGGCATCCACATGGAACAGCACCTTGTGCTCCCGACAAACGGCACCGATCGCCTTGATGTCGTTGATGACGCCGATTTCGTTGTTCACATGCATGATGCTGACAAGGATGGTATCCGGCCGGATCGCTGCCGCCACGGCGGCAGGCTGGATGAGCCCCTCCTTGTCCGGATCGAGGTAGGTCACCAAGAAGCCTTCACGCTCCAGCTGCCGACAGCTGTCGAGCACCGCCTTGTGTTCGATCTTGGACGTGATGATGTGCTTGCCGCGGGTCTGGTAGAAGTGGGCAGCCCCCTTGAGCGCCAGGTTGTTCGATTCGGTCGCCCCGGAAGTCCAGACAATCTCACGAGGGTCACAATTGACGAGATCGGCCACATGCTGGCGCGCTTGCTCGATGGCTTCCTCGGCCTTCCAGCCAAACAGGTGCGAACGGGAGGCCGGGTTGCCGAAATTACCCTCGAGCGTCAGACACTCGACCATGGCCTTCACGACCCGGGGATCGCAGGGAGTGGTGGCAGCGTAATCGAAATAGATGGGTAACATGGGTCGAAAACTCTCTCGATCAAAGGGACGAAACGGCGATGGTGTTTGGGCTCGAACGTCGGGCGTCCTGGTGTTTCTGCTGTTCTTCCTGCTGCTTGACGCGCTCGCTCTGGTTGCGGGCAATCACTTCGACCTCCCGCTTCGAGACGAGGTCGGCCAGCGAGATGTTGCTCAGAAAGGCATGAATCTGGTCACTGAGATCCTGCCAAAGATGGTGGGTCAGGCAGGTCTCTCCCTGCTGGCAGTCGCTCTTGCCCTGGCAGCGCGTCGTGTCGAGCGACTCACTCACGGCATCGATGATCTCTGCGACGTGGATGTCCTTCTCAGAACGAGCCAGGCGATAACCACCGCCCGGGCCGCGCACACTGCTGACGAGCTTGCGCTGGCGCAGTTTGGCGAACAACTGCTCCAGATAGGAAAGTGAGATGGCTTGCCGTTGGGAAATTTCGGTCAGATTCACCGGTCCCGTGGTGGCATTGATGCTGAGGTCGAGCATGGCGGTTACGGCGTAACGGCCCTTGGTGGTCAGACGCATTGCTTGAGCTCCTCCCGTAGATTGCCGGCAAGCATGCCAAACCCCAGCGGAAGACTCAAGTATTTAGCTGATAAAAATACTCAACTATTAATCTTCGGGGGTACCGCCCTCCAAGTTCTTGGGGCTGGTGTTCAGATCCTGCAGTGCAGCCGGCGCTGCCTCGGCCTTTGCGAGCGCCTGCTCGGTCGCCGTGAGTATGCCGCGCAGGATACTGACCTCCATCCGATCCAGTTGGACTCGCTGGTAAAGGCGGCGCAGCCTGCGCAGCAGCGGCCGCTTCAGCTCCGGCTTGTGAAAATCCAGTCTGATCAGCACCGTCTCGAGGTGAGAGAGATAGTTGTCGAACTCCGCCGCGGTCGCTGGTAATTGATCCCAATCCTGCTCCTCACCCGCCCCCGCGGCACGAACTGGCGCGACCCCTGCCATACCCAGCCACCCCTTGCGCAGTTCGTAGCAGAGCACCAGCACCGCCGCCGCCAGGTTGAGCGACGCATAGTCGGGATTGACCGGTATGTGTACATGAAAGTGACAAAGGTGCAGTTCCTCGTTGGTGAGACCACTGATTTCCCTGCCGAACACCAAAGCCACCTGCTGATTGTCAGGCAGTCCAAGAACCTGCCTGGCGCAGCCCTCTGGCTCCAGCAGGGGCACGGGCATGTTACGCAGCCGCGCGCTGGTCCCCAGCACCAGATGGCAATCTGCTATGGCTGCTGGCAGCGAATCCACGACGATGGCCGACTCGAGAACGCTCTGCGCTGAAGCCGCCATGCTGACCGCTTCCTGGGCTGGCCACTGCCGGGGATTGACCAGCACGAGCCGCGAGAGACCCATGTTGAGCATGGCTCGCGCAGTAGCGCCGATATTGCCGGGGTGGGAGGTCTCGACCAGCACGATACGGACGTTGGAAAGCAGCATTAAGATTGGCCCCTACAGCTCGGCAGCTCATGGTAAACAGCCGCCGGACCATTTGCTATGATGCCGCCCCCTCGCCGCGGCGAGCCCTCTGATTGACCCTCTGCTGAGCGCTACAGGAGCCCACGTGCATCCGATCGTCAACATTGCCCTGCGTGTCGCACGCGAAGCCGCTTCCGTCATCGCTCAGGCGCATGTCCGGCCGGATCGCGTCAAGGTAGCAACCAAGGGCAAAAACGACTACGTCACGGACATTGATAAAACGGTCGAAGATCTTCTGATCAGTGGTCTGCGCAAGACCTATCCCGATCACAGCTTCCTCGCCGAGGAAGGGGGAAGTCAGGAGGGTGCCGACAAGGAAACGCTGTGGATCATCGACCCCATCGATGGCACACGCAATTTTGTGATGGGCATTCCGCACTTCTGCATCTCGATGGCCTGTCTGCAACGCGGCAAACTGCAGCATGCAGTCATCGTCGATCCCATACTCAATGAAGAGTTCACGGCTTCCAAGGGCAGCGGTGCCCAGTTGAATGGCAACCGCATACGGGTCCGGGCGCGGACCAGCCTCGAGGGTGCCACCATTAGCCTGAGCTGTGCGGGCTTGCGTCAGTTTGAGGCCATGCAAGAACTGCAGCAGCGCCTGAAAGGGGTGGCCGGCGGTCTACGCTTCACTGGCTCGACGGCTCTCGACCTGGCGTACGTGGCGGCCGGTCGCCTCGACGCGGGCTGGACTGCAGGTGTGAGTCCCTGGGACAGCGCCGCCGGCATGTTGCTGGTGCAGGAGGCCGGCGGTCTGATCAGCAATACGCAGGGCGACCCGGACTGCCTCTACAGCGAGAGCCTGGTGTTTGGCAGTCCGAAGTGCTTCAAAACCCTGCTGCAACTGGCGTCCGGCAAGGCCTGAGCGTGGTCAGGGCAAGGCGTCCAGCTCTTCCTTGGCCTTGACGGGCGGCATCATGTCCTCTTTCGAAAGGTTCATGAACATCAGCGTGCTGGTGGCCACGTAGATGGATGCATACGTGCCTACGATGACACCGACAATCAGGACGATCGAAAATCCGTAAAGCACCGGACCACCGAAGAAAAGCAGCGCAAACAGGACGAGCAAGGTAGTCATTACCGTGATCATGGTCCTGACCAGTGTCTGGCTGAGCGCGGTATCGATGATGCGCTCCGGTTCAACGCCACGCAGCAGGCGGAAATTTTCGCGAACGCGGTCCGACACCACGACGGTATCGTTCAGCGAGTAACCAATCACCCCGAGAATCGATGCCAGCACGTTCTGGTCGAAATCGATACGCGCCAGCGCGATGAACCCGGCGGTGATGATGCCGTTGTGCACCAGCGATAGCACCGCACCGATGGAAAACTTGAATTGAAACCGCAGGGCGATGAACATCATCAGCAAGGCAGTCGCTACCAGCATGCCCATGATGCCCTGCTCCCTCAACTCGTCACCGACCTGGGCGCCGATGAAGGAACTGCCCGCCAAAGTCACCTGATTGGGGGACGAGTCGGCCAGCACGGCTGCCACGCGTGCAGCGGTTTCACCCGCCGCCTGTTCGGTTTCCTCACTGCCGTCGGCGTTCTGGATACGGACCTGGATGTTGGTGTCGGAACCGAGCGACACCACCTCGTTATCGGGGAAGCCGGCCTGCTCCAGCGTCTGGCGGATCTGCTCGAGATCCGGCGCCTGCTGGTACTGCAGCAGCACCTGAGTGCCACCGGTGAAATCAAGGGCGAATTTGAAACCATTGACGGCTATCGCGATCACCGACCCCAGCACCAGCAACGCAGACAACACGACACAGTGCATGCGGTAGCGCATGAATGGGAGAACTTTGGTCAGGTCCAGCATGGAAAGTATGCTCCGCTTGTCAGGCCGTGGTCGGCATCTTCATGCCGATCGAGATGCGCTTGACGCCCTTGCCACCGTAGAGGAAGTTGATCAGGGCCCGCGAAATCAGGATCGCCGTGACCAGTGAAGTCAGGATGCCTATCACGGTAGTGACCGCGAAACCCTTGATCGGGCCGGTCCCGATCGAGTAGAGGATGATGGCCACGATCAGCGTCGTGAGGTTCGAGTCGACGATGGTCGTGTAGGCACGGTCGTAGCCGGCATCTATCGCGCGCGCCACGCTCATGCCCTGCAGCAACTCGTCGCGGATGCGGGCATAGATCAGCACGTTGGCATCAACGGCCATCCCGAGCGTGAGGACGATACCGGCGATGCCGGGCAAAGTCAGGGTGGCGCCGATGATGGACATGAGCGCCATGATCAGCAGCACGTTGAAGAACAAGGCGATGTTGGCAATGATCCCGCACACCCGGTAAAGCAGCAGCATGAAGCCGACGATGAGCGCGAAGCCGACCAGCACCGAGTCGATCCCCGCATCGATGTTCTCCTGCCCCAGACTTGGACCCACGGTACTTTCCTCAATGGGGATCATCGGCGCTGCCAAGGCCCCGGAGCGAATGAGCAGGGCGAGATCATTGGCCTCTGCGCTGCTGAGACCCGTGATGCGAAACTCGCGACCGAGAGCAGACTGGATGGTGGCCACACTGATGAGGCGCTCTTCCACCACCGGTTCCGCCGTGGTCACCAAGGTCCCGTCAGGATTGGCCTTGGTCACACTGCGCGTCTTGCTCTCGCTCAGGAGTATTGCCATCTGCTTGCCGATACTCACACGGGTGACCTCATTGAGCTGGCGCGCACCCTGGGCATCGAGACGGATGTTCACCTGGGGCAGACTGGTTTGAGGATCGATCGACGGCTGCGCACTGGTGACGCTGCTGCCCTGCACGATGATTTCTTCGTTGATGCGCACCGGGGCGCCTTCGAAATCATATTCGAGCGTGCTGGCCGGCGAGGCGCCGAGATCGGCCACCAGATGAAACTGCAATGTCGCCACGGCGCTGATGAGATCCTTCGCCCGGGTGGTGTCCTGCACGCCAGGCAGTTCGATGAGAATGCCTTTGGGGCCCATTTGCTGGATCTTCGGCTCCTTTACACCCAGCTCATTCACGCGCGACCGCAGCGTGGTGAGGTTTTGCTGGATGGCGTATTTCTGCAGCTCCGCGATGCTCGCTTCCGGCATGGTGTACGTGAGCAGGAAGTCACTGCCCTGATTTTCGGTGCTGAACGTGAGTTCCTGAAACCCGTCGCGCAGCGCCTCGATGGCTCTCGAGCGTGATTCCTCATCGAGGAACCGGAGATTGATGCGCTGGCGGGCGTCGAGTTCGACGGGAGGCCTGTAGCGAATGCGTTCTTCGCGCAGCAGATTGCGCATCGTCGCTACATTGTCGTTCAGTTGCTTGGTCACGGCCGCATCGGTATCGACTTCCATGAGGAAGTGCACGCCACCCTGCAGGTCGAGGCCGAACGGCATGGGACTGCCACCGATGGCTGCCAGCCAAGGAGGCGTGGTCGGGACCAGATTCAGCGCAACGATGTATTGTTGTGGCAGGGCGACGCTGATCAATTGCTGGGCTCTGCTCTGCAAGTTACGGTCGCGCAGCCGGATGAGTCCGACTCCGTTACTTTCGATGTCGGCGCCAAACCACGCGATGCCGTCGGCGTCGAGGGCTGCCGTGGCTTTATCGAGGGCGATCTGGTCCATCACGCCACGGTCGTAGGAAATCTGGATCGCCGGATCCGGCGGATAGAAATTCGGTGCCGCGTAGAGGGCGGAGAAGACCACCATCAGCAGCACCATCAGATTCTTCCACAGCGGGTACTTGTTCAGCATGCGTGACTCCCGAGCTGGCCGCAGGGCGGGATCAGATCGACTTCAGGGTGCCTTTCGGCAGCACGGCAGCGACCGAAGCCTTCTGCATTTTCAGTTCAAGGTTGTCGGCCACCTGCAAGTTGACGTAGAGGTCATCAACCTTGTTGATTCGACCGAGTATGCCGCTGTTGGTCATCACCTCATCACCCTTGGAGAGATTCGCCAGCAGTGACTTGTGCTCATTGGCACGCTTCGACTGGGGCCGCCAGATGAGCAGGTAAAAGATGATGACGAAACCACCGAGGAAGACCAGATTGATGTAGGGGGAAGGGGCTTGTGCAGCGGCGTCGGAGGCAGCCTGTGCAAAGGCGGAATTGACGAAGAAACTCATGGAAACACCCGTGATTGTTTGGCTATAACTCATTGACTTTACTGGGACTTAATCGGTGGAGGCCCCACCTTGGGACAGCAGTGCCTGCTGCTGGCGAAACTCCGCCACGAAGGCCGGCAATGTACCTTTTTCAATATGGTGGCGCAAATCAGCCATCAGACGCTGATAGTAGTGGAGATTGTGCAGGGTGCAGAGCTGGGCGCCGAGCATCTCCTGGCACTTGTCGAGGTGATGCAGGTAAGCGCGCGAGAAATGACGGCACGTGTAACAGGTACAGTCCTCATCGAGTGGCCTCAGGTCGGTGCGGTAGCGACTGTTGCGCAATTTCAGCACACCCCGGGAGGTAAACAGATAGCCGTTGCGCCCGTTGCGGGTCGGCAACACACAGTCGAACATGTCGATGCCCCGGCAGACCGCCGTGACGAGATCCTCCGGAGTCCCCACGCCCATCACGTAGCGGGGCTTGTCGGCTGGCAACAAGGGCGCGATGGCATCGAGGACCTTCAGCATCTCCTCCTTGGGCTCCCCGACTGACAGACCTCCCAGTGCATAGCCGTCGAACCCGAGCTCGCACAAAATGGCCAGCGACTCCTGCCTCAATTCCTCATACATGCCTCCTTGCACGATGCCAAAAAGGGCGGCCGGGTTGTCGCCATGGGCCACTTTGCAGCGCTGCGCCCAACGCATGGACAGTTCCATGGAATGGCGGGCCTGCGTCGGCGTGGCCGGATAGGGCGTGCATTCGTCAAATGCCATCACGATGTCGGAACCGAGGTGACGCTGTACCTGCATGGAGGTTTCAGGACTGAGGAAGACACGGTCGCCATCGATTGGCGAGCGGAACTCGACACCCGCCTCGCTGATTTTGCGTAACTCCCCCAGACTGAATACCTGAAAGCCCCCGGAATCAGTGAGGATCGGGCGCTGCCAGCCGATGAAATCGTGCAGGTCACCATGGGCCCGGATGATGTCCGTGCCAGGACGCAACATGAGGTGGAATGTGTTGCCGAGCAGAATCTGCGCTCCGGTCTCGGCCACCTGTTGTGGTGACAACCCCTTCACACTGCCGTACGTACCGACCGGCATGAAGGCCGGCGTGTCGATCACCCCGCGTGGGAAATGCAGCCGCCCCCGCCGTGCCAATCCCTGCTGATGCTGCAACTCGAAGTGCATATCGTCTCCGCCCTCACAAACGAACGGGGGCGGTCAAGCCGCCCCCGCACGTCCTGTCAGGGCCACCGCTTCAGGGCAGCAGGTGTGCCACCGCGTCACGCTCCTCGCTCAGTTCCCTCTCGGTCTTCTGCATGAGATCACGGCTGAAATCGTTGACCGTGAGCCCCTGGACGATGGAGTACTCGCCGTTCGCACAAGTAACGGGATAGGAATAGACGAGGCCCTTGGCGATACCGTAACTGCCATCGCTCGGGATGGCCATCGACACGATCTTGCCCTGGGTACCGAGTACCCAGTCACGCATGTGCTCGATGGCAGCATTGGCAGCGGAAGCGGCACTCGACAGACCACGCGCCTTGATGATGGCTGCACCGCGCTGCTGTACTGTCGGTATGAACGTCTTGCTCATCCACTCGTTGTCCACCAGCGAGGTCGCAGCAGTACCGGCTACTTTGCAGTGGTGGATGTCCGGATACTGCGTGGAACTGTGATTGCCCCAGATGATCATGCTGTCGACGTCGGTCGTGTGCTTGCCGGTCTTGATGGCCAACTGCGCCACAGCGCGGTTGTGGTCGAGGCGGGTCATGGCCGTGAACTGGCCTGGCTGCAGGTTCGGCGCATTACGATAGGCGATCAGCGCATTGGTATTCGCCGGATTGCCAACCACGATGACCTTCACCTGGCGGGAGGCATGGTCATTGATGGCCTTCCCCTGCGCTGAAAAGATCTTTGCATTGGCTTCGAGCAGGTCCTTGCGCTCCATACCCGGGCCACGGGGCCTGGCACCCACCAGCAGGCAGTAGTCGGCGTCCTTGAAGGCCACGGCCGGATCATCGGTCTGCACGATGCCCTGCACCAGCGGGAACGCACAGTCATCGATTTCCATCGCGACGCCTTTCAAGGCTTCCAGAGCCGGGGTGATCTCGAGCAACTGCAGGATGACCGGTTGATCCTTGCCGAGCATGTCCCCGGCAGCAATACGAAACAGCAGCGAATAACTGATTTGACCGGCGGCGCCGGTGACGGTGACCCTGACTGGAGCTTTCATGAAGATTTCCTTTGGCATTGGTAAGGTGCTTGGACTTCGGCGGCTGGGCCGCGAGCGCGCGGATTATAGCCGGCTGTAGGCGGCAAACCTATGACAGCATCAAGACCTTACGCAAAACACCGGCCTTTTGTGCCGTTTACTCCCCCCCTGTTGACCGCTATCCTGCCGGCAGTCAGCGAGGAATTCCTTCCGCATGCGTAAAACCAAGATCATCTGCACGTTAGGTCCGGCCACCAATACCTACGACATGCTGGCCAAGATGCATGAGACCGGCATGGATATCATCCGTCTCAACATGTCGCACGCTACCCATGAGTGGGCCGATTCGATGATCAATCACATCGTGGAGCTCAACAAACATACCCAGTTCCCTGTGGGGATTCTGCTGGACACGCAAGGCCCGGAAATCCGCACCGGCGTCCGCGACAGCGACCTCTTGCTCAAGGCGGGTGACGAAATTTCCATCACCGTGCGGGATGCCCCCAACGTCGAGGAATCTTCCATCCACATCAACTACGCCGAGCTCATCGACGACATGGAGATCGGTGATCACATCGCCGTGGATAATGGACTGATCAATCTGGAAGTGCTGGCAAAAAACAACAATCTGCTGCGCTGCAAGGTGTTGGACGGCGGTAAACTCGGCAGCAAAAAACATGTCAATCTGCCGGGGATACGGGTCAATCTGCCCGCCATCACGCAGAAGGACAAGGATGACATCCTGTTCGGCCTGCAGCGTGAACTCGACTACATCGCTCTCTCCTTTGTGCGCGATGCCAAGGATGTCCTGCAACTTCGCGAGCTCATTGCCCAGCACAAGCCGGAGCGACTCGACAACATACGGATCATCGCCAAGATCGAGGATCAGGAGGGAGTCAAGAATCTGGAGGAAATCGTCAAGGTGGCCGATGGCATCATGGTGGCCCGCGGCGACCTCGGGGTGGAGATCGACCTTGCCGAGTTGCCGAACACACAAAGACGCATCGTTCGCCTCTGCGCCGAATATGGCAAGCGTGTCATCGTCGCTACTCACTTGCTGGAATCGATGATCGAGAACCCCATTCCAACACGGGCCGAGGTCACGGATGTCGCCAATGCGGTGTACGAAGAGGCCGATGCCATCATGCTCTCAGGGGAGACCACGGTGGGCAAATACCCGCTGCGCTGTATCCGCTACATGGATTCGATCGCTCGGGCGACCGAGCCCAAGCAAGGGCTCGGCTTTACCCGCAACCTCCGCAAAAACAGTGACAAGGAACATCTGGCAGCCACAGCGGTGGAGCTGGCCGACTCCCTGCAGGCCAAGGGCATCGTCGTCGTCACCCGCCATGGTGTGATGGCCAACTACGTGACGAACTGTCACCCGCAGCGCTGCCCCATCTTTGCCTTTACCAACATCGGTGTGACGCGCCGCATCATGACCCTCAACCGCTACCTCTATCCGTTCAAGATCGAGTTCAGCCATGATCCGGAACAGACGCTGGCGCGGGCCTTCACCGAATTGAAGGACAAGGTGAACATGCAGAGTGGCGACAAGGTCGTGGTGATCTCGGATCTGTTGATCGACCAAGACAGCGTGGGCATCCAGATCCGTTATCTGCCCTGAACAGGGGTGACTTGCGCGGCACCGCCCCCGCTGCCCTTGGCCGCTCAGCTGATCAGCATGGCATCACCGTAACTGAAGAAACGGTAACGCTGCCGGATTGCCTCCTGATACGCAGCAAGGATGTGCTCACGCGAACTGAAGGCGCTGACCAGCATCAGCAGCGTCGATTCCGGCAGGTGGAAATTGGTGATCAGCGCATCCACCACGTGAAAGCGGTAGCCAGGATAAATGAATATTCTGGTATCTCCGGCGAAAGGCCTCAGTATTCCGTCCTGACTGGCGGTTTCGAGCGAGCGTACGGTCGTGGTGCCGACGGCCACGACACGTCCGCCGCGCGCCCGGCAAGCCGTGACGGCCTCGCACACGGCAGCATCGACTTCCAGATATTCCGCGTGCATGCGATGCTGCTTGATGTCGCTGCTGCGTACAGGCTGAAAGGTACCGGCACCAACGTGCAGGGTAACCTGAGCCATGGCGATACCCTGCTCGCTCAGTGAGGCAAGCAACGGTTCGTCGAAGTGCAGACCGGCCGTCGGAGCTGCCACTGCGCCGGCCTTGGATGCATAGACTGTCTGATAACGCTCGCGATCTTCCGCCCCGTCCGGACGCTTGATGTAGGGTGGCAGCGGCGTATGACCTACTCGCTCGAGCAGCCCGGCAAGATCCATCTGTGGCGGAAACTGCAGTCGCAGGAATTCCCCCTCCCGCGCCGTGACCTCGGCGAGTACGTCTTGCCCGTTTTCATCGCTGACGACAACCGTACTGCCTGCCTTGAGCGAGCTACCTCCACGCACCTGCGCAAGCACGGCATTGGCTGGCAGCATTCGCTCCAGCATTACCTCCAGTCTGCCACCACTCTGTTTGCGCGCATGGAGGCGGGCCGGAATAACCCGGGTGTTATTGAACACGAGGAGGTCACCGCTCTGCAGCAGCGCGGGCAGCTCGTGAAAACGGTGATGGGTCACCCGGCCATCGACGCGCGACAGACCGAGCAGCCGACTGCTGCTACGCTCGGCGGGGGGATGCGTTGCAATGAGTTCTGGCGGGAGATCGAAGTGAAAGTCGGAAAGGTGCATGACGGTATTCTAGCCTGCCACGCAGCGGTATGCAGTGGACAGCCGCCGTGGTTATAATGCGCGTCCTGACCCCTCCCCGCCGGAGTGGTGAAATGGCAGACACGGTGGACTCAAAATCCACTGCCCCTTAAAGGCGTGCCGGTTCAAGTCCGGCCTCCGGCACCACTACCGCGACAACTACTATCGCTACTGCTAGTTACTGCTACCTGTCCAACCCGCATCCCCGCTTTTTCTGTCACAGCGGCGTTTGCAGGTCAGAGCCATGCTGGCTTACTTGGCTCAGCCTCCGCCAAATTCTCTGGCTGCCCCTTCCCTGCTGACACTCCTCTCCTACAATACGGTCCCAAAGGAGAGCGCTGTATGCCACTGACCAAACTCGAGCACTACCTGGTCATGACCGATGACATTGAGGAAACCCGCGATTTTTACCGCGACGTGCTCGGCCTCGAGGTCGGCTTTCGTGCAGCGCTTGGCTTTCCCGGATACTGGTTGTATCTGGGTGATACGCCGGTAATCCATGTTGCCGAATGGGAGACGTACACAAAGCACTCGGAGGCGTTGGGCATTCCAGTGACCAAGCGCTCAGATGGCACTGGTGTTTTCGACCACATTGCCTTCAATGGCCAAAATGCCACACAGATGATCGGGCACTTGCAGCGTCTGGGCGTCGCCTTCCAGCGCAACGACGTACCGCACGCGGGACTGGTGCAACTGTTTCTTTTCGACCCGAACGGGCTGAAGGTCGAGCTGAATTACCGGGACTGAGGTTGCGGCGCGGGGCAGTGCGCGCACCTTGGCTGCGCGCCCGCGCGGCGCCTCGGAACAATCTCAGGAAGAAAAAATGATGCGTCCCTTGCGCGATGCGAACTTCCAGCCTGTTGGCGTCAGCACGAATTCGTCCTCGTATTCGCCGACCAACTGCGGTGGCAAAGCCTGCAAGCCGAACTTTTCGGCGAGCTTGTCGCTGCTGCCGGAGTACAGCAGAGCGTAGCAAGTGCCACTGGCGTGTTCGCCGTCCTTCACATCAATGAGTATGTTGGCGATGAGATGCCTTCCCACCCTCTCTTTGGGCCGCGACTCGAAGGAAGCTCTGATTGCCGCACGACCTTCGATCCAGACGTCAGGCAAGATCGGCCTAGCGTACTTGGCCTCTGGCACAAACAGTTCCGAGAGTTCGACGAAACGGCCAGTATCGTTGAATACTGCGAATTGGTTCATCAAGCGCGAGCAAGCCTGCTCGATCACCAAACGTTGCAGACTATCCATCGTGGTCTCCTCGGGTTGTTAAAATGCGTAAAAACTCTGTGCGACGCTGCGTCTTACATCACGAAATCCCTTGTCTTGCCCGACTCAGGCGCCATGCACGACGTAAAGCAACACCGTGCCAAGCAAAAGACGGTAAACAACAAAAGGCAGGAAGCCCACGCGCCCGATCAATCTGAGAAACCAGTGGATG
Organism: Gammaproteobacteria bacterium; assembly: GCA_947457195.1. GTDB lineage: Bacteria > Pseudomonadota > Gammaproteobacteria > Pseudomonadales > Pseudohongiellaceae > CAILUG01. The sequence continues at coordinate 26,870 of CANGUU010000015.1, forward strand.
CAGCCGTAAGCAGTGAGCGCAGAAACAACCATGGCATAGCCGAGCTCGCCCCAGTCGACATCTGGTAACTCGAGCAGATCCAGGAACCTCAGCAACGCGGCTCCACCAATGGTGGGAATAGACAGCAGGAATGAAAAGCGGGCAGCCTCCTCGCGCCGCAGTCCCGCAAACAACGCTGCCGTCATAGTGACACCGGACCTCGAGGTACCGGGAACGATGGCCAGAGCTTGAGCCAACCCGATGCAGAGGCTGGATCGCCAGCCCAATTCCCCGAGCCCGAGGCGGCCAGTCGCCGTTTTTTCGGCCGCGAGCAGGAGCAACCCGTAAAGCAGGGTTGTCGTGATGATGACATCGACGTTGCGCAGCTGGGTCTCCACGACGTCCTCGAAGAGCAAGCCACTGAAGGTGACTGGGAGCGTAGCCAGTACCAGTTTCCAAGCCAGAGCGCTCTCCTGAGAATGCTGGCGGTAAACCGCCTGCCTCAGCAACGCACGCAGGAGCTCCCCCAGATCACGACGAAAGTACATCAACACCGCGGCCAGGCTGCCGAGATGTAACGCCATGTCGAAATTGAGCCCCTGATCCTCCCAACCGAGCAGCTCGGATGGCAGGATGAGGTGGGCCGAACTGGAGATCGGCAGAAACTCCGTGAGTCCCTGCACGACTGCCAGAATCGTTGCGCGTACTAAATCGAAGTCCATGATGCAAAGTCGGCGTTGCCAGCAATAGTCAGCTCTGTGTGACCTTTTCGCGAAGATAGAGGGGGTCTGCCAGCTCCGGGCTCACTCCGCGGTCGCCTCCCAACCAGCGACTGGCTGCCAACGAAGCCACGTAGCGGCTGCGCGGTAAGCAGCCGGGGTACGCGGCGACGAGCCGCTGCTGAAGGTCCCGCGGCAACCGCTCCCGAAAGACAAGACCACTACCGACTCCGATCAAGGTACTGTCGTGGGGCGGCAAGGTCACCTGCTCCGGCCCAGTCAGATTCTCCTCCCCGTATAGATGTGGTTCTTTTGCATCCCACTGGTACCAACCCCAGTAAATCTGATCGATGCGGGCATCCATGGTGCTCAAGATCCAGCTGTCCTTGCTCAACGCGCCCTCGCTGGCGACTTGGCAGACAAGTGTCGCCAACGTCGACACCGGTAGCAGCGGAACTCCAGCGGCAAATGCCAATCCCTGCGCCACCCCCATGGCGATGCGCAAACCGGTGAAGGAGCCCGGCCCCCGGCCGACCGCAATCGCATCGAGATCGGCGAACCCGAGCTGACCACGCGCCAACAGACGGGCGACCATGGGCAACAACTGCTGCGTATGCTGGCGCGGAATGAGCGCAAAATCCTCGTCCAGTTCGCCATCGCACCATAGCGCGCAGGAGCAGGCCTCGGTCGATGTCTCCACGGCGAGGATTCGTGTCATGACTGCAGCAGGTCCTCAAACAAAAAAATCCCTCGAAGCGGACTTCGAGGGATTATGACGTACCCGAGCGGATACTACGTATCGACCCGGCGTTGCCAGACTCACCGTTGCACCTCACCTGATGGCTCGGTGCAGTCGGTGCAGTCAGCACTTCACTTCTTGGCCGCTTTCTTCTTGGCCGGTGCTTTTTTCTTGGCAGCTGCTTTCTTGGCAGGGGCTTTCTTGGCTGCTGCTTTTTTCTTGGCGGGCGCTTTCTTCTTCGCTACTGCCTTGGCAGCACCGGCTGCTTTAGCCGCTGCGACTTTCTTCTTGGCAGCTTTCTTGGCTGGCGCTTTTTTCTTGGCAGCTGCTTTCTTGGCGGGGGCTTTCTTGGCTGCTGCTTTCTTCTTGGCAGGAGCTTTTTTCTTGGCAACTTTCTTGGCTGCAGGTTTTGCTGCTTTGGCTGCGATCTTCATGGTAACTAAGTTTCCTCCGGCTTTATTGACTAGTCATTGACTACGTTGGTGACGCGAGACTCTTCCGGCTTTGACTTCTGCCAGTCGGGCCTTCCTTGCTGCCTTCCTAACTGCCAGTCTGGCCTTGACTACCACCCTGACCGCCAATTTCTTGGCCTTGATCCGGGCTTTGGCCGCGGCCTTTCTGGCTCTAGCTTTGGCCAGTGCTTCTGCCCTTTTGACAGAAGCTCTGGCCTTGGCATTCGCTTTTCTCCTGGCGGCAAGTGCCTTTTGGGCCTCCCTTCTTGCTCTTGCCTTCAGTTTGCGAGAAACGATCTTCGATCGCCGCTTGCGCCAAAGCATGGTGAAGACACCGACCGCCTTGGCCAAATCTCGTTCCATTTTGCCGCTCAGCCTGGCCTCGTACAGCGCCAGTGCCCGCTGCTGGGCCAACTCGCGCGACTTGGCTGCTTCCTCCAGCAATGTACTTCGCAGCGACTGCACGGACTGGCTCAGTATCTTCTGCGCCTGCTTGAGCAGTAACCGGACCGCTTTCTGCCGGCGACGCAACTCCGCACTGTCCTTTTTGCTGGCAGCCAAGACGACGTCTACATCGCCTTGCCGTAACTGCTTCTCGAGCATGGCCACACGGCGTTGGGCCGCAGTGAACTGCAGTCGCGCCTCTCTCACGGCTGGCATGGATCGACGTCCGCGACGAACTACGTTCGATTCGCCAGATTTACTGCCCACCCCTGGCCTGCTCTTCTTGCGAGTTGTCTTCTTCACTCGGTATCCCACTCGCGGCCAGCGCGCTTCAACTTCACCAGCAACCTGACCGCTTGGTTCTTCGTCGCCAGCGGCCGGTTGCACGCATCAGCTTCCATCTACGCAGCCTGCTTTGCCGACTCCGCCCCGGGTGAGCACATCGCGATGTCGTGGAAAAGCCTGCTTTCGATCTGTGTCACTGTGCGCTCGGGTCGAACCTTACCACACAGAAAATATTTTTTTCAACAACCCTGTTGACAAGGAGTAGGTGTTGAGCGTGACACGCGACGTGACACAAGAGAGAGAGGATTGCAGAAAGTTAGTGCTGCCAGACAGGGAGCCCCTGTCTTCCACACATTGCCTCATGGACGAAATACGCTGAACAGTTAGCGTATTTCGTCGTGCAAAGAGGATGCTCAGGAGGCGAGGAGTTGTTTCAGCGTATCACGGATGGAGGTGATGTCACCGACACCGCTCATGGTGAGGAAGCGCAGGGATTTTTTTTGCGCAGATGCCCTTCGATAGAAGTCGGCAAGAGGTTTGGTCTGCTCGTGGTACACGCTGAGCCGCTTACGAATGGTCGTCTCCTTGTCGTCATCTCGCTGGATGAGAGGCTCGCCTGTCACATCATCGACGTTTGCGCGCTGCGGAGGCTTGTTCTCGATGTGGTAGATCCTTCCCGAAGCAAGGTGTACACGGCGACCGCTCAGGCGTCTGACTATCTCTTCATCCGGCACATCGATCTCCAGCACCACATCGATGTCGATGCCTGCATCCACCAGCGCCTGCGCCTGCGGGATCGTGCGCGGAAATCCATCGAAGAGGAAGCCGCTCGCGCAGTCCGGTGCCTTGATGCGTTCCTCGATCAACGCAATGATGATGGCGTCCGTCACGAGCCCGCCACTCTCCATCACCGACTTCACCTGCAGACCCAGCGGTGTTCCGGCCTTAACCGCAGCACGCAGCATGTCACCGGTCGAGATCTGCGGTATGCCGTAGGTTTTCCGCAGGTACTCGGCCTGCGTGCCTTTGCCAGCGCCAGGGGCGCCCAACAAGATGATCTTCATGCTGCCACTCCATCCGAAGAGATCACGCCTGCGCATGCAGGTCGCTCATTGTTTTTGAAGGAAAAAAACACCTTACACCCTTGCAGGAAGCGCCTCAAGCTACGACCGCTCTTCCCGCTTCGCCTGCTGCCAGCATTGCTCGAGTTCGGTGAGCGACAGATCGTCGAGCTCCTGCCCTTGCTGTTGTACGCGCTGTTCCATACTCCGGAATCGCCGCTCGAACTTGGCATTGGCCGAGCGCAGCACCTGCTCGGCAGACAGGCCCAGATGCCGACCGAGATTCACCATGGTGAACAGCAAGTCCCCATACTCTTCACTGACCTCGGCTGCTTCGCCGGTTTGCAATGCCTGCTTCAACTCGTCCACTTCCTCGTCGAGCTTAGCCATCACACCATCGACATCAGCCCAGTCGAAGCCCTGCAGGGCAGCACGCCGCTGCAGCTTGGCAGCTCTTTGCAGCGCGGGCAGAGCAAGAGGCACATCATCGAGTGCGCTGCTGGCAGCGCCGGCGCGCAGACGGCGCTCTTTGGCCTTGCCCTGCTCCCAGGCTTGCAGAACCTTGTCTGCTGCGAGTCCCGAGTCGCTGCCAAAGCTCTCGAGGGTGCCGGCAGGGAAAACGTGCGGATGTCGCTTGATCAGCTTGGCCGTGAGATCCCTGACGATGCTTTCGAAGTCAAAGGCTCCAGATTCTTCACCGAGCCGGGCATGGAAGACCACCTGGAAAAGAAGGTCACCGAGTTCTTCGCGGAGTTGCGCGAGATCGTGACGCTCGATGGCGTCGACCACCTCATAGACCTCCTCCAGTGTGTGCGGAGCGATGCTGGCAAAGTCCTGTTGCAGGTCCCAGGCACAGCCGAACTGACGATCACGCAGGCAGGCCATCAGGCGCAGCAACAGCGCGATGGCATTTGCAGGGCCGGTTTCGTTCACAGGCGCCCCCGCTCCGGTACGAAGACCGCAATCGCCTCGACATGGCTGGTGTGGGGGAACATGTCCATCGCCCCTGCTGCCTGCAGCGAGTAGCCGAGCTCGGCGAGACGCGCCGCATCGCGCGACAGCGTTGCTGGATTGCAGGACACATAGACGATGCGACGAGGCCGAAGCGCAGTCAGCGCCGGCAGGACCTCGAGCGCACCCGAGCGCGGTGGATCTAGCAGGATCTTGTCGATGCCTTGTCTCAGGAATTCATACTGCTGCGGATTCTGCGACAGGTCGGCGCAATGAAATGCAGTGTTGGCGAGCTGATTGCGCAGCGCATTCTCCCGCGCGCGCTCTACCATGGCCTGACTGCCTTCCACCCCCAGGACGTGAAGGGCGGTGCGCGCCACCGGCAAAGTAAAATTGCCGAGGCCGCAAAAAAGATCCAGCACCCGATCAGTGGCCTGCAACTCGAGCAACGCGATGGCACGCACGAGCATCTGACGGTTGATTCCAGCATTCACCTGGGTGAAGTCCATGGGGTGGAAGCCCATCAGCAGACCGAATTCCGGCAGCTCGTAAAACAGGCGCTCCGGGCTACCGGTGGGAAAAATCCTCTGGACTGAGTCGGGACCGCCGGGCTGCAGGTAGAGGTCCACACTGTTTTCTGCAGCGAAAGCGACCAGCGCCTGCTGATCGGTATCAGCGAGGGGCTGCAGGTGGCGCAGCACCAAGGCGACGGCATTGGTTCCAGTGACCGCCTCTCCCACCGCCACTTCAATCTGCGGGATCTGCTCTCTGGCCTGCAGTCTGGACAGCAATGCACCCAGTGGTACAAGCAAACGCTCCGCGAGCGGGTCGAGCACCAGACAGCTGTCCATGTCGGTAATGAAAGAACTGTGCTGCTCCCGGAATCCGACCAATACTTTCTGCTTCTTCGCCACCCAACGGACTGCCAGCCGGGCCTTGCGTCGGTAGCCGCTGACAGGACCCGTGATTACCGGCAGACGCGAGTAGGGCCGCATACCGACGGCATGGTTCAGTCGATCGTGCAGGACCTCTTCCTTGAAACGCACCTGCGCGAGACTATCGAGGTGCTGCAGACTGCAGCCGCCGCAGGCATCGAAGTGGGGACACGGCGGAACCCTGCGCTCAGATGAGCCCTGCAGAACCTCCAGTGTCCTGGCTTCCAGATAACTGCTTCTGCTGCTGGTGAAGCGCGCCAGGACGATCTCTCCCGGCAGCGCGCCATCCACGAAGACCACTTTGCCTTCGTGGTGCGACAGGCCGCGACCTTCATGAGTGAGCTTGCTGATGGCAAGCTGCATGGGCTCCTGCGTCTTCAGTCGACGCCTTTGTCTGGCCCCCATGCTCAGCTGACCTCGCTTCCAGTCTGGCTACTGAATACACCGGTCGACAGGTAGCGGTCACCACGATCACAGATGATGGCGACGATGACGGCACGCTCCAGTTGGCGCGACAATTCGAGGGCAGCAAATACGGAAGCACCGGAAGAAACCCCGCAGCAGATACCCTCGTCCCGCGCCAGCGCACGCATCGTGCGCTCGGCGTCGGCCTGGCCAATGTCCATGATGGTATCGACGCGCTCACGTTCAAAAATACGCGGCAGGTACGCCAGCGGCCAGCGGCGGATTCCCGGTATCTTGGCTCCCTCACGAGGCTGCAGTCCAACGATCTGGATCGCTGGGTTCATGGACTTCAGATAGCGGGATACTCCCATGATGGTGCCGGTGGTGCCCATCGAACTGATGAAGTGGGTGACGGTGCCCCGCGTATCTCGCCAGATTTCCGGGCCGGTGTTTTCGACATGCGCGGCATAGTTGTCCGGGTTGGCAAACTGGTCCAGGACGCGGCCACGGCCCTCGGCTTCGAGTTTCTTGGCTAGATCGCGCGCGCCTTCCATGCCCTCGGCTTCGCTGACTTCGATCAGGGTCGCTCCATAAGCCGTCATGGCGTCCTTGCGCTCCTGCGTCGAATTGGCAGGCATGATCAGAATCATCCTGTAACCCTTGATGGCGGCGACCATTGCCAGCGCTATGCCGGTATTGCCACTCGTGGCCTCGATCAGCGTATCGCCCGGGCTGATTAGTCCCCGGGCCTCTGCCTTGCTGATCATGCTGAGGGCAGGACGATCCTTTACCGAACCAGCAGGGTTATTGCCTTCCAGCTTGACGAGGATCGTGTTGGTGGTCACGCCCGGCAAACGCTGCAGACGAACCAGCGGGGTATTGCCCACGAGGCTTTCAACGGTGGGGAAGACGGGGAGCGACATGGATTCGAGGGTCATGGAGAAGCGCAACAGAGCCGGCAGTTTAGCCGGGGCCGGTCGACGGTGGAAGTTTGCCGGGGCGCCGGAACAAACCACGGCTGTGTAATTCACGCTCCCCGAGATGCTGCTGCAGAACCACTCGCAGCAGGTGCTTGGCGACGCGCCGTGTGCCCACTTCGCGGAAGTCGCGGCGCCCCAGGGCCAGCAGTGTGGCCCCAGCGTAGCAGTCCTGGGACAAGGGATCAGCATCGGACGCAACAAAACCACCATCTTCGTGCAGCGCGTAGCAACGCGCCGGATCGAGCGGCTCACCACTCAGCATGTCGTGACCCAACTGCAGCCCGTAGCCGAGCGCCTCCAGCAGCAGCAGCTCGAAGCTGCGCAGCAAGGGCTCGAGCTCGGCTCTGGCAGCGAGGGCGCGCAGCAAGACCTGATACTCGGCGAAAAGCACGGTCTCCGGCTCCTGCTTCGGCAACAAACGAACCAGCAACTCATTGACGTATAGCCCGGACAGCAGCCATTCGCCGAACAGCGGCGGCATGACCGTACCCTGCTCGACCTGGGTCAGTGTACGCAGCTCACCCCGACCGGCCAGCTCCAGCTGGAGGGCCACGAAGGGCTGCAGCAGAGAACGACGGCCGCCTGACTTGGAGGTTCTCACGCCACGGGCGATCGCGCTGACCCTACCCTGCTGCCGGGTGAACAGGTCGAGAACGAGGCTGCTGTCCCGAAAGGGACGACTGTGCAGCAGCCAGCCCTGCAGAATCGCGCCCCTGTCCATGGCCGCCAACCCTAGTCGAATCCCAGACTCTGCAGTGCCCGCTCATCGTCGGACCAGCCGCCCTTGACCTTGACCCACAGCCTGAGCATGACTTTGCTCTCGAACATCCGCTCCATCTCTTTGCGCGCTTCGATACCGATGAGCTTCAGCCGACTGCCTCCTTCGCCGATGAGCATTTTTTTCTGGGACTCCTTCTCCACCAGAATCAGCGCACTGATGTGCTGGGTGTCACCCTCGATCTTGAACTCCTCGATTTCGACAGCAACGGCATAAGGCAACTCGTCGCCCATCTGCCGGGTGATTTTCTCCCGAACGAACTCCGCGGCAAGAAAGCGCGCGCTGCGGTCGGTCAACTGATCCTCTGGGTAGAACCAGGCCTGCTCTGGCAGGTAGCGCACCAGCGTCTGCTCCAACTCGGCCGTGTTGTCCTGCTTGAGGGCAGACACCGGGACCACCTCACGGAAAAAATCCCAACGCCGACGTAACTGATCGATGAACGGCAGCAGGGCGGATTTGTCGGGCAACTGGTCCACCTTGTTGATCACGAGGAAGACGGGCACCTGCTGACGCTGCAACATGGCAAGCAGATCTTCGTCTTCGGGACCAAAGCCAAGGCGATCGATCACTAGCAGTACGATGTCGACATCGAGCAAAACTGTCCCCACCGTCTTATTCATGGCGCGGTTGAGAGCTTTTTTCTCCCCGAGGTGGTAACCGGGTGTATCGACGTAGATCAACTGGGCGTAGTCACGCGTCTTGATGCCGAGTACCCGCTGTCGGGTGGTCTGCGGCTTGCGCGAGGTAATGCTGAGCTTCTGTCCCACCAAATGATTCAACAGCGTGGACTTGCCGACATTGGGGCGACCGATCAGGGCGATCAAGCCACAGCGCTGTTGGACTTCAGTCATGCTTCGACTCCAAGACGTTCCAGCACCAGGCGGGCAGCCGCCTGCTCGGCCTCCTTGCGGCTGCTGCCCTCGGCGGTGATGCCGTTGGAGAGCAGCGCCACGCGGCACTCGACGAGGAAATGTTGCTGATGCCCGCTGCCCGAAATCTTCTGCAACCGGTACTCCGGCAAAGACCGCCTCTTGGCCTGCAGCAATTCCTGCAAGCGGGTTTTCGGATCCTTGCCGGCAATCTCGGGCTGCAGATCCCCAAGACGCGCGCCCAACCACTGCCGCAACAAGGCCCTGCAGGGCTCGAGACCTCCATCGAGGTAGACGGCGCTCAGCACGGCTTCGACAGCATCGGCAAGGATCGAGTCGCGGTCTGCCCCGCCGGATTTAAGCTCCCCAAGTCCCAACTTGAGCTCATCCCCCAACCTCAGGCGGCGGGCGATTTCCACCAGCGTGGCGCGCTGTACCAGTGAGGATCGCAGGCGGCTGAGCTCACCCTCGGTGGCACCGGGGTGCTGCTGAAAAAGCAGATCAGAAACCAGGAAACCGAGTACGGCGTCTCCCAGAAATTCCAGGCGCTCGTTGTTGGGTTTACCAGCACTGCGATGACGCAGCGCTTCATCCAGCAAGGCCGGGTTGCCGAAGCTATAGCCGAGTCTGTCGAGAAAGTGGGTCAAGGCAGGCGCTGATCGTCGACCGGGAAAACACAGGAACGCCGTTGCTGCTGCGGTCGGAGCAAAGCAACATCAGGCCGTGGGGTGCACCGACAGTCTGCCCGTGCCGAGTGTGCGGCCGCCAACGCACCATTGTACGCTGCTGCGCTAGTCAGCATTGTCGATGAGGCGATTCTGACTGAAAGACGGCAGTGTGAAACCTGGATCCTTGTGCATCCACACCGCAACTGCCTTGCCGACGATGCGGGACGCATCCGCTGGACCCCAGTAGCGACTGTCGCTGCTGTTGTCTCGGTTGTCCCCCATCATGAAATACTGGCCTTCGGGAATGATCATGCCCTCCGGCTGCAACCAGTCATAAACCCGATTGAAGCGCTGGGTCGCGGCGGTATAGATGTCGTGGGTGACGCCTCCCACGGTCTCTTTCGAAAGAAGCACACCCTGATCTCGCAGCAACCCCACGCTTTCCTGCGGCAGTGCCTCACCATTGACGTACACGACATTATCCTTGTACTGGATATGGTCACCTGGCAGACCGATTACGCGCTTGATGAAGTAGTTGGGATCATGGGGCGGCACGAAGACCATCACATCTCCCCTTTTGGGCTCTCCGATGTCGAGTATCTTGGTACCGGTCACCGGCAGTCGCAAACCGTAGGCAAACTTGTTCACCACAATGAAGTCACCGACGTTGAGCGTGGGAATCATCGAACCGGTGGGAATCTGGAAGGGTTCGAAGAGGAACGAGCGCAGCAGGGTGACAGCCAGCAGTATCGGAAAGAACGACCGGCCATATTCCACCGCGACGGGATAGCGGTTGACCTCGACGGCAGCCTCGAGTTGGCGTTGCTTGGCAGGATCCCGCATGGGACGTTGCTCGCCGGGCTGCGGCGGTATGGGCTTTCCCGACTCATCGAGCGTAGCGGCGTATTCGCTGAACTCCGCCAGGGTGAGACCACGCTGCAGCAAAAAGGCTTGCAGACGCGCAGCCCTTGGCTTGGCGAGAACCAACACATCGAACAGCCACAGTGCCCCGGCCACCGCCGAGAGCACTACCAGTACCAGGGAAAAATCGATATTCATTTGCTGGGTCTCCTGAGGCGTCGTCCGATGACTTACTTGTCGACTCGCAGGATGGCCAGGAAGGCCTCTTGGGGTACTTCCACGCTGCCCACCTGCTTCATGCGTTTCTTGCCGGCCTTTTGCTTTTCCAGAAGCTTGCGCTTGCGCGAGACATCGCCACCGTAGCACTTGGCCAGCACGTTCTTGCGCATGGCCTTGACAGTCGAACGCGCGACGATCTGACCGCCAATGGCCGCCTGGATCGCCACATCGTACATTTGGCGTGGAATCAGTTCCTGCAATTTTTCCGTCAGAACGCGCCCCTTGGACTGCGCCTGATCCCGATGGACGATCAGCGCCAGGGCATCCACCAGATCACCGTTGATCAGGATGTCCAACTTGACCAACTTGGCCGCTTGAAAGCGGACGAAGTGATAGTCGAGGGAGGCGTATCCGCGACTTACCGACTTGAGCCGATCGAAAAAGTCCAGCACAACCTCGTTCATGGGCAACTCATAACGGATCGAAACCTGATTGCCGATGAACTGCATGTCTTTCTGAACACCACGTTTCTCGACGCACAATGACAGCACATTGCCGACATAATCCTGTGGAACGAGGATGTTGGCTTCCACGATGGGCTCGCGCATTTCCTCGATGTTGCCGAGGGGCGGGAGTCGCGAGGGGCTGTCGACTCGCAGCACGTCGCCCGAGCGCGTGACCACCTCGAAAACTACGGTGGGCGCCGAAGTGATGAGATCGAGGTTGTACTCCCTTTCCAATCTCTCCTGCACGATCTCCATATGGAGCATGCCGAGAAAGCCGCAGCGAAAACCGATGCCAAGAGCATCAGAATTCTCCGGCTCATACTGGAGCGCGGCATCGTTGAGGGTGAGTTTTTCCAAAGCGTCCCGGAAGGCATCATAGTCATCAGCGGAAACCGGGAAGAGCCCGGCGTAAACCTGGGCTTGCACCTTTTTGAAACCCGGCAACGACTCGACTTCGGGGGTCTTGGCATGCGTGATGGTATCGCCGACCGGAGCACCCTTGATCTCCTTGATGCCCGCTTCGATGAAGCCGACCTCTCCAGCCTTGAGTTCTTCGCGCACTTCACGTTTCGGATTGAAGATGCCCACGTTGTCTACCGTGTGCACGCGACCCGTGCTCTTGGCGATGATCTTGTCCCCTTTGCGCAAGCTTCCGTGTCGCACGCGCACCAGGGATACCACGCCCAGGTAATTATCGAACCACGAGTCGATGATCAGCGCCTGTAACTTGTCCTCTATATTGCCCTCCGGAGGCGGAATGGCGTGGATGATGGCTTCGAGCACCTCCTCCACCCCCATGCCACTCTTGGCACTGCATGGCACCGCACCACTGGCGTCGATTCCGATGATCTCCTCAATCTCTTTTCGCACCCGCTCGGGTTCCGCCTGTGGCAAATCCATCTTGTTGAGGATGGGCACGACTTCCAGACCCTGCTCAATCGCCGTGTAGCAATTGGCTACTGACTGTGCTTCCACCCCCTGTGCGGCGTCGACGATGAGCAGAGCTCCTTCACAAGCAGCGAGCGAGCGCGAAACCTCATAACTGAAGTCGACATGTCCCGGCGTGTCGATGAAATTGAGCTGGTAGGTTTTGCCTTGCCTCGACTTGTAATGCAGGGTGACCGAATGCGCCTTTATGGTGATGCCCCGCTCGCGCTCGATGTCCATGGAATCGAGTACTTGATCGGACATTTCGCGGTCGGTCAGACCCCCGCAGATCTGGATGAAGCGGTCAGCAAGCGTGGATTTGCCGTGATCGATGTGTGCAATGATGGAAAAGTTTCGGATGTGGCTGAGATCGCTCACGAACTGCCTTTGGCGTGATGGAGAAAGGCCGCCGAGTGTACCGGAAAGGGTCCGATGCCGCCATGTTGGCTGCCGCTTTCCTCAGCAGAATCATATCGTTGCAAATTTGCAACTCAGCGCGAAGCGAGAGGTGGGTTCAGAATGCTGCGACGCAGACCCCATGGCTGCAGGACGCACACGCGCCCTGTATGCCGCCTCACTCTTCAAGCCGAATGGTGAAGAAGGTCTGCCGTCCTTCCCGGACCACCAACACTGGCAGGGGTCGGTTAAATGGGAGGTTGGGTTCGAGTTCAGCGAGATCTTCAGGCGTGTTGAGGTCAACCCCGTTGAGCGACAGCAGTATATCCCCCTTTTGAAGTCTGGCCTGCTCTGCGGCGCCAGTCACATTCTCTACCAGAACACCGTTGTCGAGTTCGAGCTGCTGCTTGAGCTTGGCATCCAAACTCGTAACCTGCAAACCCAGTCCTCCACCCTCCTTCTGACTAGGCACACCCGGCGAAACGCTGGCCAGTGCGCCGAGCGTCCCTACGATCACCTCCAGAGTCTGTACTTGGCCGTCGCGGATTACATCGACTGGGACGGCCGTCCCCGGCTTTACCAGACCCACGAAGTAGGGCAGGTCGTCGCGAGTACGGATTTCCCGCTCATCGAAACTGGTCACGATATCGCCGGTACGCAGCCCGGCAGCTGCCGCGGGACTGTCCTTGGTGACATCACTGATCAGTGCACCGTGCGGACGGTCCAGCTTGAAGGCGTCAGCAAGTTCCTGATTGACATCATCGATGGCCACGCCCAACCAGCCCCGCTCAACTTTGCCGGTCTCCCGGAGCTGAGCAACCACATTTTTCGCCACGTCGACCGGGATAGCGAAGGACAACCCTATCGACCCCCCGGAGTTGTTGGTGGTGAAAATCTGCGAATTGATCCCGATCACCTCGCCTGCCAGGTTGAACAAGGGTCCCCCCGAGTGGCCGGGATTGATGGCGACATCAGTCTGGATGAAGGACACATAGTTGTTGCCGGACATGGGCAGACTGCGCCCCATGTAGCTGATGATGCCGGCAGCGACCGAGTAGGAAAGCCCAAAAGGTGACCCGATCGCCAAAACCCATTCACCGACTTTCACACGCTCAGAATCGCCTAGGCGTACCACCGGCAGTCCCTCGGCCTCGATCTTGAGTACGGCAAGGTCGGAGGTCTCGTCGGAGCCGACGACTTCTGCCGTGAACTCCCGCTGGTCATTGAGGGTCACCTTGATCGACGTTGCCTGGTCGATCACGTGGTGGTTGGTGACGATGAAACCCGTCTTGTCGATGATGAAGCCCGAGCCGGTTGCACCGGGGCCATCCTGGCCACGTTGCTCGCCGTCTGGAGCGGGCATGTCCAGCCGTGGAGCCCGATCTCCGTAGAAATATCGCAGTAACTCTTCGAGTTCCTGGCGGTCCTCCGCGCTGTTGGCCCGCGGAGAATACGTCGTGCTGACGTTGACGATGGCCGGAGCGTTAGACTCCACGAGCCGCGTAAAGTCGGGAAGCCCTTGGGCCAAACTCGAAGACGTCCACACGCTGCAGACCACCCCGATCATCGGGATCAGGTACACCTGAATCAATTTCGCGAGTCTTGCCATGTGATCCTCTTTAAAATGCGGTCATTTACGCTACAAAGCGCCATTTGTATCAACGCAACACTGCCTGTGTAGCCCCGCCTTCAGCAGGGGCTGACCTACATCAAGATCAAGGAGGTTATCTTGCGTGGGCTCACAACGTGCGAGCCAGGCACGTCAAGGCGCAGTTGGCGTCGAAACGGCGGGTCTGAAGGGCTGGAGTTGCGCAGGAAACATGCCAGTCTCACCGGAGTTGATGACGGCGGTGGTGCCCGAGAAGTTGCGCACGGCCCGCTCCAACCGATTGCGGGCTGCCTGATCGAGGCTTACGGTCTGCGTGACCGTTGCGGTGTTGTAGTCGCCACTGAGCTGCGGCAACGCCTGACCTTGGGTGATTGCCGGCTCGGCGGCAACTTCAACGGCAGCGACACCAGACACCGGCGCCCGCAGGGGCTGCAAACCGGAGTAGGCCAGGAGAACGGCAAGCGCTACCGAAGCGGCCACCGCCACTTGACCCAGCATTCGGGCAGATCGAAGTCCTGCGCGCCTTACAAGGGAAATGTGCGGAAACACTGCGGCTCCGCCATTCAACTCCTGGCGAATACGCGGGGAGAGGTCAACAAAGGGTGACGCCGCCGTACCTTGGCTTACTGCCGACCTTACGGCCTCATAACGTCGCAAGCGGGCAGAAAGTTGGGAATCGGCGGGCATGGCTCTGATTAGGCGCCGCAGTTCAAGCGCCTCAGCCTCATCATCCATCAGCGCCGACAACGATTCCAGTAATGGAGACTGGCAAGACTCTGACCCGATGGCTGACCCCGAGCGGCATTCGGCGGGCGGCAGGTAAGCTGCAGCATCAGACAGCCCTGCCTTTAGGTCGGATACCACTTGTTGCTGTTCTGCCATCTCGAAAACTCTTTCCGCAACGTATTGCACGAATGACTGCAGGACCGCCTTAGCGGCTTGCTGCTTGTTTACCTACAAGACCCGGTACGCCCTGCCTTACCTTTACTCTACCGGGAAAACTGTAACCGACTCCGATCAATTCCACCATGTCAGCCGCGCGGTAACCACCACCGGGCTGGGAACCACCCAATGGCCATCGCATTCAGCTCGTCACAACAGCCCGGTCAGCGACGCCACTGGACTGAGTGTCCAAGGTGGCACGCACAGGTAGCAGTTGACATCACGTAGACAACGGGATCAGGAAATAATTCCCCTACGCTGGCAA